>CANQSQ010000001.1 GCA_947626565.1 uncultured Bacilli bacterium
CTCCTTTCTACATTTTGTTTGGCATATTAATTATAACATATTTTTAATTATCAGTCATCTTGTTGAACACAACTTTTTATAAAATAACTTAGCTGATAATACTTCGTGTTTATCTTTATCAATATGGTGTCCTAAGTCATGAAAAGCAGCAATAACATAGATCATATTTAAATCAATATTTTCAAATTGTTTTGCAAAGTCCAAACTTCTTCTAATTACGTATTGTATATGTTCTATTCCATGACCTGAATCATTTTTATCATAAATCGGTAATATATTATTTTCAATATATTCTATTAATTGCATGTTAATTGAATTCATTAGTTAATTTTCTCCGAACTAACATCGTATCTTTTTATTATCTCTTCACTTATAAAGTTACTTATTATTTTCTGCTCTGTTTTTCCAATAATTAATAATAAACTCAACTAATTCATTTGATTGCTTTTTCCAATCATCTGATACATTTTCAAATTTTGAAAATGTGTATCCACTAGAAATAGAACTTATTTTATCAAGTGGAAAGCCTCCTGATACTCCTAATAAATCACCACTTATTTTAAAATAGTTTTTGGAAAATTTATAGGCAAAACATTTAGTATTATCATAGATAAATTCTCCTAATAATTCTATTTTATCTGGACTGCCACCAAGTTCTGTTGGATATTCTAACCATCTTATCATATTAGATCTAGCAATACTTTCTTGAGATACATCATTTAAATAAAGATTATGCATATTAAGTTTTTCCATTATATTATATAGTAACCATAATCTTTCATAGTCTTGTTTTAGCATATTTAATTTTTCAGCATAAATTTTCAGATGATTAATTGCTTTATATTTAATAATAAAAATATCTGCATTTTCATTATTACCTAAGCGATCTATTTCATCAATTAAACTACTAATTTCTTTATCATTTAGATAACAAGACATATCAACAATTACTTCTAAATCTTCGTAAACTAAAGGATCTATATCTTGTGTTTTTAAGTGATTTAAGATATCTTTTAGCTTCCATTTTGTAGCTTTTATAATTCTATCTTTCATTTCAGCAGTAAAATAATTAAATTTAGGATCATTATTAAGGATAATTAAAGATACACAATTGGCAATTCCATTATCAACACGTTCATATACAGTCGTTAATGTATTAACTAAAATTTCAAATTTAGCAACAAATAAAGGATAATTTTCTAAATTCGTTATAAACTCCAATTTATCACAAGTAGATTCTAAAAGCATACAACAAAGCATAAATTTTAATTTGTCATTAGTCTTATATAATTCGTCAATTAAATAAGGTAATTTTCCCATATCGAATAAATTTATGTTATCACTAAAAATATTGGCAATCCATTGTTTGAAATTATCTTTATCAATGTCAATATCATTAACAATTTCTATAATACTATTTTTATCTTCTGGATTAATACCATTTACTTTCTCTATTAATTTTGAAAAATTCATTATTATCACTCTCCATTTTCATTTTATCATTTATTAAATTTTAGGTTTATTTTTAGCAAAAGTATTTATAGACTATTTAGTTATTAATGAAACATATCATTTCTGTGAATATGTATCATTTTCTTTATAAATATTTATTGTTAATTCTTCATTTGGAATTGTATAATCATCTCCATAATTATATCCACTAAATATCAACTTAATTGAACCAGCTTCATATTTATCTTTTATTGTTTGGATACTAGCATAGGACTTATTATTGACTTTAGCATTAAACATTAAATAACTTTTATCATAATATGTGGTTAAAATTTGATCATAATTTATAAAATAATCTTTTATAATTTTTATTATTTCTTCCTTATTATAATCTTCTTTCGTAATATTGAAGCTATCAATTTTATAACTACAATTTTTCAATAAATTATCGATGTTATTAGAATCTTTTATGTCGAATTTATCAATGCTACTATTTAACTCAAGATATTCAGGAAATTTATAATATTGATTTAAATAATTACTTAATTTATCATTTAAATCGTTTTCATCTATAAAATCTTCATAAAAAGAATTGGATGTAATCTTTGTTCTCTTTTCATTTAAACTTAACTCAAATGTCTCTTTTAAAAGAGGGGTTTTTATTTCATAGTTTGTTGAAATTCTAGAAGGTTTTATTATTTCCATATTATTATAGTATTTCTCACCAAATTCATCTTTTAAATAATTTTCAATAATAATTTTATCTTGATTGTAAGTTGTATTTAAATTATTTTTACTATTAATTAAATGTATAATTGATGGTACTATCAATAATAGTAACAGAATAATTATAGTAACCTTTAATACTTTTCTTTGGATATCTGAAAAAATTTTATATTTTTTTATAGTGTAGATAATCTGAAAAATTAACAATATTGGATAAATGGGAACTATGGAAAGACTTACAAAAGCTATTATTATGGCCGTAAAACCATAATAAGTTGAAGTACTGGAGAAAAAACCAAGTTCTATTCCAAATATACAAGAATATATAAGATATAAATATGGAAGGAAACTAATTATATACAAAACAAATAATTTATTAATCTTCTTAGGTTTTGGACTAGCTTCTAATGTATTATCTTTTTTCTTGCTTGATTTGTCTAATAAATAATAAATTGGATACCCTACACAAAATATCGCTAAAATTATAAAAATGATATTTAAATTGCCTATTATTTCATGCCAGACATTAGTAAGAGGTTCAAATAAAGCATATAAATCTAAGTATCCATTGTTGATACTATCATAACATAAATTAAAAATACCCATTACTAAAAATATTAAATAAGGAAATATTGATAAAAGTAATAATATTGTTTTTATTTTTCTTTTAGAATTTTTTTCCATAAACTATCTCCATATACTATGGACATTATATCATTTTATAAAAAAAATTCCTATATTTGTACTTGAAATAATTTAAAAGTATTACAATATATTTCAGCTTTATTTAGAGATGATTTTTATTTCAATAAAAAACCTAGGATTTTTTGATATACTGTCAAAATTCCTAGGTATTAATTATATTATTAAAAATAGCATGAGTATCAAAATTTATAAAGCTATTTCGAATGAATCACCTTAATTAACTAAGGTTGTATATTTTAGGTAAAAAGGCAAATTAATTAGACAATCTCTAAATAATTTTATCTTGTTTTTTTTATGTTATTCTCATATTTTTCTTTGCCTTTTTCTAAGGCTTCTTCGACATTAATCCAATATCTTTGAATAAGTTCTCCATCTGTTGAATCTATGATTTCATTTTCTAATACTCCGCAATTATTTTGTATTGTTTTAGCAGAACCTATGTTGTCCTTGTTACAAGTAAGTAATACTTTTTCAAGACCTTTTTCTTTACAAAATTTTAAGGCACAATATAATTGATAGGAATTATACCCTTTTTTTCGTTCAGTTGGTCTTACACCATATCCAATATGTCCTCCATGTTCTAACAAAGCAGCATTTAAAGCTAATCTAATATTAATTATTCCCAATAATTTATTATCACTTTTTCTTATGAGAAAAAATGTTTCAGCTGGTACTTTTTCACCAATGTTAGTTCTAGTTCTATCCTCTTCTAATTTTTTTAACCAGCCATCATAATCGCCAATATAGCGATTTAGTCCACCAACACCATTAATAGCAGAATTATAATCATTAAATTCTTGAATATATTCATATGCTTGTTGTTCATAGTCTTTAGTGGGTCTTATAAAATTTAAATCTTTCATTTTTTCCTCCTTTACTATATTCTGGCACTCATCAAATTGCTTGATGAATACTTTTTTATACCCTCATAAAAAATTACATAGGCTAAAATAACTAATATTAAACATACACTGATATTTATTATTAGTAAATGGGGATTAAATTCAATTAAAACTTTAATTGGTATATAATTAGCAATTCCAACAGGAATTAAAGTGAATAATAACCATTTTGTAATTCCTTTAAATATACCGTCTGGATATGTTGCGAAGTTAGTCATTAAACTATTTCCAACATCGGAAATCATATCGGCATTATTGAACCAAAAACTTAAACTATTTAATATTACGGAAATGGCAGTTAACATAATTCCACCAGTAAGACAAAAGAAAAGGTAAAGAATAAATGTTGTAATATTAAAGCCATAAATAAAATAAACAATTAGAGCAAATAATATATCTCCTAATGCTGAAACTTCAATATCTGATGTTATTGTAGATAATAAAATATTTTTGGGTTGAACAATATAGGCATCTAGTTTTCCACTATTGATTGTATCAGATAAGGTAAATGACTTTTTAAAGAAAAATCTTGATATACCGTAAGTACCGGCGGCAACTCCCCAAAGAAGTAAGACCTGTTTAAAAGTATAACCACCCATGTTATCTTTAATTGAAAATAAGACAATCCACTGAATAATCATACAAGAATTATTTAATATCATAAAAAATATATTTGATAAAAAAGTAGCCTTATTTAAGAGTTCTCTTACAAGAGCATATTTAATAGAAAGTCTAGTTACTTTCCATTGATTTTTAACCTCCGTTAACATTTATTTTCTTCACCCCTTTCTTATATATTAAATAACAAATACCATAAGCAATTATGATATATACTATTTGAGCTAAAATTATACTTATGGCTTTATCCCAAGAGAAATCAACAAACAATTTTGCTGGTCCATAACTTACTACATAAACAGGACTAAAATTTAGGATTTTTTGAATGATATTAGGAAAATATTCTATGGGAAAAATTGTTCCTAATACTAATATTATTTTACTATATACCCAGTAAAATGGTCCTGAGTCTTCAATAAAGAAAGAAATTAATCCTATACTTGTTATAAGTAAAATACTAATAGTAGTTGCTAAAATGGAAGTAATTAAAACTACCACTATATTTATTAGAGTTAATTTAGGAAAACTTCCAAGAAATAATAAACCGGTAAGCATACCTAAAAATGTATAAATCAAACCTTTTATAAAAATATCACCAAGATGTGTAGACAAACAATAACCAATGTAATTATATGGTTTGTTAATATTATAAGTAATATTTCCACTTCTTACATCTTGACTAATTTTATGACAGATTTTTCTTCCACCAAGTGTCATCCATAATATTTCGGTAATTATTACATACCAAGTCATTTGAGTCATATTGTAACCATTAATAAGTTCATTAGGATCACTATATAAATATTTCCATAAGTTAAATAAAATAAATAACATTATGAAATTACCAATGAAGCCAAATATTATATTAAAAACATATTGCAAATTACTCATTATTTGTGTTTTTATGATAAATAAGTATTTTCTCATATTACTAATCCTTCTTATTTTTATAGATATTACTTATTATATCTTCAAGGGGAATATTAGATATATTTATATCTATTATATTATCTGGATTTAACAATTTTAGAGCATCAGCAACACTTCTTTTAGTTGTATCAACTTCAATTTTTAAGTTATATCCTTTGTCTTTAATTATAGTGATTCCATCTTCATCATCAAGATTGACTCTTTCTTTCATTTTAGCTTCGACTATTTTCTTATTCAAATAGTGATATTTCAAGTTTTCCATAGTGTCATCAAGCACAACTTGACCATCATTAATAATAATTACCCTTTTACACAATTTTTCTATATCACCAACATCGTGGCTTGTTAAGAAAATTGTGGTTTTATATTCTTTATTCATTCTTTTTATTAAAGTTCTAATATTTTCTTTGACAACAGGATCTAAACCAATTGTAGGCTCATCTAAGAACAATACTTTAGGTTCATGAATTAGGGAAGCAACAATTTCACATCTGATTCTTTGTCCTAATGATAAGTTTCTAACTGGAGTATTTATAAATTCATCCAATTCAAATAGCATTTGTAATTCAGCAATTTTTTTCTCTACTATTGGTTCAGGTATATCATATATTGCTCCAAAAAACTTAAAATTATCATAAGGAGTTAAGTGTGTCCATAATTGTTCTTTTTGTCCAAATACTGTGCCAATCTCATAAGATAATTTTTTTCTATCTTTTGCCGGGTCATATTCTAAAACTTTTATGGTACCTTTATCAGGATACAAAATACTGGTCATCATTTTTATGGTTGTACTTTTACCAGCGCCATTTGGTCCTATGAAGGCAATTATTTCCCCTTTTTCAACTTCAAAATTAATATTTTTTACAGCTTTTACTATTTTATATTTAGGTTTTATAATTGATTTTAAACTACCTTTTAGTCCCTTTTCTTTTATTTTAACTTTAAAATTTTTAGATAAATTTTTTACTTCAATTATTGCCATAAGTATTACACTCCTTTATGTTTCTTTGTCAATTTTTGCTATTATTTAATAAAATTATTGTACTATATTTTCTCTTTTTTTATACATACATAAATAAAAAATCACAGCGCCATTTTAGTAATTGATAATGACTCTGTGATTATACTTAGATATTAGAATCTAATTTAAAAATAATTTATAAACATTACTTTATACTTGCTTTTAGTTTTATATCATTAGGAATATTAGATAATTTTTTTACAACAGGTGGATGTACTTCTTTCTTAGCACAAAGACCTAAAGTATATGTAGCCAGTTGAAATGCTTGTAAACCATAATTTTGTTCTGTAGGATTTGCTCCAAAAATTTGATATGACAAATTGGAATCTGCTTTTTCAAAATCTATTTTTTCGATAGCTTGTTGGATATAAAGATGGAATGATTTAAGTCCCATTTCCAAATATTCAACAGCAACATTACGATAAATTTGTGAAAATCCATCATTTAGTTGTGCAAGTAAATCCCTACATCTATCCATATCAGTTCTTTTGCCGGTTACGCCTTCTAGAGAATCACAAACTTCTGCGATTACCCATTTGTATAGGTATGTACCTAATTCATCCATAGGATAACCTAATCCCTCTAACATAGATAATATATTCATAGATCTAGAATCATTATCTGACAATTCTTGTTTTTCACCAGCTTTAAATTTTGCATATTTTTCTATATCTTGATTAGCAAGATAGGTTGCAAAACTGGTACCCTGCAAAAACATTAAAAATTGTTCGTTTTGAGAATATTCCTCATTTCTTTTTAGCATATTTCTCTCCCCCTATTTATTCGTGATTTTTTATAAAAAAAGCCACGAACTTTTAATTATTCGTGACTCCAATTATTGCAATTGTGTAGGCATTGCCCGAGATAGCTCGCGGGAATTATTTTAAAATAATTTGCTTATATCTCCTCACTTGACACTATATTATACACTTTTTTTTAAAATTGTCAAGTATCTTATGAAATAAAGGGCTCTTTTATATAGTAAATTAAATCTTATAAATAGTAGTTCTTTTTACTTTTTTAATATCTATAAAATTAAGTTTAATCTTATTTTCAATGTAGTATATTTCAGAACAAAGTGATTTATAAATAAATCGACTACAACCAATACACTTGTTAATAAATATTTTTTGTTCATCTGCTGGATATAATCGAAACATATATGCTCTATTTATTAACATCTTACTACCCTCTCGCAACAATTATGTTATATATTGTAATTCAAGCCTATGTTTTTGTCATTATTAAATTTATTTTTTATAGCAAATTCCTTGTAAATAAAAAAATGATAATATTTATCCTCTATATATTATTCATTTTTATCTCTGATGCCTTTTTGGAATTCTTCTATATAATATTTTATTGGATGAATTGTACCACATATATGATATGATCCATCATCACCTATTATAATGCCTCCAATTTCTCTTTGGTTATAATTTAGATAAAAAATATCAGCATTTTCGCCAATTTTTTCGGTTTCAAATTCTTCAGCTTCAAAACCTAAATCCTTATATACTTTTTTGGCAATTGCTTTTTTTTCTTCCATAGTCATATTTATCACTCCTTATCTTCAAAAACTATGATTTTTTCTTCCATATATTCTTGTATAGTAGTTTTTTAGATTTAATTTTCTTCAATACTACCATCTAATAGTGATTATAGCATATTTTTATATTATATTCAAAGATTTAGTTTCTATATTAGTTGTTTACTTTGGAAATTATCTTTTGTTTATTTCAATTTTAATAAATTCTAAAAATTCAGCAATTGACATAGTTTTTGTTTCTTCGCTACCTAGTTTTCGGAAACTAATTAAATTATTATCTCTTTCATTATCTCCAAGTATCAAAGTTAAAGGGTTTTTCATAATGTTACTTTGTCTAATCTTTTTACCTAATTGTTCTTTTGAAATATCATATTCTACTCGTATATTTTCATCTTCTAAAAGTTGTTGAATTTTTCTACAATACTCGTCATGATATTTCATATTTATAGGGATAATATTAACTTGTACAGGAGAAAGCCAGATAGGCAAAACACCTTTAAATTGTTCTAAAAGTAAGGCTAAAAATCTTTCATATGATCCTAAAACGGCTCTATGGACCATTACAGGAGTTTGTTTTTCACCTTTTTCATCTATATAGAAAAGATTAAATCTTTTAGGCATAGCAAAGTCTAATTGTACAGTTGGAATTTGAATATCTCTACCTAAGGCATCTTTAAACATAAAATCTAATTTAGGTCCATATAAAGCAGCTTCACCTTCACACTTTTTGGCATTAAGTCCTAATTCATCAGATACTTCTTGCAATATTTGTTCACAAATATCCCAATCTTTTTTACTACCAATATATTTTTCTTGATGATTATAATCTCTTACAGATAATGAAACCCAATGATTTTCCCATAATCCCATTCGTGAATAAAAATCTTTAATCAAATTGCACATATTAATAACTTCTTGTTTTACTTGATCTCTTCTACAAAATGAGTGGCCATCTTCAACTGTAATTGCATATACTCTTGATAGACTATTGCCTACGGCTCCTGGTAATTCAGCTCGATATTGTTTATCACTTTCCATATATCTAATAGGAAGATCTTTATAACTTCTTAATTTAGAAGCAAATATTTGGGTATGATGAGGACATTGTACTGGTTTTAAGACAAATTTATGACCTTTTGGTGATTCTACTCTAAATAATTCATCATTAAACTTTTTAGCGTGACCAGAAGTTTCAAATAAAGAAATATCAGCTAGAGATGGACAACTAACTTTCTGAAATCCATATTTCTTACATATTCTTTCAATCTCCTTTTGTAAAGCATCTTTTACGATAGTTCCTCTTGGAGTATATAATGGTAAACCAGCTCCTACATAATCTGAAAAACAAAATAAATCTAATTCTTGACCTATTTTTCGATGATCTCTTTCTTTGGCTTCAGCTAAAAATTCATTATATTTGTCTAGTTCTTCTTGACTAGAAAAACTTTTACCTACAACTCTATTTATCATTTCATTACTAGCGTTACCGTTGTAATAAACACCACTTACTCTTAAAATTTTTACATAGATAGAATTATCTAATTTTCTTATTTCACTTTCTATTTGACTAAAGTCTTTTTCACTTACTTGTTCATCAGCTTTAAATTCATAATAAAATTCGTCATCATTATAAGACATACTATCAAGTCTTATATTATTATAATTTTTATTAATTACTTGTTTAAGTAATTCACAACATTTTTTATTCATACTTTACCTTCTTTCTTTTACTTTTGATTGGAATGATTGGGGTCGTGTCTTCTTGGGTCATTTCACCATCTCCTTTTAAATAAAAAGAGAATGATACCATTATAGGAGTCTATTTTAGACGGTACCATCCTCTTATTTTTCTTAATTTATTTAACCGATAAGTTCGGGCAATCTCTTTCAAGTGCAACTAATAGGTAGTAATTATTATGATTATTTATTATCTTTCACCAAACGATAACTCTCTTTAAAATAAAACTTTAATAATCTTGTCCTATATCATAGTATTTATATTTATATTATACCTTTTTATATTTTTTAGCAATAAAATTAAAAGTCTACTACTGATTGTAATAGACTTTGCAAAAAACTTAATTGATATTTTTTATAGTTAAGCAATGCTAAAACAATCAATATTTAATAATTGATTTTAATGTCGTTGTATTAATTGTCGTTGTTAATTGATTGTTTTTCATTAAAATTCTTCCTTTCAAAAGCACTTAAAATATATCATATATATGCTAATTTGTCAAATTGTGGGTAATAATTATACCAATATCATTATTGGCAAAATATTTCATATATTTAGTTTTGAAAATACTAAATAGGTTCTTAAGCTAGAAATTCTATACCAAAATATTACCTAAAAAAACTAAAAGAAAGATTATTAGTAATAGTGATAGAATAAAAAAGTTCTTCTTTTCCATAATCTATCCCTTCCCTTTTATTATTAGTTTTAAGTTAGAAATTATTACTTGTTTAAAAGTAGTATAGCTTTTTAGTTGCAAGTAAGTATTTTTAGAACAAGCCCATATCTTATTATTTTCGATTCTTATTATGATTTATTGTATCATAAATAATATTTATTGTCAGTATTTTAGATATTTTTTAAACTTTTAATTACTTTTTTGGGAAGAAATTTATAAATATTAAAAATTATTTTAGTACTTAAGTAATTAATAAAAATATTTGAAAGTATACAAATTTATTATAAAATTTAGTATAATTACTATAAGAAATTTTTTACGGGAAAGAAGGATATTATGAGTAACGAAATGGTAGTAAAAAAACTAGGGTTTATAAATGAAGAAGAATATTTACTATACAAAGATGTTTGTTGTGATAGGCTTGTTTTACCGATACCAAACTCTTTTGAAGAGATTCTAGCTGGTTTAGATAATTTTGGTTACGATCATGACAAAGAAGGATTTGAAAAATATATTGAAGAAAATAAGCTTTTAGAATTATTTGATAAAGTTAAAACTATGTCTTTACTAGATAGGTTTATTGAAATATATATTTATAATACTAAGCAATTTTCGTTGACCTTATCAATGAAAGATATGATTATCAAGCAAATTGCAGAGGCTGAGAAATTGGGTGATATTAATAAGGTGCAGGAATTAAATAAACAGTTAATGGCAATAGAAAATTTAAAAGAAAATTATTATCAGTCAATGTTTTATATTTTGGATCAAGTTAAGTTTCGTTTATCACGTGAGGATGAAATCAAGTTTAACGATATTATAACTTCAACAATTAAAATAACTTATAAGTCAAATGAGGAACCACGAAAAATATAAAGACTTTAATTATATAAATAAAAACTAAGTAACAGTCAAAGCGTTCACTTAGTTTTTTGTTGGTTGAATTACTATTAAATTGTTAATGTAAAGCATTGGTTGAAGTCTTGTTAGAATTATTTTTGGTAGATGAGTAATCATTGAGCATATCATTTAATTGGTCATTTTTTTGTATTCCCATTAATTTTTTATTTAGCTCTTGTAATCTTTTTAGAGATTCATGTTGGTTAAATCTGATAGTAGTTTCAAACGTTGTTTTAGGTTGTTGGGTTTGGGATTTAGATACTTGTTGTGTGTTTTGATAATTATGTTGATTAGATGGGTTTTGCTGATTTCGTTGATTAGATGTTTTTTGGACATAGTTTTGTATTTTGGAAACAGCTGCTAAATCAAAACAATATTTATTAGGGTCAACACCATATCTGCGAGCACTATTTTTTATTTCTTGTTGCAATTCTTCGATATAGGTATGATCATTGTTAGCTATTTGTATTGCAACCTGGTTTAAAACGTAGCTAATATCAGTATTAGTTATATACTTTGAGTGGTTATGTAGTGGTATATAAATATTGGGAATATTTTCATAATCACTACTATGGCAAATTTTATTTAAATGGTAAGGCATTTCTTGTTGGACTTTTTGGTACACTTTATTTCTAAGTTGTGGATGATTTAAATCTGCTAGTGAATAACCAATTTTTTGTATTGTGGTTGAAGGAGTATAAGTAGTATTTTTTTGTTCTGCTAATTTTTTGTCATCTTCAGCCATATAATTGTAGTTCTTTTCTAAAGAAGCAAAAAACTTATCGGTGGTCAATATAGAAATATAATCAATAAAATCTATAGTTTTTCCTTGATATTTTATTTGTTTATATTGATTATTAAAAACCCAGTTTTTGGTACATTTTTCTAAAGCCTCTTCAAGAGCCTTAGATCTAACTTCATTGAATGATTGATTTTTGCCACTTGGAGTTTGTCCTGGTTCAGAACCGTAACCAATCCAACCATCTATTTTCCCCGTTAAAACAGGAGGTTCTTTAACCCGTGAAATTAAATTTGGATGTTCTTTTTTGATTTCTTGTAAAATTTCTACATATTTCATTAAATCAGCAGTTGAACAATATATGACCATGGTATCGTCTCTGCCACCATATTCATCAAATTTAAAATAATATGGTATGTGACGTTGGACACATTTTTTTATAAAATAGATTGCCATTTGGTAAGTATCAACACTTTCAGTGTCAATATAAAGTCTATGTTCAACTTCAGGATAAGGATCTTTTTTAGCAGTAAGATGTCTTGAACATACATGAACAAAACCTGTGCATTCTCCCATAGCTGTCCAACGATATTTATCAATAGCCCTATCTAATTCATCATCGCCTGTACTTTTATTGAAATAACTATTAGCTTCTTTTTCGGTAGTTACATTAGGTACTTTCTTTAAATACTCACGTAATTTAATAAAATCTTTGCCATAAGAACCATTTCTATATAGTCTTAAAAATTCATCTTTAGTGATAGATACAATACTATTTTTCCACATATTAAAGAGCATGGCATAAAAATAGTCGGCATCACTGGGATAGTATTCTCCATGTTTGTATTTTTTAGGTACCGTTTTTGTTAGATTACTATAAAAACTAGAGAATGCATGAGAACAATTCGAATAGGCGGCAATTATTTTTTTGATATTATTAATATCATCTAGTGGATTTTGTATTTGGTTATATAAATCTTTTAGTTCCATTGTTAATCTCCTTTCCTATTTTTTTAATATGAAATTCCCGTTGTTTCTTGAGTAGAATTATCTTTTGCTGATGAGTAATTATTAAGCATATCATTTAGGTGTTGATTTTTTTGCATACTTGCTAATTTTTTATTTAACGCCTTTAATCTTTTTAAAGAATCTTGTTGCTCAAATTGTAAAGTTTCTAAATTATTTTTAGATTTTGGGGGTTGAGGTGTTTGACGTGTAGTCTGATTATTACTTTGGTTAAACATTTTTTGGGAATAATATTGAATTTTGGAAATAGCTGCAGTATCAAAGCAATATTTATTAGGATCAATGCCATATTTATGAGCACTATTTTTTATTTCTTGTTGTATTTTTTCTACGTATTTAGGGTCTGCTTCAGCTATTTTGCTAGCAATCTCGTGGATAACTTTACTAAGGTTAGCGATGGATATAGACTCTTTTTGATTATTTTTTAGTTTTATTTCAATAGCGGGGATATTTGTATAATCACTACTATGACAAATGGCATTTAATCGTGAAGGCAATTCTCTTTTAATAATTTGATAAATTTTGTCTCTAAATTGTTTATTTTGCAAATCATAATTATTGTTGTTGGCTAAAAAATTTAAAAAGTTTTTAGCTACTGCTTCAGAAATATAATCAATAAGACTCAACTTTTTTTCAGCAATTCTTATTTGTTTATTTTGATACTTAAGAATCCAGTCTTTGGTATTCTTATCTATAATATTCTCAATTATCTTACTTCTAAGGTCATGAAATGATTGTTTTTTGCCATCTGGAGTTCTTCCTGGTGAAGAGCCATAACCAATCCAACCATCTATTTTTCCTGTTAAAACGGGTGGATTGTTAAATTTAGCAATAAATTCAGGATGCTCTTTTTTGATTTCTTGTAAAATTTCTATATATTTCATTAAATTAGCAGTTGAAGTATATATGACTATGATATCATCTCTATTATTAAGTTCAGAATCAAATTTAAAATCATATGCTATATTATGTTGCATACATTTTTTTATAAAATAAGTTGCCATTTTATATACATAACAACTTTCACAATTAAGATATAGCCTATGTTCGGATTTTTGACAAGGGACTTTTTTGGCAGTAAAATCTATTGAGTCAATATAATCAAAATATGGATCATCTATCCAACGATATTTCTTAATAGCTTTGTCTAATTCGGCATTCCCTGTACTTTTTTTAAAAAAAAGTTGAACTTCTTTATGCGTAGTTACATAAGGAACATTTTTTAAGTACTCACGTAATTTAATAAAATCTTTGCCATAAGCGCCCTTTTTATATAGTTCAAGGAATTCGTCATTAGTAATAGATACAATACTCTTTTTCCACAAATTAAACAACATAGCATAAAAATAGTCTTTATCCTTGGGATAATATTCTCCCTGTTGATACACTTTAGGTTCACTTCTGATTAATCCAATATAAAAATCGTCGTTTGAATAGGCACTAATTAATTTTTTGATATTATTAATGTCATCAATAGGATTTTTTATTTGGCTATATAAATCTTTTAGTTCCATTTGTTACCTCATTTCTGCTTTATCATTGTTCTTTAAAGTTTCTTGAGTAATTTTTTTGATTATTTCAGAAAAATTTAAAATGGTACTTATTTTACTTAATTCATCTATTTCTTGGTCATAGGTTCCAACAATTTTAAATTTATAATTGTAGTTTAATTCCCAGTATTTGTAGCACTCAGGTTCTTGGTCAGTAAAATAATTGTTGGCTAATTTTCTTAAATCAATTTGTTCTAAGTCAGAAATGATTTTTTCTATATTAGGTACTTTTTCTTCAGATTCAATAGTTTTTTCTTCTAATGTTTCTTTGTCTAAATAAGTATGGGTAATAATTTTATGCCATTCATATTTATATTCGTCATCATTTTTTGTGCATTTTAATTCAACACTAGTAGAAATAAGCATTCCTGGAGCAATATCTTCTATTGAATCCCAATAATGATGAATTAATTTTAAATTATACAATTTAAACGGTTGCACTTCTCGTTCTACTTTTATATTTTCTAATTCAGCTTCTGTAATAAAATTTTCTTCCATAAAGATTTCACCTCTATTATGAGTATATCATATTTTTGGCTTTTTTAGTGATTTACTTATTTTTTTTAACTTGTTCTTGCTCTTTTTTAATAATTGTAGTAAAATATGAGTGTTTTTTGGGGGCTTAAAATGAAAAATTTAAATAAAGAAATGGAACAAATTATAAATCAAATACCAACTACATGGTCTAAAGATATGATTATTAGATTTTTATATATAAAATTAGCTCCTTTTTTTAGGAGAGATTTAGCATATTTTTTAGCAAGTGATGAGGAAAAATTAGCACAATATCAGAAAGGTTTTGTAAGTCAATTTCCTAATGTAGTTTGTTTTACTTTAGCTGATTTTTATGTTAATTTATTCCAAGAATTTGGAATTGAAGCTAAAAAAGTGGTTGCTACTAGTTCAGTTATTCCTTTATTTGCAGTTGTTGTTAAAGGTGATTTAGGTTGGTATTTTTTAGATCCTTTAGCTGATTTATTTGCTAATCAATATGGTTTAAGGCCCTATTTTTTTGGAGTTATACCACGATATAGAACTATTCAAGCAACGCATCCGGAACTAAAAAAGTTAGATAAAGAATACGTAACAGATTTAGATAAATCATTACAAATACCTGAATATTTAGATAGTTATTTTGAATATTTACATCAACAATTAGCTAATAGAGATATTGTTTATAAATTTTTTGATGTGGAAAAAGGTAGTAATAATGACTTAAGAGAAAGAAAAGTTCAATTTTTTAATGATAATTTAATTAATATTGGTAATGTTACTGGTTTATTTGAAAGAGCTTTACTCTATAGATATTTAAATGATCATTTATTAAATCATAGTGAAAGAAGAAATGTTTGGGTACAAATTGATAACTTAGAACAAGATAATGGTGTTTTTTATAATATAAAACTTAATGATTTAGAGACGATTTCTTATAAAGAAGTGTATAATGGAGAAAAATTTGTATTACAAAAGACACTTAATAAAAAATATTAAAAAAAAGTTAATAAACCTTTAAAATTTATTAACTTTTTTATTGGTCAAATTCAATAGAAAGAAGACTTTTAGCAAATTTTTTTATTACTTTTTGCATTTCATCGTTAACAGAATTATTGTATTTGGTTTTAGCTTGAATTACTGAACCATTTTTTACTTCAATAGTCACTAAAGATTTTTGAGGTTGTTTTTTATTACGCATAAAATAAATTTGACATTCATTGTTAGCTACTTTAGAACCATAACTTCGAACACAATTAGACATTTGGGTACTTTCATCTATTAAACTCTTGATACTATCGGCTGGAAAAATAATATATTTGTCATCTTCATAAATATTAAAATAATAAATATTGGCTAGATTATGAAGTTTTTTATCAATATCTTTATCTTCTAAAAAAATAACTTCAGCAGTAACTTGGTCGTGGCTATGAAAAAAATCTTTGGGGTATAAAACCTTTGCATCTTTTAGATTAAGCTTGAGTTTTGCACAACTAGTAATATAATCTTCATATTCGTAGATATTTTCCTCGGTCATCTTTTCTTTAGCCATGTACTTTTGGAGTTTTAGAGGATTAATATAGGTGATTAAATCCTTAAAAATAGGTAGATATCTACTGATAAAGGTTAAAAGAGAAATATCCGTACAGGGGTATAATTGTAAAGCCTTTAAAATATTTATATTAATGTCATATTCTTGCATAAACGATAAATATTTTTTATCAACACCAAAGATAGCTTTAAAACTATTTTGTTTTTTAAAAGAAGGACTAGAAAAACAAGCTAAATTATATAAATGAAGTTTAACTAAATATTCAAATTGTTTACAATAAAGAGGATAATAAGTTAAAGTCGCAAGAGTAAAAACATTATTATCTAAATATTCTTTTAATAAATTAATATTTGAATATTTATACATATTGTTTTTTATTAATTCAGTAAAATTGCTTGTATATATAAAATTCTTATTTTCATAAAAGAGATTAAATAATTGGAAATCTTCTTCGGAAAAATCATAAGAATCATTATCGAGAAAAACTAAATCTTTAAAATAATAATTATGGCCCGTTAAACAATCTGTTAAATATTCAGGAGTTAGACGATAGGCATTTTTAATATAATAGCGAGAAGTTTTGTAAGGAATGAAAGAGATAGGATTATCATAATAGGTCTTTTCTTGTACTTCGTATAATATAAGGTCATCTTTACTATAATCAAAAAAATAATAAGAGGTTTCATATTCCATATAAGATGTTTCAATGATAAATTTATGGTTAGTTGAAGAATATGTTTTTTGGCATTTGGGACAAGTATAATCTTCTAATTGACTATAACATTTGGAGCAATAAAATATATCTAAATAACTATTATAAAGAAGAAACTTAGTAGAAATTTCTTTAATAAATTCTTTTATTGGTAAAGGGATTTCATCAAAAGTTGTGTAAATGTCAATTTTATCATTTATATCAGTGAAATCAATATTGTAAGCTAATTGATACATGGTAGTAACCCTCTTTTTTTATAGTTTATTTACATTATATCATAATAAATATATTTAAGTATAATCAATAGCACAGCCATAAATGGAAAAAGTTCATATATTAAATTAGGATAGCAATTTATGAAAGGATATGAATATATGAAAAGGAAAAAAATAATAATATTATGTTTATTTCTTTTAGCTATTCTTTTAATACCAATTGGTTATTCATCCTTTACTAGTAGTATTAATTTAGATGGATTAACAGAAATTACAGGTACTTGGGATATAAAAATAGTTAGTGTAGATGTTACTGAAGTTAGTGAAGGATGTGATGCTGGAACACCTCAATTTACTGATAATAGTGTCACTTTTGCTGCTAAACTTCAAAAACCTGGAGATGAGGTTGTTTATTTAATTACAATAAAAAATGCTGGTAATATAGATGCTATTCTAAATAATGTCTTTTTTATTTCCGATGATAAAGAAAGTGATGATGCTATTGTTTATGAAACTGATGAATTAGCTAATGAATTAGGAGCTGGTGATGAAACAACTTTGACAGTAAAGGTAAGTTTTAATAAAGACATTACTACAAATGTAACGGCACAAACTAAGAAAATTACTGGTTTTATTGAATATACTCAAAAATAACTTATGTTGGGAGAAGATTTTCTATAAATAAAACTTATTTTTTAATGGGAATTGCACTTTTATTTTTTGGATTGGGTTGTTTTACATACAAACCAATTGCTATCTTGTCAAATAGTATGGATCCTGAATTTAATTATGGTGATTTAGTTATATATAAAAAGATAAAGTTGGAAGATTTGAAGGCTAATGATATTATCGTTTATAAATACAAACAAAAAATTATTGTTCATAGAATTTTTAAAGTATTAGATAATAATAAGAAAAAAACTTGGGTAGAAACAAAGGGAGATAATAATGAAAATATAGATAGTAAACCTATCGTCCCTGATCAAATATTAGGTAAATATGTGGGAAGAGTTAAATATTTAGGATTGCCTACTATTTGGTTAAAAAGTTTAATTAAGAAATTAAACGAAAAATTATTGCTGTAAAAGCAGTAATTTTTTTTATTTAAAAGTTATTAGTTGAGGAAAGAGTTTTTAGTAAAGTTTTAAAACAAGCAATATGTATTTTTTCATCGGCAATGATACGATAAAGTAACTTTTGAATATATTTATCTTTAATTATACTAATATGATATAAATAATTATTGATGGCTGTTTGTTCATGTTTGATATTTATTTTTAAAATGTCACTTACATTAGAATTATAATTTAGGGACGCTTGCCAGTTATGGTACTTACCATATTGGGGATATTTATAAAAAGGATTAAGTCCTAAAAGTTTGATAGTTTTACCTAAAAGAGCTAAATGATGCATTTCAGTCATAGCTATTTTACTTAGTGCTTCAGCTATGTGGGGATAAGCTGTAAAAAGAGAAAAATTTTGATAAGAGTATAACGTAATAGCAGTTAGTTCACCATTAAGTCCAGCATAGTCTTCTAACAGGAGATTAGCATAAAATAAATTTTTACCTTCAACTTGGATAGGAGGATAAGGTTCTGAAGAACAATAAACCATTTTTTCACCTCAGTTCATAATATGTTTGGTCTTTTACTTTTAGTAATCAAAAAAAGGTAATTATCTATGCTATAATAAAGTTAGAGGTGAATTATGAAAGAAGTATTTTTAAAGAAAAATATTTTATTTTTAGATAATAAAGATTTTGATACAATTCAAATTAAAATATTATTTCCTTTTAAAGATAAAAGAAAGTATTTAGCTGAATTATTACTACTTCCCAGTATGTTAAAATATATGAATCAAGCGTATGACAGTGAAGAAGTTTTTCAAAAAGAAAAGAAAAAAAACTTGATAATACATATGGGATGTTCAAAATTTACATTAGGATATAATGGTTATTTTTATTTTGATTTGATGATACCTAATACGTTGATTGTAAAAGAAGATTTATTAGAAGAACAAATAGCTTTTTTTGAAAAGATGATTTATCATCCTAAAATAGAAGATGGTGGATTTAGTAGTTTTGAATTAGAAAGAGAAAAAAAGAATCTTAAGAAAAGTTTCAATAATTCGATGAAAAATTTAGATTCTTATCATAATTATCGTATGCGTAAATTAGTTGATAATGAAGGAATATTTTCATTAACATTATTAGACCATCTAGATTTAATTGATAAAGTGACGGAAAAAGATTTATATAATTTTTATCAAGAATTGATAAGCGTTAAACCAGTAGTATTTGTAATGGGAAATGTTTCTAAGAAAAAAATTACTAATTTGGTAGAAAAATATTTGTTAAAAGAAAAAAGTTCGGCAGTAACTTTAACCTTTGATTTTAATCATTTTTTAAAACCTTTTAGAAAGAAAGTCTTAGAGGAAGAAGAAAAAAATATTTTTAAAGATTCAGCTTTTTCTTTAATTTATAAAGTTAAAAATATGACTGAAGATGACTTTATATATTTAGGAATTGTCAGAGGATTGCTTTCTTCTTTATCATCACTATTGTTGGATAAAAAATTACGACAGGATTTTGATTTAGTCTACTCTACGTCTGTAGATGCCTATGTACATTATGGTTTACTAGAATTGACAGCTTATATACATAAGGATAATAAAAAGATTGTCAAAGAAAAAATGCTTGAAGTAATGGAAGAATTAACAAGTGAAGAACTTATTAGTCCCCTACTTGAAAATTTAAAGGAGCGCTTCAGGGTTAATTTAATTAGACGGTTAGATGAAAAAATGATTTTATTTGAGGATTTCATTGATAAAGAGTTAGGCGTAGATGAATTACCAGAAGAGAAATATGAAAAATTAAAAGATATAACAGCCCATGATGTAGTTGGTTTTGTAAAAAGATTAGAACTTGATACTATTTACTTTTTAGAGGAGGAAGAAAATGAATAAATTAGAACATATAATTTTAGATAATGGTTTAAATGTTTATTTTTATGAAGATAAAAGAAGACATTCTACTTTCTTCCAATTAGTTACTCTTTTAGGTGGTACGACTACGGATTTTAGTGTAGATGATAAAAAATATCATATGCAAAATGGAATTGCTCATATATTAGAACACTATGTAGTTGAGTGTAATAAGGTAGGAAATTTCATAAAAATTTTAGGGGAAGCTGGTATGAATACTAATGCTTCAACCTATCGCAATATGACCAAGTTTTATTTTGAGGCTGTTGAAGATGTTAAAATGGGTATTGATACCTTGTTAAAGGGTATATATGATGTTTCTTTTGAGGAGGCAAAATTAAAGAAAATAAAAGAACCTATATATCAAGAAATAAGAGCCAAAATGGATAATAAATTTTATTGTTCTAACTTAGAAGAAATGAATTATTTATTTCATAATATAACCTTTCGAAGTATTGGGGGAAGTTTGGAAGACGTTCAAAAAACTACCCTTAATGATTTAAAAATTTGTTATCAAGCTTTCTATCGTCCAGAAATGCAATATATTATTGTAGCTGGTAATTTTGATAAAGAAGCCGTTTTATGGCAGTTAAAAGAATTTTATAAAGACTTAGAAGTAAAAAAACATCGAGTTCAAATTCTTACGGTTAAAGAACCAAAAACAGTAGTTAAAAAGGAAGGCACTGTTTACTATCCTACAGCTCAAGATTTTATCAATATTGCTTATAAGATAGATGTCAGTAAATTGAGCTGTCGAAAAAAATTAGATTTAGACTTTTTGGTGCATATTTTCTTTGTTAACTTTTTTGGTTTAACTTCAAAATTATATAATGACTTAGTTAAAGATAAAATTATTACGGGTAGTATTGTAAAATCATATAATCAATTGAA
The DNA here is from genome assembly GCA_947626565.1 of uncultured Bacilli bacterium. GTDB lineage: Bacteria > Bacillota_I > Bacilli_A > RF39 > UBA660 > CANRGD01. The sequence continues at coordinate 21,377 of CANQSQ010000001.1, forward strand.
TAATTTTTTTATAATTAATATTGGTGCATATACTGATAAACCTGTAGAATTTCAAAAAAGAATTATTAACTGTATTCAAAGATTAGAGGACTTTGATAAGGAAATTTTTGAATTAGAGAAAAAAGATATTATAATGGATATAATCTTAAGAGATGAAAGTATTCTAAAGACGATTTTACTATTTGTTGATAATTTGGTAGACTTTAATTATCCTTATTTAGATACTGTTAAGGATATTGAAAAGATGACGTTTGAGACATATAAAAAGGCTATTTTAGATTTAGATTTTTCTAATTATACTGTAATTACACTTAAAGATAGAAAAGAAAAGGCTTAGTTTTAAATAACTAAGTCTTTTAGCATCTTGTATCGCAAGTTGTTTTTGCATCATTAAGACATTTAGCAAGACAAGATAATTTCTCATGCATATCTTTTTTGATGGCTGGTGTTAATTCTTGATATGGATTGGTTTGAAGATCACTATTTCCTGTTTCTAATTGAGTAGCTTGACCATTTATTACCGCAATGACATTAGGAGCATAAATTCTTTTTTCTCCTGTAGAAGTTTCTGTACCAGAAGAGTCTTTTATAGTGTAATCTTCTAATACGGAAGCAAATTTGTCTAAAAGTTCTTTGTAAGCAGAAGTGCCTTCCTTAGTAGTAATGATAGTTCCTGTTTCATCATATTCTTTGGTATCTCTAATTTCAGAAATGTCAACATAGTAAATTATACCTATATTATTTTCTTTAGCAACAGTAATTAATTCTTCAATCATACTACGACACCAAGGACATTTGGCAAAGCCAAAATAAACGACAAAGGACTTCTTTTGATCCATCATGTCAACGATATCAGAAGCTGTTTTATAAATAAAAGGGTTATCTTGAGCAATAGTAATTTTTCTAATGGTTTGATTATTATACTTTTGACCATTTAAACTCTCATATTCTTCCTTGAATCTTTCATTATCAGCTAGTTCTTTTGGTTCTTCCTTAGTACAACCACCTAAGAAGGTTATGGTTACTAAACAGATAATAATTAAAATTAACTTTTTCATTGTTTCACTTCCTAACAACAAGTAATTAACATTTTACTTAGCAGTAGCACTAAAGCCAATATCACTAATATATTCTTTTACTTTATTAAGAGAAAGATTATCATAAGTAATGATAGCTGTTTGACTGGCAAAATCAACTTTAGCCGTTTTTATATTCTCCTTAGTTAATAAAGCTTTTTCTAATCTTTTAGCACAGTTATCACAATGCATTCCGTCTATTTTTAAAGTTACTTTTTCCATAATTATTTCCTTTCTAATTTATCAGTTACATAAATTGTAACATATTTTATATGTAATGAGGGATGTTTTAAAATATTTTTTTTCAATTTGTTAACGACATTAGTTACTTGTCGTAAGCTAAGATTAGCATTTAAATCTAAAGTAAGTTGTAGTTTATAATAGGCTCCATATTTTATTAAATCAATGTCGTAGGCTTCAATTTTTTTATGTTCCATTTGATTAAAATTTTCTAAAAATTCGGCTACTTTATTATAATAAGGACCATCTTCTTCAACTTCACCGATAATTGATAAAGAATTGTCAATTATAATTTTAAGAGCTGTTTTTAAAACAATGGCCGCTACAAAGAGAGAACCAAAAAGATCAGTATATTTCAAAAAAGGATATTTAGAAGAAAACTGTAAAAGAATAGTAATTATCATAATAATGAAACTAGATTCTAAATCAGCTTTTGATTCTTCGACAGAAATAATTAAAGTATTACTATTAATTTTTTTACCTACAATATGCATTACACAGATAGCTATTAGTTTCAAAATAAAAGTAATAATTAGGATATATAAAATACTTAATGGTGGAATAATTGTTTCTTCTAAAAAGGCATGAATAATAATAAAAATAGCTAAAGAAAATAATAAAAATCCTACAAAAAGGTTGGTTAGATACTCTACTTTACCAAAACCAAAAGGATGATATTTAGTAGGCTTCTTTTTAGATATTTTAGCGCCAATAAAACAAACTATATCTGTAATAAAATCACTCAAAGTATGTAGGCCATCGGCTAATAAAGAGCCTAGTTTAAAAAATAAACCACTGCTAATTTTAATTATAGAGATAATTAAGTTGTTTATCATGCTATAGATTAATATTTTTAATTCGACTTTCATCTTACTTCACCTATTTTATTATACAATAAAATTAGCTGTAAAAATAGTAAAAGTTTAGATAATACTATTCTAATTCATTATTATAAAGTCGTTGGTAAGATTTAGAGTTTTTTAATAAAGTTTGGTGATTGCCAATTGCTTCTATTTGACCATTGTTAATTACATAAATAATGTCGGCATCAATAATAGTTGAAAGACGATGAGCAACAATTAGGACGGTATGATCTTTGACAAGATTATCAATTACTTTTTTAATATATTTTTGGGATTCATTGTCTAAGGCACTGGTTGCTTCATCAAATAAAATTATTTTACTTTCTTTGGCAAGAGCTCTAGCAATTGAAAGACGTTGTTTTTGACCACCAGAAAGGTTAACTCCACCCTCCCCTAAAATAGTATCATAATTTTTAGGTAAGGACATAATGTAGTCATCAATATAAGCCATTTGACAAAATTTTCTAATATTTTCAAGTGTTAAATGCTTATTTAAAATAAGAAAATTTTCTTTGATAGACTTATTGAATAAGAAAGGTTCTTGTCTAATAATAGAAAGATTTTTACGTAAAGAAGCTTCTGTTAAGTCTTGAATATTAATATCATCTATAGAAATGATACCTTGTGATGTATCAAAAACTCTAGTTAAAAGATTAAACAAAGTTGATTTACCTTGACCACTTTTACCGACGATACCAATTTTTAGATTAGGCATAAAAGTAGCAGTAAAATCATTTAAAACTACTCCTTCATTAGGATAATTAAAAGTGACATGGTCAAATTTTATAATACCTTTACAATCAGTTAATTCTTGAGTACCAAATTGAACATCAGTATATAATTTATTTTCAAGAATTTCATTGATTCTAGTAAGAGCTACTAAGACTTGATTATATATTTTACTAAAAGAAGTTATATTTTCAATAATCCAGGTATAACGATAAATATAATAAGTTAAAGCAACAAAAAAAGTAAGTGAGGTTTTACCATAATATAGTAAGATAGCACAAGTAACGAAAGAACCTACTTCTAAGAAAGATTTTAAAGTGTAAGAAATAATGTCATAATTTCTACTAATATCAACTTCTTTTTCCGATTTAGCAGTTAGTTTCTTTATAAGAATTTCTAAATTATTAAATAAAGAGTCTTTAATACCTAAGGTTTTTATTTCTCTAATGCCACGGATAGATTCAGTTACAAATGAAGTGTACTCATCATTTAGAGCCTTACGTTTTTTATGAATTTCTTTTAATTTAGGATTAAAATATTTTACGACGAAAGCAAAAATAAAGATAAAAAGAAGAATTTCACAGCCAATAAGATAAGAATTGTAAAAAATATAAACAAAAATAATTAACGATGATAATAATCCCGAAAATATTTCTAATAGGCGGTCAAAGGAATTAATAATTGTTTCCGTATCATTAGTTATACGATTAATAAGTTCACCGGAAGTTTTTTCTTCATAGGCAAAGGCCGGTAAATATAAAGCTTTTTTATATGTTAAGTAACTTACTTTACGAGATACATTTAATTCTATTTTATATAAAGAAGCATTAGCAATTCTTTCAATAACAGAAGCTAAGATTTGTTCAATTAAATAGCAGCCTAGAAAAAAAAGAGCTAATTTCAAATTAAGTTTAGTTACTTCTTCAATACTACGTCCATTTAAATAACCTACTAAAAGATAGGATACATTACTTAGAAAAATAGCTAGTGAACAAATAATTAATTTAAATTTATATTCTTTTATTAAAGAAAAAAGAGTTTTAAATTCCTTAATATTTTTCATATAGTTTCCTCCTTTTAAGCATGTTAATTTTAACATATTTTACAAAAAATTGCCAGCAAATAAGAAAAAGCATAATTTTTATTTTTTAGATAATACTATTAAGGGAGGATAATTTTATGAAAACGGATAAAAATGTAGATGTTTTAGATGAACTTAATAAAGGTTGTTGTATGGGTATGGATGCTATGGAATTTATAATGGAAAAAGCAGAAGATAAAGATTTTAGAAATCTTTTACAAAAGCAATATGAAGATTATAAAAAAATTGCGGATAAGATTGCCCAAACTTATCCTGATTATAGTTCAAAGGAGCCACATGAGACATCTAAAGCTAATAAAGTAATGACTTGGTATACTATTCAAATGAAAACAATTACTGATAGTACAACTTCGAAATTAGCAGAATTACTATTACAAGGTACAAATATGGGTATTATTGAAGGAAGAAAACTACTTAATCATAAAGATACTGATAAAGAAGTTGAAAAGTTAATTGATGAATATGTAAAAAAGCAAGAAGTATGTGTTGAAAAATTAAAAAAATTTTTGTAAATAAAGCTTCACTTGGTGAAGTTTTTATGTGGAGTAATTAGTCTTAAAGCTTGTTTTTAATTTAAAAATTTACTAGGAAATTAATACTTACCTTATTAATTAAATTAGTATGATATAATGAAAAGGAATGAGGGATAGTATGTATGAAATTGAAAAAAATATAAATCGTTTAAGACGAGGACAGGCTACTTTTTTTCTTGACCCTAAAGAACAAATAATATTAAAACAAAAATTAAAAAAAGATGAGTATAAAATATTTTTACCCTATAAAGATAGTGAAAATAATATTTTTTATGTAGATAAATTACCAGATGTTATTCTTTATGAAATAAAAATAAAAAATAAAGTACGGCATCAAGATATTTTAGGAAGTATTTATGCTCTTAATATAGCTAAAGAAATGTTTGGAGATATTTTAATTGTTGATAATAAATATTATATTTATATACTAGCCAGTATAAGGAATTACTTTGAGAGTAACTTTTTAATGGTAAAAAATAATCATATTGAATTAATTGAACAAGATAGAGATTTATTTAAAGACTATGAACGAGAGTATGAAAAAATAGAAATAATAGTTTCTAGTACCCGAATAGATACAGTAGTCGCAACCCTTTGTCATATAGGTCGGACTAAAGTTAAAGAAAAAATAAAAAATAAAGAAATCATGGTTAATTATGATTTCTTAAAAAATAGTGATTATAAATTAAAAGATAAAGATGTTTTTAGTATTAAGAAAGTGGGAAAATTTAAATATAGAGAGGAACTTAAAAGAACAAAAAGTGGGAATTTAGTTATTTTTTTAGATAAATATCTTTAATACATGACATTAATATCGACTGTGTTATCATAAATACCATCGATACGACCATTACTACATAATTGCCATACTTTGTAAGTACCAGTATAATTGGTTTGAGAAGTATAGTGAGCTAACCAAATTTGATAAGGGGTATCATACCAAATATTTTCTAAATAATTTTTACTACTATAAAGCATACCTTGGTAGCCGGCTTTTTCAATAGTGGCCATAAAAGCATTGGCCATTTCTGTTAGATGGTAAAAACTTAGCTTAAATTCTTGGTAAAAAGACCAGTTTTCCCAATCAAAAACAATTGGTAATGTAACATCATACTTTTTTATTTGTTTTAGAATCCATTTAGCTTCCTTAATAGCGGTTTCTTTACTATTAGCATAGGAATAAAAATAAATACCTACAGGAATACCTACTTTATTAAAACCTTCAATATTTTGAACAAACTTGTTATCTACATAATATTTGCCCCCAATACCTTTTTGACTGCCTACACGAATAAAGACAAATTCAACACCAGCGTCTTTTACTTTTTGAAAATCAATATCACCTTGCCAATGAGAAACATCGATACCAATTTTGGTATTTTTATTTTTGTGAGTGGCCACTATATCAGAAAAGGCAGTTGTTATAGGTTCTTCATAAGTAGAATTTGATGATGATGAAGATTTAGGATTGACATATACAGTAAAATCATGAGACATGACATTATTACTACTATCGGTAGCTTTTAAAGTAACAGGATAACTACCTACAGTATTAGGATCAAAATTACCTTCAATAACACAGTTAGGATGATCATCATAATTATCGCCACAGAAAAATTCTTCAACTAAATTACCATCATAACCAACAAATACTGAGTACGAATTTAATAAACTAATAATAGGTTTAGTGGTATCGACTATATTAATATCAAAGGAATATGGAACCTTAATGTTATCATCATTAATATATTGAAAAGAAATAGTTTTTTTACCTAATTTTTTAGTATCAATAGAAGTATTTTTAAGAAGTTTACCATTGATACTTTTAATTAAATCTTTTAATTTTACTTTGGAATAAACTTCAATATTAAGATTATCTTGTAAAGTTACTTCTATAGTAGCATGATCAATACGCCATTTTTGATAAAACTTAATACCAAATATAGTTAATAAAATAAGAACGAGGATTATCGGTAAAATAATAATAATTTTCTTTTTCATATAATTCAATCCTTTCACTTATAGTATAACATTTTTTAGATAAAAATATTATTTTCTTAACATAATTAGTAAAACATTTAAAATGGCTAAAAAAGTAACTCCAACATCTGCAAAAACAGCCATCCAAATAGTACTAATACCAAAAAGAGCTAATAGTAAAACAATTATTTTTACAGATAAGGCAAATATAATACTTTGGGTAATTTTTCTTTTAGTATATTTAGCAATCTTAAAGGCCTCTTTTAGAGCTGCTAAATTATCTTGCATTAAGACAATGTCACTGGTTTCAATGGCGGCATCACTTCCTAATTGTCCCATAGAAATACCAATGTCAGCTTGTTTTAAAACTAAGGCATCATTGATACCGTCACCAATAAAGATAACCCTACCCTTTTTTTGATAGTCTTTTACATATTTTAATTTATCTTCAGGTAGTAAGTCACCATGATAAGTAGTTATTTTTAACTCTTTAGCAATACTTTTAACTGCTTCTTCATGATCACCTGATAAAATAACAATATCCGAAAAATACTTTTTTAGTTTAGGTATATCTTTACTACTTGTCTTTAATTCATCACTAATTATAATATAACCTGCATAAGTATTATCAATACTTACATAAACTGTGGTTAAATCACTTGGTTCTATTACTGGGATATTATGTTTGTCCATAAGTTTTTTATTACCAATAAGAAGTTTTTTATTATCTACGGTACATGATATTCCTAAACCAGCTAATTCATGATAAGAAGTTACTTTTAATAATTTTTCATGGTTATAGTCTTTGATGGCAGTCGCAATAGGATGAAGAGAATTTTCTTCAGCAGAAGCAACAAGTTGAAGAAATTTATGCTTTGAAATATTAAAAGTTTCTATTTTACTTACAGTAAATATTCCTTTAGTTAAGGTACCGGTTTTATCTAATAAAAGATAATCAATATTATTTAAATCATCTAATTCTTTACTACTTTTAATTAATATGCCCTTTTTACTAGCAGCTCCGATTCCACAAAAGTAACCAAGAGGAATGGAAATAACTAGGGCACAGGGACAAGAAGTTACTAAAAAGACGAGAGCTCTATAAATCCAGGTATGATAATCTTTAGTGATTAAAGTTGGAATAAGAGCAATTATAAGAGCACAAAAAACAATAACAGGTGTATATATTTTAGCGAAGCGACTAAAAAAAGTTTCAGTTTTACTTTTACCCTCTTCAGTTTCAGAAAGTAATTTCATGATTCTCGCAGCTGTAGTAGAAGTAGCGGTTGATGTTGATTTTACTTTGATAAGTGAATCTCTATTGATACAACCACAAAGTATTTGATCATTAATGGTTACCTTTTTAGGAATGGCTTCACCGGTTAAGGGATAGGTATCAAGAAAAGTTGTTCCTTCTAAAACTATTCCATCTAATGGTACTCTTTCACCAGGTTTTACAATAAAAATATCATCTATTTGGGCATCATCAACAGGAATAATTTTAGTGGCATTGCCATCTTGTAAAGTAACAGAATCAACTCGTAAATTGAGAAGTTCAGTAATAGACTTTTTACTTTTATAAACAGCTAAATCAGATAAATACTCCCCTATTTCAAATAAAAGCATAACCATGACAGCTTCTTCATAATTTTTTATTATAAAAGCGCCAATAGTAGCAATAATCATAAGTAGATTTTCATCAAAGAAATTTTTTTCTTTAATATTATCTAGTGCTTCAAGATAAATGGGATAACTAATAACTACGTAAGAAATAATTAAAAGGACTAACTGGAAGGGATTATTTTTAAAAAATAAGGCACTTATAAAAAATGCAATACTAATTATAATTCTTACTAAATTGACATTAAAAAACTTTTTCATTGCATTACCTCCGAAATATGTTCAAGACCATATTTTAAAATTATTTTAATATGTTCATCACTAATAGAATAGTATACGTTCTTACCTATTTTTTCGGTTCTTACTAAGTTGGATGAACGAAGATTTTTCAGTTGATGAGATATAGCCGATTGAGATACATCTAAAATATCACTTAACTCATTAACACATAATGGTTTATTTAAAAGAGCATCTAAAATTCTAAGTCTGGTTTGGTCACCAAATATTTTATAAAATTCACTTAAACCGTATAATAATTCTTTACTATGTAATCGCATTTTATTCTCCTTTACATGAATGATTGTTCATATATTCATACTATTATATGTTACAATTATTGTCAATATATTTTAAGTATAGTTGACAAATTTTTTTGTTGAGTATTTTAGTCTTCTATGATAGACTAGAAAATAGTTTTAAGTGAAAGGATATAGTAATATGGCTTGGAATTATAGACTTATTGAAAAAAGAATATTTGACTTAGAATGTAAACCAAGTCTTGATACCAAAGAGAAAATTGCTTTAGCTCAACTACGTTATTTATTAGGAATTTATGATAATTTTATGTTTTTTAAGTATCAAAAAAGTGATGAGCAAATTTTCTCTATATTACAAGAACGCGCTACTATTTATAACGATATTTGGAAAGATGAAAAACTTAGGCTTAAGAAAACACAAGAAGTTGATTTTTCTTTAGATGAAGCATTAGAAATAATGCATGACTTTTATATGGAACAAAGTGATACTTTTAAAAAGGCTTTTTTACAATTATTTAAAGAGCAAAGTAATATTATAAATGTTAGTGATAGTGACTCGTATACTTTTTATATTAGTATTTTTAAACAGACCTATATTAATATTACAAAAGATAAAACAATGAATTTTTTAAGTGATTTAGTTCATGAATTTGCGCATGGTATGGCTAGTGTTATTAATGAAGATTTTAATAATAATAAGAATTATTCTTTAATAACAGAAGTTAATTCTATTTATTTTCAAAAGAAATTTTTAGATTATTTATTTAAAAATAATATTTATCCGGAGTTAGCTTTAAATGAAGAAATTAGATATGACAAATTTATTAATAGTGCTGGTAAGAGTATTATTAATAATAAATATCTTTTAGATTGTTGGGATGAGTGTACTTATTTTAATTCTTTTTTGGTGGCGATAGAATTATATATGAATGAAAACGGATTAGATTACTTAGAAAAAATTTTGTTAGAGACACCGCAAGATATTTATGAAGGGGCAATAGCTCCTGATAAGTATATTGAAGTTAATAAGAATATAGAAAATTATCAAAAAAAACTTATTATATTAAATAATCAATATAATAAGTAGGTTAATTTATTTTTTTATTTTATGAATAAGTTTTAATAAATAATAGTGATAAGAAAGAGGTAATTCAAACTCCCCTATTAGTTCTTCAACATAACCATTAAAACCTTTTTTAAATTCATAGATACCATAATCTTTAGGATGAGTAGCAATATTAGCAGGAATACCATAAAAATTATGCTTTTTAAAGCCATGTTTTAGACCATATTTAATTAGTTCCCATTGAATTAAATATTGAGAATTAAATTTCAAAAATTCCTCATAATTACCACTTGATAAATAAATAATTTCAGGTTGAATTAATATAAACATAGAGCCAGATAAAGTTATGATATCTTTTTTTTGTTCGTTACGAATAGCATTAGACTCATCTATTCTTTTATTTAATGTCTTAAGATCTTCTTCTATATTTTTTCTTTTACCATCATTAGCTTTATTAGGACTTAGTTTAGCTAGTTTGTCTTCTTTTTCGTGTTTTTCAGCTTCTAATTTAGTAATATATTTTTTTAAATTAAGCTCAGTAATAAAAAATTTAACTTCATCTTTGTCATGGAATAATTTATACATGTCTTGATAATAAGATATGTTACGAACATGGAAACTTTTTCTAGCACCTGTTTCTTCCAAAATATTATGAAAACGTTCTAATTCATCATAAGAAACTTCATGAACTTCAATACCAAATTTTTCTGTTTTACGAATAATATTACGGGTATTTTGACGCATTTCTTTTAATAAATCTTCTTCCGTTTTATTTTCTAGGTCTAAAGAAAACATCCACCCTACTTGTTCCATATCTTTGATAGGAACTTTTTTAAAGCCAAGTTCTTCTAAATGTTTAACAACATTAGAATTATCTACGCCTCCTTCAACAAGGTTGCCGTCAATATCACGTTGTTTATAAATTAGATATGGGTCAACACGAAAAACATAGGCTTTTTTAGTTTTAAGATATTTCTTTAATTCAGTGGTAAAAAAAGTCACTAACTCTTCATTATGAAAATCAAGAAGATAACCACGAGGAGAATAATATTCATAACGATTAAAATGGGCTTTACGAGATAAAAGCATGGTTGCAGCGATGATCTTTTTCTTGTCTTTTACACCTACATAAGTTGTGGTCCAATGGGCTTTTTCACGTAGTTTTCCTATTTCAATAGCCGATAAAAAGGTTTTTAAAGGATGTTTTTCCCAGTATTTTTGATATTCTTTTTCGGTTAATTCAACAAATTGCATTATATCACTCCTAATGTTTTTTAGATTTTCTTTTTCTTAAAGAAATATGTAGTGGATGGTAAATCTCAATATTGAATATAGTCATTAATAAAGAGATAATGGTAAGAATTAAAATGACACTTACTATAAACAAAGGCATATTAAATTCATTAGTTTTTTCTTTAGTAGTATCAAGATAACTGTTAGTTAAATATTTTTCATAATTGTCATCAGTTATAACTACTTCATTATCAGCTGGGACAAAGTTAGGAAGATTTTTGATAGCTAATGTTTTTAAATTACTATTAACGATAACGGGATAGCCATAAACCTTTAGAGGTTTAGGAACGGTAGTTGTTCTTTCATAAGTATAATCAATTATATCTTTATACTTGGCATAATCATCTTCATTTATCGCAATGAGATAAGTGTGCCATTTTCCAGTAATTTCTTTTTCAATTACAAAATGAATACCAATATTTTTTTCTGGATAAGAGGCAAATTGCTCCGACATTTTAGATATTTCAATATAAGTATAATCAGTTGTTTCTTCGACTTCATTCCATGGTAAGATAGCTATATCTTCTTGATATAATTTATAGTCATATACCCCTAATATAGTAATAATAATTAGATGTATTATGATTAGTAGCATCTTCATGGCAAATGATTTTTCATTAAATTTTTTCTTTAATTTGGTTCTTTTTTTATTATGCATAATAAAACCCCTTTTATTCTTCTTTTAATTGTCGTTTCTTCTTAGGAATAAAGCGGGAAGCAAATTTATAGTCATCCCTATTCTTTATATATAGACTTCCTAAAATACAGAAGGAAATAGCACCAACAAAATTAACAAATAGATCTTTCATCGTATCTATTAATCCAACTTCTAAGTAGCCACCTTCAATGGTCATTAATTTATCATTGTTTTGATTAAAAAGTTCGGTTTTCGATATATTATCAACTATGACAGGAGTATTTTTTTTATCTTTGTTTAATTCAACGGAAGAAATTTTTTGAACTAGACGATCTTTTTGCATATCAAGGGCAAAATACTGGTCCATTGTAAATTCACAAAATTCCCATAAAACCCCGATAGTCATGGAAAAACAAAAAGCAACAAGTCCAACAAAAGCAGGAGTTAAATTAAATTGAATCGTTTCCGTATTATTTAAAATATCAATTAATGATAACCCAACAGCGGCACATAAAAAGCCGTTTAAAGTATGAAGCATAGTATCCCAATGAGTAAAAACACCATAAAAATTTTGAATTTCACCAAGAATTTCAGCGGAAAATATAAAAAGATAAACAACAATTTCTAAGGTAGTTGGTAATTCAATATTAAATCGTTTGGAAATAAGATTAGGCAACGTAAACAATATTAAAGTAAAAATACATAGGAAAACATTGTTCCAATTGCCATGGATACTTTGAGCTACCATACAAATGATAACTAAAAATCTTAAAAAAAGATAAACAAATAAATTTAAAGTTAATTTAGGTTTTTCTTTTTTTATGGGACTTTGATTACTTTTAATTTTTTCTTTTTTCATAATATCATTCCTTATTTTGAAAAAGCTTATTGATTTTTTCGGTCGGCAATAGCATTTTCATATTCTTTTCTACTTTAAAAGAAAACTTTTTAGTATCCGTACGATATTCTTCACCATCAATACACCAAGAAGTCTTTGGACCTGTTAAAAATTCAATCTCAAAGTTATCGGTTCGGTAATAGGTTATTCCAGGTATATCTTTAACATCAATAGTATTAATTAAAACGAGCATTTTAAGCATATCTTTTTTTGTTTTTACATCGGCTAAAGCTATTTCAAACTTATTATCATCTAATTTAACATCATAATAAATATCTGATACACCTGCTACTCGGGAAGAATTAGTTATAAAGATAAAGGAATATTTACCTTCATAGGTTTTGTTGTTGATTTTGTATTTTATATCATAGCAATTTATTTTGTTGCGAAATTGTTTAAGACCATACATGATATAGGCAATTTTTCCATATTTCTTTTTTAATTCACGTGGTGTATTATAGGCCATATCGATATAATCACCAAGACAAGCTACATAGACAAATGGAGTATTATTTATATAGCAAATATCAATATTCTTGGCTTTACCTTGTAAAATTTTTTCAAGATTTTCATTGATGTTGCGACTAAGTCCATACATATTACCAACATCATTAGTGGTACCCATAGGAAGATTAGCCAGAGTAAGTTTTTTTATTCTTTGCGTATTACCAGTTACTACTTCATTTAATGTTCCATCTCCACCAGCTGAAATAACTAAATCAATGTCATCGTCTAGTTCTTTTACAATACGAATGGCATCAAACTTAGCTTTAGTAACTTTAATCTCTGTTTCATAACCATATTTACGGAGAATGTCATAGAGATTTTTTAAGTTATTGATTTTTTTCTTCTTACCACTAGCTGGATTCATGATAATTACACATTTTCGCACAAAATCATCTCCATTTTATTAGTTTTATTATAACACATTTTGAAGCAAATAACAGGTTGATTTAAATATATAGAAAAAGTACTAATTAATAGTACTTATTAGTAATAAAAAATATTCATATCAACATTACCATTAACGCCTGGTACTTGAGCTTCATTAGTAAATTGCCAGCCTTCATATGGTCCTTGATAAGTTATATGATCATTCCATTGTCCAACCCAAGTAGTATACTCTCTAACATCAGTTGGAAATCTTGTTTCAATAAAATATTTTGAAGCATAAACACGAGCATTTACATGCAATAACGATTGAATCTGATTAGTAAAGGTTTTAATTATTTTACCATATGTTTCTTTACTAATGTAATCACTTGATTGACCAGTGGAATTAATATGCCAAGATTCTATATCATAGTAAATAGCAAAAAGATTAGATGAAATATAAACATTATTATTTCTGATAACATTTATAACATAATTAGCTTCTTGAAGAGCCTCTTGTTCATTTTCGGCATAACTATAGAGATAAACTGAGTAAGGAATACCTAAACGATTTAGTTCTTTGATATTTCGTAAAAACTGACTATCTAGGGTATCGGAACCACTACCTAAACGAACTATGACACCATCAACTAAACCGGAATTTCTTACTGCATCCCAATTAATTGTACCATTGTGGTAGGAAACATCGATAACATATTTTTGATTAACATAACCTTCTAGGGCACCTGTTATAGTGTTGAATTTGTAATAAGCTCCAGCTAAACGTTGGACACCAAGTGCTTGAGAACCATCAGGATTATAATAGTAAGTTAGACCATTAACATTTTTAAAACCTTGAAGATAACCATCACTATTAAAGAGATAAGCTCGACCTTCAACAGTTTGATTGCCGGTAACTAAAACACCATTTTCATCTAGGTAGAAAATATTACCATTAAGACTTTGCCAACCTCTTTTTTGACTAGAATCAATATAAGAGAAAAAGTACTTTTTATCATCAATAACCTTAAAACCTTGAACAGCAAAATAATCAGAATCAAAATAATAAGTATGTTGATTAATTGTTTGCCATCCATATTGGACAATTCCTTCTTCATTTAAAAGAAAAAGACGATTATTTAAACTTTGTAACCCTGTTAAAAGGGCAGAAGTATTAGAACTAAAGTAATAAGTATTATTGTCTATGGTTTGAAAGCCTTGATAAGCAAAGCCATCTTCACCAAAATAGTATTTTTGATTAGCAATCATTTGCCAACCGTATTGGACAATTCCTTGATTATTTAAGTAAAATAATTTACCATTAAGGCCTTGCCAACCACTTTTTAAAGTAGAAGTTATATTACTGAAGAAATATGTTTCATCCCCTATTTTGTGGAAACCTTGATAAGCAAAACCATCTTCACCAAAATAGTATTTTTGATTAGCAATGGTTTGCCATCCATATTGAACAATTCCTTGATTATTTAAATAAAATAATTTACCATCTATACCTTGCCAACCACTTTTTAAAGCGGAAGTTATATTACTGAAAAAGTAGGTTTCAGCCCCTATTTTATGAAAACCTTGGTAGGCAAAACCATCTTCACCAAAATAGTATTTTTGATTAGCAATTGTTTGCCATCCATATTGGACAATTCCTTGATTATTTAAATAAAATAATTTACCATTAAGGCCTTGCCAACCACTTTTCAAAGCGGAAGTTATATTACTGAAGAAATAAGTTTTATCCCCTATTTTGTGGAAACCTTGATAAGCAAAACCATCTTCGCCAAAATAGTAAGTATCATTATTAAACTTTTTCCAACCATAGTAAATAGTTCCATCATTATTTAAGAAAAATAATTTACCATTTAAACCTTGAAGGTCTTTTTTTAAGACATAGTTAATATTACTAAAAAAGTATGTTTTACCATCAATCTCATGGAAACCATTATAGGCATAGTAATCATCAGGACTAAAATAATACTTATTTCCAGCAATAGTTTTCCAACCTGTATAAACAGTTCCGTCATCATTTAAGAAAAATAATTTACCATTAAGGCCTTGAAGACCTTTTTTTAAAGCACTATTAACATAACTGAAAAAATAAGTCTTCCCCTCAATATCTTTAAAACCTTGAACTTTAGTACCATTTTCATAATAATAAGTATTATTATTTTCTTTTATCCAGCCATCATTTAAGGCGTAAATATTTTTTGGTAAAAGAATGATATTAAGAATTATAAAGAAGCTTAAGAACCATCTTTTTTTCATATTTCACCTCTTAAAAATCTTTAGATTCTAAAGAATAAAATGCATAACCACCTGTTCTATCATCAGGATCATAACTTTGTTCATTCCAAACAGTATCAAGACTAAACCATTTGTTATTTAAAGTATTTAAAGGGTCACTGGCTAAAGTATTATTGTTATTTTGATCATATTTATAAAGTAAAATAGCATGATTCCAAGTTGGGGTTGCAAAGTGACCATTACCCATGGCAGCATAAACAATTTTGCCAGCAAGTAAAGCTGCTTTAACTTCTTCTTTAGTAGCTAGACCAGTATATTTTACATTATAGTAATTAGAAGCATAAATTATACCCTTACCACTTGTTCCTTTTATATTTTTATTAAATTGATCAGTATTATTATATAGATAATAAGCTACATCAGTAGGAAGAATAGTTCTATTTAAGATAGAGCTAAAAGCCATAGCCATACTAGTTGGAGAACAGCCGGAACCACCCATAGTACTTAAACCAATTTTTAAATCCTTCCAACGAGAGTCTTTTTGATTATAATAAATAGGAATATATTGAATCTTTTCTAGAAGACCAGTAGAATTATTTAAATGCAATTCATTGTTATAATATTTTACTACACCAAATTTCTTTTCACCTGTTGAGTTATCAAGGAAGTAAGTTCCTTCAGGCATTTTTAAGAAGCCTTTGGCTAGAGTATAAGTTTCTGGGTTAAAATAATACACCTTATTATTGATAGTAGTCCATTCTTTAGCTAAAGCTTTTGTACTAGGATCAACATAGTAAGTTCTATTATTGTTAGTGTACCAACCAGTTACTAGTAGGCCATTGTTATAATCAAACAAATAAACAACATTATCAATAGTTTGAACACCAGTTAAATTAAAATGATTTTGGACATAAACATCATAATTGTCTATTTTTTGCCAGCCTTCTGGTAAAACTTTTCCTTCGGAATCTAAGTAAAAAGGTTTACCATCTATACTTTGCCAACCAGATTTTAAAGCATAATTGATATTACTGAAGAAATAGGTTTGTCCGTCAATAGTTTGAAAACCTTTGACAGCATATGAATCGCTACCAAAATAATATTTTTGATTAGCAATAACTAACCAGCCATAAGCAAGACTACCATCTTCTTTTACATAAAATTTATGATTATCTTTTTCTTGCCAACCAATGCTGGCGGCACATGTTTGAGGATCAAAATAATAATTTTTACCATCTATTGTTTGGGAACCTCTTACAGCAAAGCCATTGGCATCAAAATAATAAATCTTTCCGTCAATATTTTGTAAGCCATAAGCTACACTGCCATCATTATTTAGATAAAATACATTACCATCTATACTTTGCCAACCAGATTTTAAAGCATAATTGATATTACTGAAGAAATAAGTTTTATCCCCTATTGTTTGAAAACCTTTAGCAGCAAAACCATCAGCAGCAAAGTAATAAGTTAAACCATCTACTTTTTTTAAGCCATGATAAACAGTTCCGTCATCATTTAAGAAAAATAGTTTACCATCAATACCTTGAATGCCTTTTTTTAAGACATAATTAATGTTGCTAAAAAAGTATGTTTTGCCATCAATTTCATGGAAACCATTATAAGCATAGTAATCTTCTGGACTAAAATAATATTTATTGCTAGCAATAGTTTTCCAACCTGTATAAACGGTTCCGTCATCATTTAAGAAAAATATTTTACCATTAAGGCCTTGAATGCCTTTTTTTAGAGCATAGTTAATATTACTAAAAAAATATGTTTTGCCATCAATTTCACGGAAACCATTATAAGCATAATAATCTTCTGGACTAAAATAATATTTGCTACCAGCAAGAGTTTTCCAACCTGTATAAACAGTTCCATCATTATTTAAGAAAAATATTTTACCATTAAGGCCTTGAATGCCCTTTTTTAAAGCACTATTTATATAACTAAAAAAGTATGTTTTTCCTTCTACATTATGAAAGCCTTGAACTTTGGTACCATTTTCATAATAGTATTTTCCAGTTTTATCTTCATGCCAACCAGTGTCTATAGCTTTGACGTCGAAGAAATTAAATACTAGGATGGTTATTAAAAGTAAAAAGAAATATTTTGATAATTTTTTCATTGATATCTTCCCCTCTTTTAATTACATTAAATTTTCTTTTTTATTATACCACTAGCGATATATTTTTTAAATATATTTTATAATAAAATTATTACAAATAACAACAAGGACTAAAGTCCTTGTGTTCTTTATTGTTTACCACGTAATTTACCAAAAAAGTCAAATATTTTATTGGTTAATTTCCATCTTTTGCTGTCATAAATTGATTTTAATTCACTGGCTATTTCTTGTTGCTTACTTTTTTCAATAGCTATTATTTCATTTAAACGAAGTTGTTCACTTTTTAATTCTTCTTTTAAAGAGTCAATGGTATGAATATTTTTTAAAGAAATAGTTTTCATATCTTCAGCAATAGTATATCTCCTTAGAGGTTTTACTGGTGATAAAAATAAAGCTTCATTACTTATACGTAAATTATTGATATTTGATTTAAGAGAAATAGTTTTTTGTAAAATATTATGTTCAGTTATGAATTTTAGACCATTTGACGAGTTAATAACTAAGGCGGAAACACCTTTTTCATCAAATAATTGTTTATGGTAATCAAAGATACCCCAATAGTCTCCTAAAATAATGTCCGCAGTATTGTTACTACCTTTATATTGACAGTGGTAGCAACTTTCGCGTAAAACGGAATTTAAAAGATAAAGTCCCATTAGTGGATTATTACCAAAGCGTTCTATTTTAGTACTAGTAGGAGTTTGTACTTTTAAAGCTGAATGACTCCAGCCTTCGTCTTTACAGCGATAAGAAAAATTAGTTATAGTTTGACCTTTAAATTCTTGGTCTAAGTAAGTACTAGTTAATTTATCATTAATAACACCATGGCAAACGACAGAAACGTATAAGACTTTAGAATAATCTTTTAAGAAAACTTTAAACATTCCTATTTGACAAGGCGTTCCACTAATAAGTATATACTTATTATCTAAAACATCTTGTTTTAGATAATCAAAAATTTCGGTTAAATTACTTTGAGCGTACTTTGAACCTCTTATTTTATCTAACTCATTTATTTGAGTTATTCGAATATGCTTAATTTTAAGATTATCTTGAGTAGCACCGTATACGACACCATCTTTTTTACTAAGAACAGCTTCGGCAAGTAAACTAAAGATACCACCAGAAGTAGATTTTTCTAGAATAGCATCATTTTTATTTTTAGCGGCAAAAGTTAGAGGTTTAAACTTAGATGGAACTACTTTATTATTGATAGGACAATTTTTGCGACACAAATCACAATTTATACAAAGTTTTTTGTTAATTTTAGGGTATTTATAACCTAATTCATCTTCTTCAAAGGTAATGGCCTTTTTAGGACATTGATGGAAACATAGACCGCAACCTATACATTTTTCAGGAGGACAAATTAAATCTTTTTGTTTTTTAGCATTTGTTTCTAAACGTTCAAACATCTTTTCGGATAATTTTTCGGACTCTGTAATCATTTTAGGAATGATTTCTTCAAGATGTTTTTTGATGTCTTTTTTATTTTTATTTAGCCAGATAAATTTATTGACTAATTTGTTTTCAAAAATCTCATCACTAGGGATAACGTAGTTATTATAAGTTCCAAAGATATCTGTAGCAATGCCTTTTGACTTAACACTATAACCAATTACTAAAGTTGGTATGCAACTAGAATAAGCAGCAATTGAGGCATGAGTACGTGAGGCAATTAGCATATCACATTGGGAAATAATATATTTTAGTTCGGCACAATTATAGTTTCCTTCTTCTAAGTAAACTCTCGGTTCATTTTCAAATTTAGCATAAATAGCACTTAAAGTTGTCATATCATTGCATTCATCAGTAGCAACATGGGGAATTAATGCAATCTTATATTTGGTATTTTTTAAAATATAATTAATTAAACTAATTACTTCTTGAAATCTTTCATTTTTTTCACTTATATCAGGTATAGTTAAAGGACTAAGATTTAAACCTACTACTTTGCCTTTTTTATAAAAGTCAGCAAGCTCTACTTTTTCTTTTTTTAGAGCAAAAGCTGAATCAGGAATTAGAATTAATTTATCTTCGGGAACAAATTTTTTTATTTCATTATAAGTTATGCTTTCTCGGATTAATAGAAGATCAAAAAGATTCATGTCATTAGCAAGAAGATTATCTTCTATTTTTTCATAAAGAGATGCTCCCCATAAAATAAGTTTTTTATTTTGTCTTTTGACTTCTTCATCAATGGCATAAAGCCAGTCATTATTCTTATAACAGTAATTGTCTCCTCCAGCGGAGATACAAATATCACAATTCTTTATTTCAGAAATTACATCTTGTTGATAAATTCTTTCTATTTCTTTACGAGGAGCTTTTTGTCCTTCTAAAGTATAAATTTGTGCTTGGTCTTCTTCTGATAAATCTTCTAATTTCTTAGAATGATTAATATAGTTTACTTTATCTGTATAGTAATTTTTATTATTATCATAATCATATGATGCAATAGTTATATCATTTCCAGTAAGCAAATCAATGCTTGTTTTTACAATGGCTTCTACTCCCCTGTTTTTAAAAGTTCCTACTCCATATAACAATATTTTTTTATTTTTCATATATCAACCTCTACCTTATAAATCAATTATATCAAAGGAAAAAATACCTGACAAGTATAATCAACTAGTAATTTTTTAGGATATTTTTATATTTCTTATTCCGATATAATATAAAAACTACCTAGTAAATTTAGTAGGTAGCTTTATTTTTTATTAAGTTTTTTTCTTAAAACTTAATTTTTAAGAGATATTAGAAATTGCTTAAAAAGTTTTAAAAGACATATTATAAACATAAAGATTATTGGTATTAAATAAATAAGAGATAATACTAAATTCTTTATAAAGGTTACTAACCCAGTTACTGTTTTAGCATAATAACCTAGTTTTAAAAAGATAAAGTGCATTTCATTTTCAATATTATGTTTAAGACTAAAACCACGTATTCTTCTTTTCATAATAGCAAATTTACTACGGTCTATATATTCACGTGGTTCAATATGATGAATATCTTTGTAATAAGCTAGGTATTTACTACGAAATTGATCTTTTAATTGTAGACAATAGTAAGAGTATAAAACATGGGAATTAAATACTTCAGTTTTATTAGTTGCTTTAGCTTGAAGCAGTTCTTTTAATTTTTCAATATAAGTAGCAAAATATGCGTTATTGTTACTAGCAAAATCAAGAGCGTTATTTTGATATATTTCTAAATCAGCTAAGATAAGATTTATTTTTTCAAGATATTTTTCCGCATATATTTGGTAGTCAGTTTCATTTTTAGAATCCATATACTCTACTAGCTCACAACACTTCGTATTAAGAAATTCATCTAAAGGTTTTAAATTGTTACTTATTACAGGTGTGCCAAGAGAAGCAGCTTGATAACTAATAAATGATATTCCTTCCTTAGAAGCACAATTTATAACTAAATCACTTAGTTCTATTAAAGAAGAAGGATCCTCTTGCTCTTCTAAAAGTAGAAAATTATTTAAAGCATTTAGTTTACTATATTTAGAAACATCTTTAGACATTTCGCCATCACCAGACATAATGAAAAATAAATTATCATTGTCTTGAAGAGCTTTAACAATATTAAGGAAAACTTGTGGTCTAGTTTCAAAGCTAATATTATCAAGGAAAGAAATAATTATTTTATCCTTAGGTATAGAGTATTTGTCTTTTAACTTATCCTTATTAACTTTAGTTAGTTTATTATTTTTAGAAGAGTCCTTTTTTATTAAAGTTATTTTTAAATTAGATTTTAGTTTATTAAAAAGCTCTTCATTAGTAGTAATTATGCTTTCAATATAAGAAGAAAAAGCAGATATTTTTTCATTTTCTTGGTCTAAGGAAAGATAAATCTTAGTTGAAGGATTTTCTTCCTTAATCGTTGGAAGTAAAGCATAACCAAAAGTATCATCAGTAGTAATAACATTAGAAACTTTTCTTGATTTAATAAGATAATTTATAAATAAAGGATAATCTTTAAAATCAAGAAAGTTTGATAAATCATAAAACTCAGTTGAACAACTTTGTAAATCTTGTCTAATATCAGTTGGGGCTGGTTCAGTACATACTAAAGTAATATGATATTTTTGGTCTTTTAAACGTTTTAAAATTTCATAAGTTTTTATATTATTAGAATTTAATTCTGTATTATTAATTATATAAAGTAAAGAATTAGTTACTTTGTATTCAGGTAAAATCATATCCGTATAAGTATTAGATGTTTCTGCGACACTCATACGAGGAAATTGAATAACTTCAACATCTTTTTTTACTGTTTTGGATGTTTCGTTAATTAAAGCCATGGCTTTACGATGATTATTTTTAGAACGTGATAATTCCCCAGTATCACTGGTACGATACCAGAAGGATTGAGGATTGATACGAATAGGTATTTTTTCTTTAGCTAGTAATTTAAGCCATAAGTTCCAATCTTCATACATAGCTTTTTCTTTAATGCCAAAGCAACCTACTTCTAATAAATCTTCTTTTTTTATCATAGTATTAATGCATAAAACATTATTTACTAGTTCTTCTTCAAGAGTAAAATATGGTTCCCAGTAATATTTATGAGCTCCAAAGTTGATGATTGAAGGATAAACAAAACTAGCTTCTTTATGAGTTTCAAGAGTCCAATACATCATTTCAAGCATATTATTTTCAATGATATCATCACAATCAATAAAATAAACGTATTTAGTACAAGGTGATGCTTTTTTAATACCAAAGTCTCTAGCTTGAGATGGACCACCATTTTCCTTAGTTAAAATAGTAACACGCTTATCCATTTTACGTAAATTTTCAAGAGCTAGTGGAGCATCTTTAGAAGTTGAACCATCATTAATAATTATCCATTCAAAATAAGGATAAGTTTGACTAAAAAGAGAATTAGCAGTGGCCATTAAAGTTTTTTCACCATTATAAAATGGAGTAATAATTGTAATAGTTGGTTTGAAATTTTTTTCTAGGGTACCAATAGTTTTAATTTCTTGACCAGGTATTTTTTTATATTTCATTTTGAACCTCCTACTTTGTTATTAATCTTTTTATTTTACTTAAAATTCTTTTTATAAATCTTTTGAGTCTTTTGAAGAAAGTATTTTCTTTTTTGGTATAAAGTTCATAATTAAGCTTAGTTAATTCTTCTAAGTAATTATTAATACTTTCAAAAAGGGCTCTATAATCATTTGTATAATTATTAGTTAAAATGTCAGTATAAAGATTTTTATCGACATTATATTTTTCATTAACATATTTATAATTAGCGGTAGTAATTTTTTGATAATCGGTCTTAGTTAAAGAATTAATTTGAGAAAGTAAGTCTTTAGTTTCGGTTAAATTGTTACCAGAAAAGTTTTGAAGACTAGCTTGTTCAATATTATCTTTATTAACTAAAGTTAAAAGGCCTTTATAACTAGAAATAATAGCTATTTTATGACAAGCTATGGCTTCAAGAATAGTTCTATCAACGCCTAAATAAAGATCTATTTTTTCCATGAAGTCTTTAGAATTAGTTATACTACCTATAAAGGTTACATTTTTACAATCTTTGGCATATTGCTTTAGGTCATTAAGCATAGGACCAGAACCAGCAATAAGAAACTTAGCATCTTGTTTTTCTTTAGAGAATTCTTTAAAGAAAGCTATAGCGGCTTTTATAGATGGTATTTTTTCTTCAGATAATCGAGCTATTAAACCGAAAGTTTTGATTTCTTTAAATTCTTTAGTGGTTTTAAAATCTTCCATATTTAAAGAATTAGGAATTATTAAATATTTATCTTTATCTAGATGGAATAAGGCATCAATATCATTCCTGGTAGATTCAGCAATACAAACTACTTTAGAGGCATTTTCAAAGAAGATTGGTAAAGCTGTTTTATAAACAGGAAAAGTAGCCATAAACCATTCAGGAGCGCCCGGAATTATAGAATGAACATAGGCAACATAAGGAATTTTTAATTGCATGATAACTGGCAACCAATAAATAACGCAAGGATATTGATGAATATGAATTTCCGTAATTTTATTTTCTTTACAATAAGCCATTAATTCTTCTTGACGTTCTAAAACATATTTATTTTTTATTTCATATTCTATTTCGAAAAAATTAACACCTAGTTCTTCTAATTGTTTATTAAAAAGACCTCTCTTAGCGGCAACATAGACTTTGGCTCCAGCTCTAATATAACCTTTGCATAAAGTTAAAACAGCTGTTTCAACGCCACCAATATCTAATTGTTGAAGGCACATTAATATTCTTCTTTCTTTAGTCAAGGTATCACTACTTTCTTTTTATTTTCTTGTTTTTATTGTATCATAGATAATTTTTTCTAACAAGTTTTTAGAAAAAAACTACTTTTGCTACAAACAAAAGCAGTTATATTTATTTTTTTATAATTCTTCAACAAAAGATTTTTCTAAATGTTTAAATAAGACATAACCTAAAACAAGTAGTATGAGACTAATTATTCCCCATAACCCAAGCATAAACATATCAGGTAAAGTATGATAATAAAGAATAGCTCGGTAAGCTTCAACTAGTTGAGCCATAGGATTTACTTTTAAGGCCCATTGAAACTTTTGCGGTAACATACTAGCTTGATAAACGATAGGTGTAGCATAAAAACCTAAGGTTAAAAAAACACTAACAAAATGATCAACATCATGTACAAAAACAGTTATTGCAGATAAAACAAAGGTAAAAGCTAACGTAATAATATATTGAATTAAAACAATTAGAGGGAAAAGCAAAAGATGAATAGAAAAACCTACCCCACTAAAAATAATAAAAGCAAACATTATTAAGCAAGTAATTAAGAAGTTTACTAATTGACTAGTAGTAATCGAAATAGGAATAATTTCTCTGGGAAAATAAACTTTTTTTAAAATATTACCATTAGCAACAACACATCCTGTACCAGATTGTATTGCTACTGTAAAAAAGTTCCATGGTATTAGGGCAACTATCATAAAGATAGTATAGTTTTCTACATTAACTCTTAAAATATAAGGAAAAACAAAAGCATAGACAGCAAGCATTAATAAGGGATTTAAAAATGTCCACAAAACACCTAACCATGATCCTTTATATTTTCCTCTAATTTCCTTCTTAATATTTGTTTTTAACAGTTCACGATAATTATATAATTCTTTAAAAATTTTCATACAAATCACCCACATACCTTTAAGTATTCTTCAAGAACTTCATCGACATTGCCATCTTTTCTAATTTCACCTTTATAAAGCCAAATAGCTCGATCACAAAATTTTTTTACTTGTTGCATACTATGTGTAACAATAACAATTGTTTTTCCTGCTTTTTTTAATTCAATTAATTTATTAAAACATTTATCTTGAAAGTGTTGATCACCAACAGCTAATATTTCATCGATAAGAAGTATTTCAGCTTGAACATTAATGGCAACAGAAAAAGCAAGGCGCATATACATTCCAGAAGAATAAGTTCTAACTGGATTATCTATAAACTCTTCTAACTCTGAAAAAGCAATTATTTCATCAATTTTTTCATCAATTTCTTTTTTGGTTAAACCAAAAATAGAAGCATTAAAATAAATGTTTTCTCTACCAGTAAAATCATCATGAAAACCAGCACCTAATTCTAGAAGTGATGTTAATTTACCATTAGTTGTTATTTTACCTTTATTTGGATATATTATTTTAGTCATTAACTTTAAAAGAGTTGACTTACCACTACCATTAGTACCAATTAAAGCAACACTTTCCCCTTTTTTGATAGTTAAATTAATGTCTTTTAACACTTCTAAAATATCATTTTTATCTTTATTTTTTTTGGAGAAAAAAAGAATTTTTTCTTTTAATGTATGGGCTTTATCATAGTATAATTTAAATGTCTTTGAAACATGAGTTACTTTAATTGCAATGTTTTTTTCCACAACAATACCTCTTTTCTAGTTCTTTTACTTAATTATTTTATTTAGAAATACAATAGTGCTATTTAATACTTATCTTAGAAGACAAATAGTAAAGAAAAAAATAGACTTCATAAGGAGACTAAACAATATATTATGATGATTTTAGATAATTGTATTAATATATTGGCATCTCACTTCAACTAATATTATAACATATAGAGTTTAAAGTCCAAAACAAATACTTAAAAAAATTATTTACTTTTCAATTGTTATGGACTAAAAAAAGGTATTTATTATACCTTATTTATTTTTTTCTTCTAAGTTTTCAGATATGATATATCGAGGTCTAGATTTGGTCTCACTATACATTTTACCAACGTATTCACCAATTATACCTATACTTATCATTTGAATAGCACCAATAAACCAAATAGATATGGATAAGAAGGTCCAACCACTAACGGTATTACCAGTTAATTTTCGTACTAGAGAATAAATCATAATACCGAAACTAATTAATAAAATAATAAAACCTAGAGTACATATTAAACGTAATGGTTTGACACTAAAAGAAGTTATGCCATCCCAAGCAAAGTTTAACATTTTCTTTAAAGGATATTTAGATTCACCAGCAAAACGTTCATTTCTTTCATAATAAACAACATCAGTTTTAAAACCAACTAAAGGAAACATACCTCTTAAAAATAAATTAACTTCTTTAAAATTAGCAAATTCTTCTAAAACTTTTTTAGAAGTTAATCGATAATCAGCATGATTATAAACACAATCTACTCCTAAAAATTTCATAAATTTATAAAAGCCTTCAGCAGTAAATCTTTTGAAAAAAGTGTCTTTTTTACGAGCACTACGAACACCATAGACTATTTCACAACCATCTTTATATTTTTTAAGCATTTCATCTATAGCATTTATATCATCTTGTAAATCGGCATCCATAGAAATAACGACATCGGCATAATTTTTAGCAGTCATTAAGCCGCCTAAAAGAGCATTCTGATGACCACGATTACGAGATAAAGTAATACCGGTAAATAGTTTTTCTTTGGCAGCAATATCTTTAATAATTTCCCAAGTTTTATCTTTTGAACCATCATTTACATACATAACTTTACTTTTTTCAGAAATGTTTTTATCTTTAATTAATTTTTGCATTTTAACTTTTAATTGTTTGGTTGTCTCGGCTAAAACTTCTTCTTCGTTATAGCAAGGTATAACAACATATAGAATTGGTTTTTCTTTCATACACTCACCTCTTAACTTCATTATAGCATAATGTTTTTTTATTTCAAAGAAAAAGAAGGTTTACCACTCTTTTAAATCATTGGTTTCATCTAATAAAAATAGTAAAAATTCAGAAGCTGCTCTACTATGCGTTAAAGCTACTTTAAAGGTTTTATACTTTTTATGGAGTATTGCCATTTTACTATAATCGGCCTTATCACCTCTATATTCCCAAGAAAGAGGATAATAATTATAATTAATGGTCAATGATCCTTGCCTTGATTTATGATATTGTCCAATATTTAAATATGGATGAGCATAATTTTCAATTGATTTAATATTTTTTATGTTATAGTCACTCCACCAGGCAGTTGAACTATAATTATCTTCTTCTAAATCATTAATATCAAAAACAAATTCTTTGCCTACTGCTTTGATACCTAATTTATACCATAAGTTTTTATATAAGGCATTTTTGCCATCTAGATAATAGCCATGCTCATTTTCTTCTGCAAGACTATTAGCTTTATCTATTATTTCATTAATAATATTTTCATTAACATCTTCTTGAGTTGATAAAATATATAATAGCTGACCTAATTCGTCAACATTATCTATATTTTTAATGTTTAAAACCCAATTTCTTATTAAATCAGTATTATTAGTTTCTTTTAAAACCATAGCTGTTATTGCGGCATCTGTATATTTTGGTTTATTGTAAACCATGATGTTTGGATAAATTTTACTATCTTTTATGTTAAATAATATTTCACTATATAGTACTTTTTTAATATTTTGATACTTTTGATTTTCAAAGGAAAATAAATTTAATTTGTTATTTGTTCCTTCTATAATTGTATCTTTATTATCTTTTTGATAATGAACACCTAATTCATCTTCATATATTTTAATGAATTCATTATCTACTGTTTGAATTAATACAGCATATTCATTAGGTACAATTAATCTTTCTTTAACAACAAATTTATATAGAACTTTATTACTATCTAAAGCAATTAATTTATTATTTTTAAATATTATTTTTCTTCTATTACCTAAGCCAAAGAAATAATAATCTAGTATGTCACTGCCAATAGATGGAGTATTACATTGATACTGTTTTATAAAATCTTCATATTCATTCATATAGTTATTTAAAGAATTTATTTCTTTGCTAAAATGTGTTTTAAAGTCTTTTTTTAAATAATAAATTTTATTATATCTTACTACTTCGTTTTTATTAGGAGTTATTTTTTTACCTAAAAACTTATTGGTTATAGTAGTATTTTGAATAGTTAGAAATGTACATTCGATAAATACAAAAGATATAAAAATTAAGAACAAAGCTATTATTTTATCTTCATTTCTTTTTCTCTTTAATTTCTTTATATTTTTTATAATAATAAAAATTGGTATAGATAAAACTAAGACTGCTATTATTTCAAAAAGAAAAGTTTTAATAAAACCAAACGTGTTTAAATAATAGGTACTTTGTAATATATTTTTCAAAAGTTTGACAATTTTTAAAAATACTAAATTATTAGCTATAATTTCAATACTTAAAAAGATAATTAAAAACTTGAAGATAAATTTTTTGAAAGCATTATTTTTTTCTTGTGATAAGTTTATGCCAAATGTAAGAATTATTAAATATAAAAAATGTAAGGTGTATAAAAATGCACAATCATTACCATAGATTAAATGTAATAAAGAGTTAAATAGTAATGATAGTATTAAACCAATATTGATATAAAGTGAACTTTTAAAATTTCTCCATAAGATAATTAACATTAAGGCATAGAAAGTTATCATTAGGATTGTTTTGATAAAATTTGGATTAGCAAAAGAAAGGTAATATGAATTGTAAGTATATTTTAGACCATGGTTAACTTTAATAAAAATATTACTCGCAATTATAGGATTAAGATAGTCTTCTTTTAAAACATTTTGGACTTTTACATTAAGGGGAAAATCATCGGTATATTCTTTTTCATTGTTAAAATTTCCTTCCCATAATATTGGTGTATTACCCCATACTAAATTTTGAAAGTAGTTAAAACCTGCTAATAATACTAATGTACTTAAAGTAATTAAAAGAGCCTTTTTTAAATTTATTTTTTTAGAAATAAATAAGACAAAAATTATTATTAAAAAGATAAAAAAATTAGTTATAGTAAAGGCTAAAGAAAATAAACCTAAAATAATTAAGCAAATAAGTGCTTTTTTATCTAGATTATTATTTTTTACTTTCTTTAAGAAATAGTACCAAAGTAATATTAAGAAAAGAGCTGCTAGATTATATATTTCGATGCATGATGTGTAGATATAATTGGAAATAGAAAATAAATATATTAGCGAAAGAATAACTTTAAAGTTATTTTCTTTATGAAATAAAGAAAATATTTTGTAGACAAAAACTACTGAAAGTGATGATATTAAGGCAGAAATGATTATCAAAGCTAGCATCTTATTTTGCGTTAGACCATTCATTAGAAAAAAAATAGGTTCTACAAATATTACATATAGAGGATGAACAGTTAATCTAGAGTGTTCTATTAAAGGTTCAGAAGCATCATTAATTACCCTAGTATTATCAGATTCAAAAAAAAGATTATAGCTATTAGAAAAATCATAATTATAGGATATTAATAAGCCTAAAACTATAAAAACAAAGAAAGATAAGATAAATAAAAAAGTAATTAATTGTTTATCTGTATAGTTATTTAAATTAAGTTTTTCTTTTAGCTTTTTCATAATATCACCTTTATATCTTATAACAAAATTATTATAGCATAATAAATTTTAGTTTTGAAGAAAAAGAAGGTTTTAGCCTTCTTTCAAATCATTTGTTTCATCTAATAGGTATAATAATAATTCAGATGCAGCCCAAGTATGAGTTGGTGATATTTCTTCATTAGAATACCAATCACTAATAAAAAGCATTTTAGAATAATCAGCGTTGGAAGCATGTTGCTCCCAAGATAATGGATAGACATTTTTATTTAATACTAGTTTATTAGTTTTTAGAGTATGATGATAAGCTGTTGTTAAATATGGGAATAGTTCATTATAGCCCATGTCTTCTTGGGTATTAGTTTTAGTACTCCACCAAGCTAATTTCGAATAATCATCTTCTAAATTAGATATATCAAAATCAAAGTTTCTACCAACGGATTCTATACCTAGTTTGTACCAAAGGTTTTGATAAAGATATTGATTGGAGTAATCAGTTTGACCAAATAAGTAATAACCATTTTCATTAGAAGTAGCTATTCTTTCAGCTTCTTCTTCAATTTTATCTACGAGATCGTAATTAATATTTTCTTGCGTTGATAGTAGATAAAGTAATTCACCTAAGTTATCAGGTTCAGCAATACCATTATTTTGTTTGTCATATATTTCTGTAATATTATTAACCCAATCAGTTATTAAAGAGGTATTATTCGTTTGTTTTAAAACCATAGCTGTTATAGCAGCGTCACGATACCAAGGCTTATCATAAACCATGATATTAGGGTATATTTTACTATCTTTGATATTAAAGAGAATTTCATTATATAAAACTTTTTTAATATTTTGATATTTTTGATTAGTAAAAGAATATAAATCTATTTTAAAAGAAGTCCCAGCAATTATTTTATCATGATTATTTTTATTATAATGAATACCCTCTTCATCTTCATAAATTTTTATAAAATCGTTATTTTTAGTTTGAATTAATACTTCATACTTATTAGGCACAAGAAGTAATTCTTTAACATCAAAGGTATATAAAACTTCACCTGTGGAAATATCTAATAATTTATCTTCTAGAAAAAGGAGTTTACGACGATTAGCCATACCAAAGAAATAATATTCTAACCAATTAATATTATTTATAGTTTTAGCATTAGTAGTATTTAAAAATTCCGTGTATTCTTTTAGATAAACTTCTAAGTCTTTAATATCATCTTTAAAATAAGTTTTAAAATTTTTATTTAGATAAGAAGTTTTATAAGTAATTTTTTGAGTTGTATTGGTAGGTGTTAAATTAAACCACAATATTTTATTAGTATTCTTAGTTATATCGATACTTAAAAATGTTAATTGAATTAAAAGAAGGCAAAAAGTTGCTCCTATAAGGAAAATAATTCTTTTATCTTTATCTTTAGTCTTTTTAAGTAATTTAATTGTTTTTAAGAATAGAAAAACTAATACACTAATAATGATTATAATGATTGCTTCTAATAGTAAGGTTAAGGGTGTACCTAAGGTGTTAATAAAATAAGTAGTTGGTAAAATATCTTTGATGATATTATAAAGTTGATAAAAATAGTAATTATTAATAATTAGTTCAAAGATTAATAAAGTGATAATGGTATAGAAAAAAGTCTTTTTTAATTGCGGAGATTTTTCGGTAGAATAATTAATACCAGCAAAGATGAAGATAATGTATAAAAAGTGCAATGAGTATAAAAAACAACAATCGTTACCATAGAAAAAATGAAGAATGGTATTAAAAAGAAGTGATAATAATAAACCAATATTTAGATAAAGATTTTTTTTAAAATTTCTTATTACTATGACACTAGTTAGTAAATAGAAAAGAAAAAGAAGACAAATGTTAAGAAAGTTAGTATGGGTAAAAATTAATTTATAATTATTTTCAGCGTACTGCGAACCGAATAAGACTTTAACTTCAGCTTTGTTACCAAGTATAGAATTAAAGTAAGAATCTTTTACGACGTTAACTAAACGTTTAGGATAATTATTTTCTTTACTAAAATTCTTTTCATGGATTAAGTCTTTAGATAGTACAAAGGGAGTATTTTGCCAGACAATTTTTTGAAGGCCACTTAAACTAAATATTAAAAAAACTGATGTTAGGACAATAATAATACATTGACGTAATTTTAATTTTTTAGCTAAAAAGAGAATTAATAAAACTATTAAAAAAATAGCATAATTCGTAATTGTAATGGCAAATGTTAAAACACCGAAAAGAATAAAAATAAAGATTTGATATTTAGTAAATTCTTTACTTTTATTTTTATATTTACTTATAGTGTAATACCATAAATAGATTAAAAATAAAGCCGCTAAATTATATAATTCTATACCAGAGGTATAAATATAGTTACCATAAGAAAATAAATAGCATAAGCATAAAAGAACTTTAAACGTTTGATCTTTATTAAAGAGAGATAAGATTTTATAAATACCAATAACAGATAAAGCCGTTATTAAAGAAGAAAGAATTATTAGAGCTAATAATCTGTCAACAGTAAAACCACTTAATAGGAAAATAAAGGGCTGAAGTAATAAAATATATAAAGGATGAAGATAAATACGAAGATGTTGAGCTAAAGGATTAATAGCGTCATTTATAACTCTACTACTATCAGAATCAAATAAAAGGTTATAATTTTTACTAAAATCAAGATTATAAGAAATAATAAGAGTAATAACTAAAGAAAAAAGAAAGGAAAAAAGAAATAAGTATTTTAAGATAGTTTTAGAGGAATATTTGTTTAAATTTAAAGATTTAGTTAATTTTTTTAACATAAGTTCACTTCATTTCTATTTTTTTAACACAACATAGTTTTTATGATAAATGGTGGCAGTTGGAGTATTGCGCCAACTATTTGGATCAGTATCATATTCAGCATAAAAGATAGGATAAGGATAATTAGAAAGAGGTTCAAATTCAACATTTTTTTGCTTAGAATCTTCTAATATTTTTTGTCTTTCTTGCCATGCAGTATGATATGTTTTTGCATCCTTATTGATTAGAATTTGATAAGTAGCATAACTGGTTGTTGGTGAGTTATTGGTGATTAGAAGATAACTTATTAGTCCTAAAAGAAAAAGAAAGATGATTAGACTATATTTTTTTACTAAAGAAATACTATTCGTTAAAGCATTGGTGGTAAATATTTTAGATTCTACTATTTTTAAACGAAGATAGCCACCTAAGTAATAGAAAAAGAAAAAGGCAAATAAAAGATAACTAATATACATTATATTCCAAGCTCTTCCTTCCCCTATTGATGATTGAGCATATAAACTAGGGGTAAATTCAGCAGCAAAAAGTAAGTAGAAAGCTAAAAATAAATAAAAAGGATATTTATAAGTAAGCTTTTTCTTTTTGTAGGTTGGTATTAATAAGAGAAGAAGTAAGCCTAGAATAAGTAAATTAAGAGGTGTTAGCCATTCAAGAGCTTTTTTTATGGCAAAGGCTAAAGAGAAAAGAATGGCCTTAAAAGGATTCATTCCTGTAACAGCATTAGCTCTTATAGTATTGCCAGGAGCAAGGGCACTGATCGTAAAACTTATTATAGATGTTAAAAATGGAAGGAGAAAATCTTTTTCTTTTTTAAAGATAATTAAATATAGACTTAAAAAGAAAGAAATAATTAAATGTTGTAGAGCTGTTATATAATTGCCACTACTAATTAGAAAGCCTAAAAGAAAAAGAAGAAAATAATTAATTTTAGTTTTGTGCTTATGATAATATCTTTTTATTAACAGAGCTATTTCAATTAATTCAAAAGAGAAAAAAAGCATATAATAACTGGCCCCATTCCACCAATACAAACCTTGTGTTTGATCGGGAAGGGTTTCAATAAATAACAAATAAAGACCTAAAATAAGAAGCCAAAGAGTGGTCTTATTTAATAAGTTAGCAAAGATTTGTTTAAATAAATAAGCAAGAGAAATTAATAATGATATTAAAATAATAAAGGTTGTTAAAAAATAAAAATTATTTCCCCAAACACTAGGATTAAGTGAAAAAATGGCAATAGCGCTAAAGGTCCCTTGCCATTCATGATAATTCTTGGTAATTGTTAACCAAACACCTTTTAATAGTTCAATTAGTCCTTTAGTAGAAAAAACATTTATTGTATAAAGTCCATAATTAAAGTCATCAGCTGCTGGATGGGTGTAAAAGGCTACCCAAATTATGGGAATTAAGAGGATAATTGTTAGTACTATTAAAACTCCTAGGATTAATTTCTTAGTTATTTTATTATTTATTTTGTTATAAATAGTTAGGCTTTTTTTCATAATAACGCTCCTATTCTAGATAAGATATAAAAGACCAATCATAATAACGGCATAAAGGATGCCTGTTAAAAGTAAAACTTTGTCTCCTAGAATAACCTCAATTGGATCGCCATGAGAATTACCTTCAATATCTAGACTATATAGTTGTAAAATCACCATGACTAAAGGAATAGTCCAAAATAAATAGTCATTACCCACATGAGCTATAGTCGTTTTATCAACACTCCATAAAGTATAAGAAACAATGGCTAAAGCAAAAGCAACATACATATTTTTGTCTAGAAAATCTTTATTGTATAGTTGTAAAACTTTACGACTTTTATTGCCATTTTTGATTATTTCATTACGTCTTTTACCAAAACCTAAATAAAAGGCTCCAAAAATAATCATTAAATATAAATATTTAGATACAACAACGTCGATGATTAGTCCTCCATACATAACCCGAAAAACAAAGCCAGATACTAAGATAACAACATCAATGATAGGAATATTTTTTAAACCTTTACTATAAAGAATATTAACAACTATATAAATTAAAGGAATAAGAATAGTAAAAATATTATGGGTATTTTTATAGAAGAAAAACATGATGATAGCCATAATTAGAGAAAGAAAAATAATTACATACCAGGCCTTAGTAATAGAAATAGCACCACTAGCTAGAGGGCGATTTTTTTTGATAGGATGTAATTTATCTTTTTCAATATCACTCATGTCATTTAATACATAGACAATTGATGAGGCAAAACAAAAGACGATAAAGGCTAAAAAACAAGCCCCTAAATATTGAGGATTTAATATATTAATACTAAAAAAAGCTGGTAAAAAGACAAGGACATTTTTTAGCCAATGTTTTACACGAATTAATTTTAAATAATTTTTCATAAGTCACCTACTCTTCGATATATCTTATTTGAAAACACAAGGTGTACTGAACATTGTTGGGTAATTCTTCTTTAGGTACAAATTTATAAGTTCCCCATTTAATATTATAATCTCTTAAATTTAGAAGTAAACCATGAGATGAGTCTGTACTTAATGCTATAGTTATTTTTTTATTGGAATTGCTTAGAGCATATAGTTGGGAAACATCTTGACGATAAGTTTCAACATTTGTATGGTAAATATATAAATATGGTAAGAGGTTAATTACGACTAAGATGATAAGAAAAAGATTAGTTATTTTTAAAAGGGTCTCTTTCTTTTTACTTTTGTTAATAAAGTACATGGATAAAGCAATGGTATAGGGAACTATTATATAGAAATGTCCTACATAACGAAGACCACCATAACCTATTGGAGATAAAACAGAGGAGATATAAATAGCTAGAAGAAAAACTAGTATTCGACGGCTTTCTTTATCTTTGAAAAGAGTTTGACGATTTTTAATAATTAAATATAAACTTAAAATAGTTATTATAATAAATATACCACTAAACATCATACCAAAGGTACCAAATTGACCAGCATGGACACCATAATTACCAATTTCTGCTTTAACAAATGTAAAAGGAATTTTTAAAGGTAAACTTTTTTGTTGCCAGTAATCCCCTACTTTAGAGAAAATATTGACATAAAATAATTGAATAGTATTTAAGTTCTTAGTAGAAACTGTAACATTACCAGTTGCTTTAGTTGAATTACCTGTTATACCAGGTAATAATTCATGGTAACGGGTAATATTGGTTACGAATGGTGAAAAATTAACGATAAAAGCTACTATAACAGCTAAAGCGTATAAAAGAAATATTGTCTTACTCTTTTGATAATTTTTATTTTTCTTATCTTGAAGAAGTTGCATTCCCCACATTAATAGACAGATGATGGCTATATACAGCATACCATTAAATTTGATAGAGAAAATATTTATGATACAAGTACAAATGATGAAGAGATAAAGTTTTTTATAATCTCTAAAATATAAAATAGTACTAGCTAAGGCAATTAAGAGATAATTGCTTAAAGCAGCATCAACATAAAAAGTTCTTAATTGACATAAAGAAACAGGATTTAAAGCTATAATGAGACTTAAAATAATATTGGGGATTGTTTTAAAATATTTTTTTAAGACTAAGTACGCAAAAAAGAATAAGATTAACATTGTTAATATGGTGTAGCATTTACCTGTTTCAATGTAGCCAGTAAAAAGAGCTATACAAGCACCAAAGGTTGCTAAACCTTTTGGATAAACATCCATCCAAAACCATTGAGATTTATTACCAAAAACAGAAAGCTGGGATGGTAAAATACCTGCTTTATTATTAAAACTTTTAGCCGATTCTAAAACAGGGTTCCACCCTTCACGCATTAGACCACTCGTTATTTTACGATAACTATTACCATCAACAGATGTATCAATCATGATAAGGCAAATAATTAGGGAAATAAAGATAAAAAGATAGGCTAATAAGGAAGCAATAATAGTTCTTTTATAATCTTTTTTCGTAAAGAAAAAATTAAAAATAACTATAATTAATAAAGCTAAAGGAAAATATATTTTTTGAATACCAATTTTAAAGAAGTACATGATAGTAGGAATTATACTTAAAAAGGATAAGAAGATAAATAAATCAAGGGCTAAAATTAGGGGATAACTTTGTTTAGGGGGCTCTTGATAATTTTTTATGTCTATTTCTTCAACATTATCTTTCTTAACAAGATAGGCTTTAGATGCATATTCTAACATGGCACGATCTGCTTTGATGGAATCAGAATAAAAGGCTTTTATTTTTTTATTTGGATAAATTTCTTCATATCTTTTTATTTTTTCATAATCATGACAATTAGGAGATTCAAACTTACCGGTATTCTTATTAACTTTAGTGGCAATAACTTTACTAATTTTTAACTTTTTTTCTAAAGGTTTTAATAAAAATTCAGGCGATGCTGAAATAATAACATCACTTTTTTGTTTTTGTTTTAGATACCAAGGTTTAATCTTTTGATATTTTTTCTGCCAAAATTCTG
This sequence comes from uncultured Bacilli bacterium, assembly GCA_947626565.1. Taxonomy (GTDB): domain Bacteria; phylum Bacillota_I; class Bacilli_A; order RF39; family UBA660; genus CANRGD01. Next base: position 58,372 of record CANQSQ010000001.1, read on the forward strand.
TAACATATTTATCGGGATTAGCAATTTTTTTTAAAAAGTGAAAGATTTTTTCTTTCATGTAATCTTTATTTTTTATTTTTAAAACATATAATAATATTCCAAATATTTGAATAGGTAAAAAAAGAATAATAGATGGCTTTTTTCTCAGACAAAAGAAATAAAAATCTAGTGAAGAATCACCATCATATATAGTTCCATCAAAATCATAAGCATTAATCATATGTCACCTTCCTAATATTTATAAATTATCTTTTTAATAGCTTTAGTAATTACTTTATAACCATCTTCAGAAATATGAAGGCCATCAGTTGTATAGTCTAAATTTAAATTATCGTTTTCATCTATTAAAAGAGAATACATATCTATATAATGATATTTTTTAGCTGTTACTTTTTGTTTTAGAAGAGTATTTATTTCTTTGATACGGTCATTTTCTCTAACAGCAACCATACTTAAATCAACTTTATCATTATCCTCAGTATTATTAATAGGATAGATTGATTCAACATAAATTTGTGTATTTTTTTTATGTTTATGAATCTTATCACAGATTTCTATTATTCTATCAACTAATTCTTCATTGGTTATATCCGTAAAAGCAATATCATTAGTTCCAATTAGGATAAAAACTTTGGTAGGATTATAGATATAAACACGTTCTGGTAAATGATATAATAAATCACCATATTGGTTACCACTAATACCACTATTAACAACAGGAAGATCATCATAGTATTTTTCTAAGTCATAAAAATCAGTTATAGAGTCACCTAAAAAAACATAATTTTCTTTGCCAAAATCAATTTTTTTAGAGACATTGGTACTTTTTTTCATAGTGCTAGTTTGTGTCGGATGAAGCTTAGTGTATGGATCTATTTTAGTAAAACCATAAAAAGAAAACAATGTTACTAAGAAGACAAAAAGAACTTGACAAGCTTTACGTAACAATCCTTTTGGAAAAAAAGAAGGTTTATTTGTACTAGAAATAAGTAATTCAATGACTTCTTTTTTAGATCTACAAATAAAGATATTAGGTTTATTTTTGTATACTGATTTAACTAGTTCATCATCAAAACAACAAATAATAATATTTTTATGTAACTTAGTAAAATAATCAATTATTTTAGGATTATTTTCGACTATAATATAGGAATATTTTTTGTAATTAAAATGATAATTTAAATCATCTGGTAAAAAAACTTTAACAGATTGTGGAGATGTAAATTCTCTTATTTGTTTGACTAAATTGTATCTGTATTCGATATTGATGGAAATTAAATACATTTTGTTCACCTCTACTACTAATCTCTAATAATTTATTTTTTTATAGGTATTAATTTGTTAGTTAACTTTTCTAAGTTAATTTTTTTCTGAATATAGGTATAACTCTTTTCTAAGAAAATAGCAAGAATAACAGCTAAAGAGATATTAATTATTAACATAATTACAAATAATAAATAACAATTAATAGTTGGCATATGTCCATAAAGTTTAATTAAAAATGAGGAAGATATGCCTTGAGCAAAATAGAAGAAAATGGCATTCTTACCAACATAATTTAAAAGATTATTTTTCTTTATTTTTAGATAATCTTTTAAATAGAAAAAGATTATTAAAGAAAAATTAGATATAAGAAGATAAGCCATTGATGGAGGAAATTTGTAACTTTGAACATTAGAGATATTTAAATTAAAACTTAAAAAGATAATAACTAAGAGTATAAAATTAATAACACAATAAGTAATAGTTTGTTTTAAGGTTATTTTAAAATGACTAGTGATATAACCAAAAAGATAAATCATAGCATAAAAAATAGTGGTAACATTAAAGACAAAATTATTATTGTTATAGTAGGCATGGCCAAACATAAAAAAGAATATAGTTAGAATTATAAAAAGATTTTTAATGACTTCTTTTTTCTTACTAAAGTGCTGGGTTAAAAGAATAATGGCTGAGCCTAGGATAGTTACTTGAAAATACATTGGTAAAAACCAAATTGAACCACCAACAACGATTAAGGAATTTTTAGTTGGGAAAATGGTAAATAGATTACTTATCATATCACTTACTTTGAATTCTGGATGAAACAAGATGAAAAGAATTAAATTGTAAAAAAGAATAAAGTAGATAAATTTTTTCCAAATATTAAGAAAGCCTTTTAATGTTTTCATAAAAGAATTGGTATAAGAAAAACTTAGACCAGCAATGTACATAAAAGCAGGAACATCTAAAAATAGACTTAAACTTTTAAACCAGGCTGGTAAATAAGCTTCTCCTGACCAAAAGGCAGTATGAATAACAATAATCCAAATTGTAGCTAAGCCACGTAAAAAGTCTATGTTATAGTTTCTTTCTTTCATTTAAGATTACCTCCTATTTTTTTACTCTGATGCGCCAAAAATATTTGTATAGTTTTTCTTCTTCTGGTATTTCAGAAACTAATTTATATTTAATACCTTTGTCTCTTAAAACATATTGATATCCATAATGGTCTGGAATTATTTCGATGGTTAAATCTTCGGTACTACGCATTTCAGCTAAGTCTCTATCAATATCATTAAAAACGCGATAGGTTTCTTCTGTCACATATAAAAAAGGAATGATATTAATTACTAATATTAATAAAGGAATATAATTAAGGTAAGTTAAAAAGTGATGTTTATAATATTTAGTCATGTAAACAGCTAATATTAAAGTTCCAAGTGGTATAAGATAAAATTGAGGAACATACCTAGCCCACCAACATTCGCCTACCATAAGCATTGTAATAATTATAGCGGCTAATGGAATAAAAATATATTTTACTTTGTCTTTTTCCTTTCTTAGTAAAATGACAAAAGATGGAATAAATAATATTATAAATAAAATTAAAGATAAAGTAAAGTATGGACCAAAGCCCCCTATTCTAGTATCGGGACTATATAATTCCGTTACTTCGGATTTATAAATTTTAAATGGTAATTTTAATTTAGGTTTATTTCTTTCGTAAGTTGTATTTTCAGTTCTAGAAAATAAAGCATAAGTAAACTTTTCGAAAGAAGACATTTTATTAAAGGCTTTAGGTTCCATTTTGGTAACTATATCAATTTTATCTTTACCAATTAAAGGATAAAGAGGATTATGATGATCAATTGTATTTTTTATATAAGAAGAAGATCCTACTAAGGCAATGGCAGTTAAATAAATAATAACAAAATAAAGCGTAATTTTTTTAAAGTTAGGTAAAAAGTTTTTGTTTTTATGATATTTAATTAACCAGTAAAAGTAAAAAATGGCCGCAATGACACCAGAACACATTAAACCAGTAAATTTTAAATTAGAGAAAATAATCGCAATTGTTCCTAAAGAAAGCCATAGCTTAGTATCAGGTTTAGAGAGTGGATTTACATAAAATAAAAGTAATAATTCAATTAGAAAACAAATACCAAGTAAGCCATCAAGATAGTAAGAGAAAAATTGACCTAAAACGATGGGATTTAAGGTTAATAATAATGAGAAAATAATAGTCCATTTTTTAGAAAAAATTTTACTTAAAACATTATAAGATAAAATTAAGACCATAAGGGTTAAAATAATTGTTACAGCTTTGCCAGCTTCAATGTTATCAGTTAAATTGTACATTAAAGCGCCAATTATCCAAGTAGCTTTAGGATAGTGTTCAATCCAAATATCTACTTTTGATTTCTCATTTATAGGTATAACAGTAGTATGGTCTTGTTGAAAATCACGAGCTGATTCATAAAGAGGATTCCAACCTTCTTTCATAAAAGCAATGGCTGTTTTATGATAAGCATTACCATCATAAGTTAAGTCATAAGTTTTAGCTGAAAAAAATGGTAAGGCAACTACTAAGAAAAGATAAAGACAAATTAAGATAAGAGGCTTTTCTTTTTTAGAATTAATATAGAGAATGGGAAGAATAATAGAAATTGTTTCAATGAAACCTAAAACATGATTTACATTTAATAACTGCGTAATAGAATATAAAACTAAAGCAGATAAAAAATATAAACACAACATAAAAAATAAACTCATCGAGTTTGTAGAAAATAAGTTTTCAGTAAGATTATTTTTTTTAGGCATATTAAGTCTCCTTTGTATTCATTATTTTAACACATTTTAGCGATATAATAAACAATATAATTGTGTTAATGTTTTATTTTTTTCAATGGTTCTTCTTAAGAAACCTCGATTGGCATAATATTTATTATCTTTATAGTCAGGGACATTTTCTTTAAGATATAAAAAAGCTTCATTAATAAATTTTTGGGCTATCTTTTTATCCTTTTGCATACGTTGTTGAATGGTATAATTAGTAATTATGCGAACTGTTAGTTTGTCAATTTTTTCTTTAAGATAGTCTTTATCTTGGGTATAGTTTCTAATGATAGTAATTATTTTTAAAATATCAAAACATCTTTCATCTCTAATAGTTGTTTCACTATTACTGTGAATAACATAGTAGTTTAAACATTCATTTACTTTACCTATTTTTTTAGCGGTACATAAAGCTTTTATAATGAAAGGTGCATCTTCATATTTTAAGTTTTCAACAAATTTAATGTTGTTATCAATTAACATTTTTCTATTATAAAGTTTAGCCCAAGGATTTAAATATTCAGTTATAATATCAGGATTTTCTTTTAAAGAAGAAATAGCAAAATCAGGAGTATGAATTTCTTCAAGAGACTGAGGATATTTTTTATAAAAGTCAGCTATTACTAAATCTAAAGAATTTTTTTGAGCAGCGGTAAAAAGAACTTCACAAGCAGTAGAAACAAGATAATCATCACTATCTAAAAACATGATATATTGACCAGTTGCTTTTTCAATACCAAAGTTTCGTGTTTTACCAATTCCTTGATTTTTGTTTTTAAAATATATTAGACGTTTATCAGAAAAGGACTTAATAATTTTTTCCGTTTGGTCAGTAGAACCATCATTTATAATGATAAACTCTAATTCTTTTTTAGTTTGTGATAGCAAAGAATTTAGACATTTGGAAATATGTTTTTCAGCATTATAAGCAGGAACAATTATACTTATATCAGGATTATTTTTTTTCATATTCTACTCCTTTTTGATCTTTTTCAGTTTCTTTTACTATGTAAAGAGGTCTTCTCTTAACCTCTAAATAGACTTTAGAAAGATACATTCCCATAACTCCGAAGAAAAATAATTGAACACCACTTGTGAAAATAATGATACAGGCAAGGGATGGCCAACCGGTAGCAGGATCTCCAAAAATTAAGGTTTTGGCAATAATAACTATAATAGCAATAAAGGCTATTAAACAAAATAGTAAACCAATGAAAGCGGCAAACATAAGAGGTGCAGTTGAGAAAGCTAGAATACCTTCAAGAGCATACTTAAATAATTTAAAAAAATTAAATTTAGATTTTCCGGCCATTCGTTTGTTAGTTTCAACGTTAATCCATTTAGTATTAAAGCCAACAAAACTAAAAAGGCCTTTAGAATAACGATTATATTCTTTCATTTCTAAAATAGCATCAACCATTCTTCTTGTCATTAAACGGAAATCTCTAGCTCCTGGTACTTGTTTAATAGATGATATTTTTCCAATTAAAATATACCAACATTTAGTGAAAAATTTACGTAGCAGTGAATAATCTTTATGATTTTTAGTATATAAAGCTACGCAGTCATAACCTTCATTTTTAATACTAGTATACATTTCTTCTATCATGGAAGGAGAATCTTGTAAGTCAGCATCAATTATGGTAACATAGTCACCTAAAGAATTTTCAAGTCCGGCATACATAGCAGCTTCTTTGCCAAAATTTCTAGAAAAAGAAATAAAACGAACACGTTTATCTTTCTTAGCAAAAGTTTTGATAATTTTTAACGTTTTATCTTGACTTCCATCATTTATAAAAATAAATTCAAAAGTTAGCATACTCATCTCTTTAGCAACTTTTTTTAGTTCTTTATAGAGAGCTGGTAAGACTTCTTCTTCATTATAACAAGGTATTACAATAGATAACTTTTCTTTACGTTTAGCCATTTTCTACCTCCCCCTGTGTTTAGTTATTAATGAAATATTTTATAATAAATTTTAGGACTAATTTTTAAAAGATGAACTTTTAATTTACGAGGCCATGTATCTTGTAATAACTGATCATAAACATGATCTTCTTTTAATTTTTGTTTATATAGTTGGTAATCTTTTCCTTGTAATTCACATATTTTTAAAATGACACTATTAGCGATAAAGCTTTTAAATACTTCTTTAGTAAGAGAGGTTTTTTCTATTTCCGTCATTAAATATAAATAATGGTTATAAAAATCGGCAACTTTCTTTTTAGTCCAAGTATAATTAGTGGTATTCATAATACTTCCACTTCTACGATAATAATTATATCCAATATAAGGAATGGAATTTACTTTAGTAGCTTTAATAATAATTAAAGGAGTTAAGCCAAAATCTTCATGAATCATACCTTTTTGAAAATGAAATTTTTCTTTTTGATAGAATGTTCTTTTTATAGCATAACACCAAACACTTTCCACAAAATGAAATGTACATATTTTAGCAAAAGCTTCAGGACCGGTAAGTCCAGTAAAGGTTTCTTCAACATAGTCAGTCTTTATGTTTTGATCTGTTACTGTTCGTACTTGAAAACGAACTAAATCAGGATTATTTGATAATGATTTAGATATTTTTTCAAGAACTTTTTTATCCCAATAGTCATCACTATCAAGGAAAATTAAATATTCTCCTTTAGCGTGTTTTACGCCAATATTACGAGCTTCACTGACACTTACATGTTTAGTTTTTATAATTTTAATATCGGCATATTCTTTTACAAATTCCATACTTTTGTCAGTAGAACCATCATCAACGACAATTACTTCAAAATCTTTTTCGGTTTGGTTAAATACACTATCTAAAGTTCTTTTTATGTATTTTTCAACATTATAGACAGGAATGACAATGCTGTATTTTGGCATTTTATCACCTCTTTTTTATTATAACATAACCTCTTACTATCGGCTATAAAGTCAAGGAAAAAGATAAGTTATAGTGTGAGATTTTTTTCTAATTTATTCTTATTTTTATTATAGCATACTCTTAATTTTAAGTAAAAAAACAACATTAAAGTTGTTTATTTAAAAAGTGTTTCTAGTTTTTTAATCCTTTTAGCTTGAATTGTTTTTAAATCTATTTTCTTTTTAGGAGATGGCTTTTTTAAAATAGCTTTAACTTCTTTAACCATTTGCTTTTCATCTTTAGAAACGATATAAGCATAATCTTTCATATTAATCTCATCATCACTAACATTAATGGTTGTAATAATATCTTTATGTAAAACTAAAGCTTCTAAATATGTTACTGGAAAACCTTCGTAGTCAGATGTTAAGATAATATAATTAGCTTTTTGCATATAAGGATAAGGATTAGATTTAGGACCAAAGAAAGTTATTCTTGATGTTAAATTTAATTTCTTAGTAAGGTCTACATATTGATCTTCATCCGGACCAGAACCAATAATCCACAATTCTATATTTTTTATTTCTTTTACTAAATTAATAGCTCGAGATAATTTTTTAGAAGAATCATCTAAACGTCCTACAAAAACAAATAATATTTTATCTTTAGGAGCATTAACAAGTATTTGTTCTTTACTATTAGTAATAATTTGATCAATATCAATAAAATTATTAAAAACAAGAGTTTTATCTTTGTAGTTAGGATAAAGTTTTAAGAAAGACTTTTTAGATTCATTAGAAACAAAAATTATTTTATGAAATTCAGCTACTTTTCTAGTAGTAAAGAAAGTTAATATTTCTTCTTTAGTGTCATAAACATCTTCATAATTACTATGTACATATAAGGCATTATTAAAAGATGCTAGTCTTGCTACTACATTAGAAGAATAACTATAAGTTGTGTAGCAGCAACTAAAGTCATAATTATCATAGTTAAAGATGGCAAAAATAAGCTTGCGACTAAAATTAAGAATTTTACGTAGAATTACATTGTGATTATTACTTACTTTTAATTCTTGAACTTTAACTTCTTGAGGAATACTTTTTAGTAAAGAACCTTTTTTTTCTTCTAAAATTAAAGTAACTTTGTACTGGTCATAATTTATATTTTTTAAGAGATTAAGTTGAGCTTTTTCAATACCACCTATTTCCATATTAAAATCAGCAAATAAAAGATTTTTTTGAGAACGAGGGGCAAGATCTAAAATTATAATAATAGCAATTAAGCCAACTGAAGGAGCAGTAATGATATGACCAGTAAAAAAGGCTAAAAAGATAATTAAGAAAAAACTAATTAATAAAATATAACGTTTAAAATTAAAAGTAGTTTTATTTTCTAATATTTTATAAAGCGTTGTTAAAGTTATAGCAAAGAAAAGAAGAAAACCAATAAGACCATGATTATAATAAATATCAAAATAATCCATCTCTACCATCTTAAGGCTTTTTGAGTTATTGTAGTAACCTAAGCCAAACATCTTTTGAGGAAGAGGGGCTTTCTTATAAAGAGCAATTTTTTTATGATGAAAACTTAGACGTTCGGAAAAAATAAAATGATCAAATAGTTTATAACTACTAAATACTTCTGTAATATTGTTTATTTCTAAGTAATCAAGATGTGTTTTAATATTTTTATAAAAATTAGTTTTAGGTATTATTAATAGTAAAGAAAATACACCTAGTAAAATAATAATAAAGGACATAATTATAGGTTTATAACTGTGTTGTTTTATTTTTTTTACCCAGTAATAAATAATAGTAAAGAAAGTTGTAATGATTAAGGTTAGTAAAGGAGTTTTAGTTCCCATCATTAAAATAACAGGTAAATAAATAGCAATAGTAATTAATGTTAAAATTTTACTTTTTTTAGTAATAAGAATATAAAACATAATAGGTGTTAAAAGAGAGATAATTCCACTTATTTCATTAGCAGAATTAAAAAAGCCTAGAGTTCCCGCTTTAGTTATTTCATATGTTTTAAAACCAACATTAAAAATAGTTGGTAAAAAGATAAAACTTAGATAAAGAAAAAAGGTTGTAAAAAGAGTCATTTTACTGATATTAATATCATCTTTTAACGTATATAAAGTAATAAATAATACTGGAAAATAAAACGTTTTAGCAAAGCCTTGAATTTCTTGAAAATAATAGCCATTTTTATAAATAAAAGTTATTGCTAGATAGAAGATAAAATAAAGTAAGATTAAGGAATATGGAATAAGAAGTTTTTTATTTTTGTATACAAAAAGGGAAAGATACATAAGAAAGAAAAGAAAAAGGACTCTTAAAACTATTCCTAAAGTAAAGTTCACATGTAAAATATGAAGAGATAATCCAGTTATTAAATCAATAACAGGTCCAATTAAAAGAAAAAGACCTACAATTAAATTTATATTTTTTTTAAGGTAGTCGTTCATTTTCATCATTCCATTCTTACTTGTTATTGTCATTATTATAACACTTTTTTTTATTTATAGACATATTTTTACAATTAGACATTTATATTTGTTTAAATTTATTATATAATTATTATAATAATGGAGGTGTTTTATGGATAATAAAAGTACAAAAGCAAAAACAAAAGATGATAAAAAAGATAAAACAATTGATTTTGATAAAACCATTAATGATAAAGAATTACATTTAGATGATGGAATTTTTGATAAGATAGAAGAAAAAACATTGAAAATAGCTACTAAAGACTTAGTTAATGATGATGAGGAAGATAAAAAAGAAAAGAAAAAAAAGACTAAGTCTAAGAAGAAAAAGACAGAAGGAAAAAGAAAGAAAGAAGAAGTAGTTTCGGAAGAAGTTAATTTGGAAGAAGACAGTAATTTAGAAGAAGAAAAAGAAAATATTGAAGTAGAAGAAAAAGAAGAGATAGAAGAGAAAAAAGAAATAGAAGATAAAGAACTTATAAGTGATGAGTTTGTTGAAAAGAAAAAAGTAAAAAGACCTAAACGAATTTTAATTAATTTCTTTTTAATAATCGTGTTACTGGTAGGATTAGCCTCTTTTATCGTTAATCTTTATTTTATAAAGAATAGTACTAATTTGTTATATACTATTATTACTTCCCTACTCTTAGTACTTTTCGCAATAATATTTATTCCAATTAGTAATAGTAGTAAAAATAAAGGAGCTATATGTTTTGGTTCATTGTGTTTGATAGGTTATTTTGTTTTTAATATAATAACTAATTTAGGGGTTGTTGATATTAATAAGTTTAATACTATGGAAGATTTTACAGGTAAAAATTTAACAGAAGTTGTTAAATGGGCTGAGGAAAATAAAATAACTATTAATCAAGATTATGAATATAGTGATATGGTTCAAGAATACAAGATAATTAGTCAAAATGTTAAAGCTGGAACAAGTCTTAAAGATTGTGATGAATTAACAGTAGCTGTTAGTGAAGGACCTAATCCAAGTAAAGAAGTAGTTGTGCCTAATATGTTGACTTGGGATGCAGAAAGAGTTGTAGAATTTGTTACAAGTAATTACTTATCTAATGTAAAAGTAGAATTCGTAGAATCAGATAAGAATGTAGATACTGTTATCGAGCAAGATAAAAGTGGTAATTTAAAAAGAGATGAAGAAATAAACTTAGTATTTTCTTATGGAGAAGAATTAGGTTATGAAGAAGTAAAATTAATTGATTTTACAAAGAAAAGTAAATTTGAAGTAGAATTTTACTTAAAACAACATCATTTAAATTATAAGTTTGAAAGAGATTTTTCAGATAAAATTAAACATGATTTAGCTTTTAAACAAAATAAAAAGCCTGGTACAATGGTAAAAATTAATGATGAAGAAGTTGTGATTACATTTAGTAAAGGTCCTAAAATAAAAGTACCTGATTTAACAAAGATGAATCTTTCGGAAATTGTAGAATGGGTCATTAAAAATAAATTAAAAGTAGAATTTAGTGATAAGTATGATGATAGTATTAAGGAAAATGAAGTTATAAGTGCTAGTCATAAAAAAGGTGACGTTGTAGAACAAGGGGAAACAATTAAAGTTGTTATTTCTAAAGGTAGTTTAAAGATGCCAAAATTTAAATCTTTTGATGAATTTAGAGAATGGGCAGATAAATATGAAATTAAATATGAAGAAAAACATGAATTTAGTAGTGAAGTTAAAGCTGGTGAAGTAATTAGTTACTCTTATAAAACCGGTGATACTATTAAAAATGATGATGTTATCATTGTAACTATTTCTGATGGAGAAGCTGTTAAAGTTCCTAATTTAAAAGGATTGACTAAAAGTGAAGTTATTAAGAAGTTAGAAAAATTAGGATTAAAATATAGTTTTGTTAGTCGTTATAGTGATACAGTTAGTGAAGGAAAAGTAATTAATCAATCAATAAGTGCTGGTAGTGAAATATCTGAAAATACAACAATTTCTGTTACAATTAGTAAGGGTAAGGCTCCAGAAGAAAAGAAGACTAATAGTAATTCTTCTACTAATAATCGCGTAGAGGAAAACAATACTCCTGCTTGTGATGAGAGTATAAAAACAACTGTTTATATTTATGATGAGTTACTTGATTTTAACGATCCTAAAGGTACTTGTTCTAAGATAAAACAAGCTTATGGTAATGTTAAGTTTGCTTGTAGCTATGTTAAAAATGCTGGTTTAAGAAATGGTATGCTTCAAAATAGTAGTGAAATAGATGGTGTAGCTTTTGACCATTGTAATACAGTTACTTTAAAAATTGTTAGTAATGATTAAGAAGAAAACTAGTTGAATTATTCAACTAGTTTTTTGGTCTTTAAAGTTAAAAAAAGTAGATATTTGTATCTACTTAATATTTTAAATTTCCTTTTAAATGGGATTTAACGATGATTATATTCCTTAGTACCACTGGCATTAGTAGTATATTGAACTCCTGTACCACTACCACCAAAGTAAGATAAGTTTCTAGTATTATCAACACCTAAACTACTACCACTAGTGGTATGATTTAATTCTTTGTCTTGAACTTTTTGTTCTTCTTTACTGAAATTGCCATAAACAGGAACAACCATACTTATACCAGATTCATAAGCTAAACGAGCGTCAATTCCATAGTTTTTTTCAATTGTTTTAGCTCTTTCACGTAAATTAAAAAATAAATCTCTAGCATCACGTACTCCCATACTTATAAAATCATATTCTTGTTCTTGCTCTTGCCCTTGTACTTGTTCTTCTTTTTCCATAATTAACCTCTTTTCTTATTACAATTTGTATTCTACATTATTAATATGTTTTTGTCAAACAAGCATACTAGCAAAGAAGTGACTTGTTAGCCACTTCTTTTACTCTACTTTCATTTCAATACGATAACGTTTTTGACTATTTACTTGGAAAGAATATTTCTTGTCATTAATAGTAGCTGATACTTTACTGACATCACGTTGAAGAAGTTCATTTAATTCTCCAAAATCAGAAATATTCGCTTTATTAGAAATATATATAGCATACGTTCCTTTAGGTATATTAGATATATCTAATGTTTTATCAAACCAAGCTCTAGTCTTATCTAAGTTATCTCCTAGGGTTGCTCCTACTGGATATAAACCATTAGTAATACTACCTAAATCATAACGATATTGTTTATAGTTGGTAGTATTTTCAAAGATGATAGAACGTTCTATAGAAGCATTACTAGATAAATTCATACCATAAGAGTAAGATGTTCCTTTAATATTTAATTTATTATTACTAAATTCTAAAGTACGATACTGATTATATTGATTGTAGGTGCTAGTTGCTGTCTTATCCCCTATTTTGGTACTTCTAACTATTAATTCAAGTGGAAGATCATCATCTAAATAATCATTTCTAGTAGTAACATACTTAGAGCTAGAATAAGAAGCAACTTGTTCTTTCAATACTTTATTACTAACAGGTGATACAGCATAATTATGAGCAGATAACGTAAAGATATATAATTTATAGTCACCATCAGGAATATCTTCTAAATCTAAGGTTCCTGTAAACCATGAATAAGTGTAATCTTTACCATCATTTTGATAAACAGGTCTAGTCATTTCTTTTTGATCGGTAATTCTATCAAGACTTTGAACATAAAGGTCATCTTCATCATTTAGAGAAGCATATACTAAGAAAAAGTCTAAGTCGGTGTTTAAATCATTATTGATACCTTTAATTGCATTATAACCTTTAATTGTTAATTCTTTATTAACTACTTTTAAAGAATCAAAGTAGAAAAGAGCATCTTTTTCTTCTAAAGAATCTAAATCAAGAGCAAAGTCAATTACTTGTACTTTAATAGTTTTAGTCGTTTTGTTGGAAGCAGAATCACTTACCTCGTAAGTTACTTCATATGTTCCTTCTTCTTTGTTGTTGACAGTGTTTTTAGTAACTTTAATATTTTTTGTTAAATCGCCGTCTTCTTTATCAGTAGCCGTTACGCCTTCTAGTTCGTTGAAATCTTCATCTAAAATAATTATTTGATCAGTTGCTTCAATAACAGGAGCTTGGTCTTTAACAACAGTTACTTTTATTTCTTTAGTTGTCGTTTGTTTAGCAGAATCAGTTACTTCATAAACTATTTTATAAGTACCTAATTGTTTATTATTAACGGTATTTTCTTTTTCAACTATTTTAGAAGTTAAATCGCCATCTTCTTTATCAGTAGCTGTTACTTTGATTTTTACTTCATGATTAATAGTAATTTCTGTATCTTCAGCGTTAATTATTGGTTTTTCATCAGCTAAAACAGTGACATTAATTGTTTTAGTAGTAGTTTGTTTAGCACTGTCAGTTACACTATAAGTTACTTTATAAGTACCAGCTTTGGTTAAAACTACATTATTTTCAGTAACAACTATTTTACTTGTTAAATCGCCATCTTCAGCATCACTAGCCGTTACATTAGTTAATGGATCAAATTTACTATTTACTTTAATAGATAAGTCTTTAGCATTAATGATAGGAGGATTGTTGTTAAAGGTTGAAGTATATTTAGTAACACTTACTCCTGGATAACTAGCTAAAGTCCAACCATAAATGTTTGAATTACTAGATAATTCTACAGGTACTTTATACCATAATTGGCCATTAACATAAGTCTCTTCTAGTATTGGAGCGTAGGAATTGGTATATTGACCACCGATTACATATTGTTTTAAATCTTGGGTAGTAGAAGTAACCCAAGTATATTGATTACCACTAACAGTTACAGAGAATTTTCCATAGTTAGAAGTAACAATTTTTAATGAAGCAGCATTTACCCAATGTTTTTGATCATATTTATAATCAGAAGTTACAAGATAAGAAACAGGAGTATTGCCATCATAGGCAATAGCATATACCATAACATAACGATCTTTATCTAAAATTTTACCAGTTTTAGATTGAATAGTTGAATCAAAATAGTATGGAGTTGACTCTAGGGATACAGCTACTTTAGGTTTTAAATTAGTATTTTCAACTAATAAGTCATATTCATAATCTTTATCTTCATATTCAAATACATCATTAGGATTGAAATAAGCTGTTTTAGGAGTGTTTATTTTTTTAGCATAAGCAGCAGGTATATAAACATAACCATTCCAATTATAGTCACCAGAAGTTATTTCATTGTAGTTAGAGTCAATGTTTAAATCACTTACTACTTTATACCATTTATTATTACCATCAACGGAAGTTCCAGTTGTCTCCCCTACTATAACGATACCATCTTCTGCTTCAGGATAAGAGTAAATAAACTTAGCAGAAGTACTTGGAGAGGCATAAGCATTGGTTTGTCTAGTAACTACTCCTAATTGGTAAGTGTTATAATCTTGAAGACCAAGAGCTCTGTCAAGACTATAGTAATTAGCAGCCATTTTTTCACTCCAGAAAGTATCTGAGGCATATTTAACATTCATACCAATCCATTTATCACCAAATTGAGGTCCGAAATAACGCCAATCTTCAGGATGAGCATAGCCATAAGTAATATATTTAGAGGCATAACCTAAAATACTATTAGCAAATGAGGCATACCAATTAGCGGATTCAGTTGGACTAGAATCAACAGCATTTAAACCGAAACCATTATTTTTATTGATAGCTAAATTACTACGACCATTAGAGGTTTCATTACGGCTAAGACTTAAAGCTAAGATAGCATTAACACCATATTTTTCTTGAGCATAATAGAAAAAGGTTCCTTTACCATAAAGACGAGATGAACCATCTTTGGTATCATTACCATAAGCATCTTGATAAATACCCATATTGTTTCTAATATATTCGTTTATATTAGCACTAGAATATCTTGTTTTAGTATGATTAGATAAATACATATAATAATTATAATAAGCATTATTTTTATTAACAGCATTATTATAGTTACCATTCTTATAATCTTTTATCATAGTTGTAAGGTCAGTATAAAAGTAGTGACCATCATAAGAGTAATAAGTTCCGGCTTTTAATACATCTGGTTTAGGACCAATGGTACTACCAGATTTTCCAGAATAATAATTTTGAATTTTAGCTACATAGTTATGTCTAATATCACTATCAGTAACTGTATAGGTACTAGCTGATTTAACCCAAGTAATAGGAACAATTTCATAATAATTTTGATGAATCCAACCAGTATAATCACCAGTTTTTATTTTAGCAACCCAGGCATTTTTATAATTAGAATAAGCAGAATCAATAAAAGCTCCATCTACTCCACCATATAAAGAACCAGTATCAGCATAAGTATATGCAGAACCACTTAATTCACTATTATTGTAAAAGTAAGTAAGATCAGGAGGAATAGTCAAATCAACAAGAGCAGCATTAGCATCAATTATTTTAGTTCTGCCATTTACTTTAGTCATAATAGCAAGGTCCGTGGCACCATCATTTCTCATAGCGTTACGAGCTTGCTCATACGTATTATGACAACCTATAGTTACAATAGAACCATCACTACGAAAACTAGCTACTTCAAAATTTCCACATAAAGAACGATATTCATAATTACTAGAAGAAAAAGCATGGACTTTAGTCGTATTTAGTAAAAATAAGCTAGAAAATAATATAGTTAAAAGCATTTTCTTTTTCATGTGGATACCTCCTCATTATGTATTAATTATATTATATCAAGAAATATATAGACTGGGAGAAGTATTCGTATTAAAAATTTAGGGTTTTACATATTTTGACAAAATTTTACACAAAAAAAGTGGTTGCGAAAAGGAGAATTATCCTGTGCTTGATAAATTAGAGGAAATTAGTTATAATTTATAATAGTACTTTAGCATTTTGAGTGGAGGTTTTTATGGCAAAAAATAAAGATAATGTTCAAAGAAAATCAAAAATGGGATTAATTTTAAATATTTTTTTATTTATAGCGATAGGTACAAGTGCTTTTGCTATTTATGAAATATTTCTTTTAGATTCAATAGAAAATGTACTGCGCTATATAGTAATAGGTATTCTTTTTCTGATAGATATTTTGTTAATTTGGAAACGTTTACGAATAAATAAAAGAAAAAAGAAGAAAAAGCCAAGAAAAGTTCTATTTATTGTTTTTATGATTATATACTCTATTCTATGTGGAGCTGTTGGTGGAGTAATAAATTACATATATGGTCAAGTAGATAATATTAATAAAGTTTATGTAACTTACACCTCAGATTTAATTACGATGAGTAAGAATCCGGCTAAAGAGATTACTGATGTAAAGGACTTTACAATTGGTATTTTGGAAGATAAAAAATCACCTGAGGGCTATATTATTCCACAGGAAATTATTAAAGAACATAATTTGAATGATGAAAATGAAATTAAAACATATGATAATTATAATTCAATGCTAGCAGATTTGTATGCTGATGAATTAGATGCGATGTTTATTACTAGTACTTATGTTTCGACATTTAAAGATATTACAGGTTTTGAAAATATTGAGACCGATACAAAAATTATCATTTCTAAAGATAAGAAAATGCGTAAAGCTGAAACTAGTGCCGTTGAGAAAGCTTCTTCTGGTAAAGATATAACGGAACCATTTACTATTTTATTAATGGGAATTGATTCAACGGATGAGGTTTTAGAGAAAAATGCAGTTGCTAACGGAGATACATTAATTTTAATTACATTTAATCCTAAAACTTTAAATGCTACGATGTTTTCAATACCACGTGATAGTTATGTACCAATATCTTGTTGGTCTGGAAAACCAGAGAATAAAATAACACATGCGGCTGCTTATGGAAATGATTGTATGATGAATACAATTGAAGAATATTTTGATGTTAACATTGATTATTATGCTAAGATTAATTTTAAAGGTTTAGTTAAGTTAGTTGATGCTGTAGGTGGAGTTGAAGTTGATGTACCTATAGAGTTATGTACTGATGATTCTTCACGTGGACAAGAACGTTGTATTCAACCGGGTCATCAAGTATTAAATGGTGAAGATGCCTTAGTATTTGCTAGAAATAGAAAAGCTTTTGCTAATGGTGATTTTGCTAGAGCAGAACATCAACAAGAAATTATAATGGCTTTAATAAATAAAATGAAAGGAATTTCTAGTATTTCAAAGTTTACAGAAATTTTAAATACTATTTCTAATAGTTTAGATACTAATTTAACAACAAAACAAATATTATCATTCTATAATGTAGGTAAAGATATTGTAAAGAAAAGTTTATCAGCAGATGATGCTGATTTGGTAAATATTCAAAGATTATATTTAAGTGGTACGGGACAAATGATTTATGATGAAAGAATGCGTTTAGTACTATGGGATTATATTCCTAATAAAGATAGTCGTAAGGATATAATTCAAGCTATGAAAGAAAACTTAGAGTTAGTAGAACATGAAGAAATTAAACAATTTAGTTTTTCTATAAATGAGCCATACGAAAAAGAAGTTATTGGTAGTGGTCCATATAGAACAAATAGTACTTATAAGTTATTGCCTAGCTTTATTGGTGATAGTGAAGCTGATGCGCGAGCTTATGCTATTAAATATGGAATTAGTGTTACCTTTGTAGGTTCTGGTGGTTATGTAATTGATCAAAGTTATCCAGCTAATAAAAGAATGGATTTGATAAAGGGTTCAGTTACTTTAACCTTATCAGGAAGTAGTAAGGCAAATGATAAAAAAGATGATGAGGAAGATGATGAAAAAGAAAAAGACGATGATGAAATTGAGGGCAAACCAGCAGAGCCTGAAGCATCACCTGAAGCGTCACCTGAAGCATCACCTGGAGAAACAATTCCACCTGAGTTACAGGATTCTGAAGAATAACTATTAACAAAAAGAAAGCACTTAGGTGCTTTTTTAGTGACTAAAAAAAGATGTCAACTTATATAGTGACATCCCCTACTCTGTTTATTTTAATTCTACTAGACTAAGTTTAAAGTCATCATGAATAAAGATTAGTGTAGCCTCAGTTTGATATGAAGAATATTTTTCATCGGTATAAGTCCATTTTACTTTAACCTTATAAGCTTCCTCATCAGAAGTGTTATTATAAGCAAAGATGTCTTTATCAAGGCTTTCAATTGTTATTTCATCGACAACTTGTAATTCTTGTTTACGATTATCATATATATTACTTTCTAAGTATTTGTAGTAAGTATTTTCAGCATTTTCTAAGAAGTTATTAAGAACATCTTTATAGACAAATTCTACTCCTCCGACATCTGTTTTAGCTGTTTTATCTTCTAAGGAATAAAAGTCAAAGACAAACATTTCAGCTATTTTTTTGACATAAGCTTCTTCATCAACTTCTTTAGCAGATAAAATTTCTTTTAATTCACTAAACATTTCCTTGTACTTTTTAGGTTTATTTTCTTTTAAATTATAGCCATATTTTTTGATGGAATTCTCTATTTTTACTTCTTTTACTTCAGGTTCCTTATCCTTTAATTTTACTAGGATAAAGCCCACTAAACATAATGCAATAATTATAACAA
Source organism: uncultured Bacilli bacterium (assembly GCA_947626565.1). Classification (GTDB taxonomy): domain Bacteria; phylum Bacillota_I; class Bacilli_A; order RF39; family UBA660; genus CANRGD01. The sequence goes on from CANQSQ010000001.1 coordinate 77,308, forward strand.
TAATGGTAAGGATTATTTTAGGTTTTTTCTTTAATTTCATTTTATTCTCCTTCTAATTCTTTACTATTTCTTTCTTTGTTTTCATTTAGTAAGTCAAAGACAATTATATCATCTGAAACATCAAGTAATTTAGTTGTATATTCGTTGTTTCTTTTAATTTCATCTTCAGTAATAGCCTCATTAGTTAAAGATAGATAAGCTCCTTTTTGGCTATTATAATAAACTTTATTAGTAACCCAATTACCATTAGGGAAAACTACAATATTATTATCTTTTATATTAAAAATATCATGACCTAATTGGTATTTATTGTAGAAACCAAACATATTACCTAAAGTTGGCATAACATCATACATACCCATAACATCGGTAATTTCTTTATTTAATTCGGTACCTTTCATATCTTTAGTCCATATTAGGAATGGAACTTTACGACCTAATTCATATTGATATGAGTCATATTCTTTATATTCAGGGTCATCATCAGAAAGAATTGAATCTGTTTCTTTATCATAATTATATAATCTATTATAGTCTTTTTTAGGTAAACGAGCATCATGATCACCATATAGAACTAAAACAGTATTGTCTAGAAGACCTTCTTTATCTAAATTATCAATGAATTCACCAAGGGCTTCATCAGCATAATGGTATGATTTAAAGTAATTACCTAATTTAGTTCCTTCCATATAAGGATGAATTACTTCTTCAGTAGTACCATCTTCATTGGTTATTGTTTCTTTCATGTTAACTTCAAATTCCCCATACTTTTCAACGTCAGAGAATGGTGTATGATTGGTCAACATTATAAGTAAGCCATACCAATTTTTATTTTCTTTATTAATCTTTTTTATCTTAGATATAGATTGAGTAAAGAATTCTTTATCAGATAGACCTAATCCAATAGTATTTTCTTTGGTAACTTCATAATCTTTTTTACTAAAAAATCTATCGTAACCTAAAGATTCGTGCATACTACGACGATTCCAAAAATCAGCATTATTAGCATGCATACTAAATGTATAATATCCTTTTTCTTTTAAAAGCTTAGGAGTAGAAATATATTCTCTATTATAGTAAGAGACAAAAGCCGTGCCACTTTTAGTTGGCATCAAGGAAGTATTATAAGTTAATTCGGCATCACTACTCGTTCCAACACTAACTTGAGAATAAAAATTAGAAAAATACATTCCTTCTTTAGTTAAACGATTCAAAGTTGGAGTTACTTCAATGTCATTAAAACGAAGATCTATAGCATTAGCTTGCATACTTTCAGCATGAATAACAATAACATTCTTACCAGCAAAGATATTAGTATATTCATTTTTTTGAGATTCAGATGGAGTTTCGGCAAAATAATCAAGGAATTCTTTTTTAGCTTTGTCATAACCAAACATAGAATTTATTTTAGGTTGAATAGTTGTTATGACGTCGTTTGCTTGATAAACATAAATACCAAAACGCATAACGATATATTCTTTATTCCATTGTTTAGCAAATCTTGATACATCTAATGGAGTCATAGTAATTAAGAAGATAACGGCTAAAACACCACCAACAGTTAAAGTTTGAAACATTCTTTTTTTACGTTCTGATTTAATTTCAATTTTACGATAATAGTTCTTTTTCTTTAACTTAGCATTAACGATAATTAAAATTATAGGACTTAAGATATAAACTAAATCTTTTAATTGAATGACATTTTCTACAACGGCATCACCGACATCACCAATATATTGCGTAAGAGAAAGCATGGAAACGGAGGCAAAAGAAGTATAAAAAGTATAATAAATAGAATTTATCATACAAATAGCTGTTAAGAAGATATTAACACTAAGAAAATAAGTAAATCGATTCTTTGGTTTAAATAAATAGCCTAACGAACCAATAAGAACAACAACTGTTACATCAGCTAAAATGGCTTTAATAGATAGATAGTTTTCTAGCATGTGCATGCAGAAAAATCTTAATAGTGTAGAATTAATAACACTTAATATAACAAAAGTTAAAAACAAAATATTATTCTTCATATAAGCGCTAATTAAATGTTCTGTTTTAATACGAATAATATTTTTTTTAATTTTATCAAATAAATTGCTCATAGCATTTTTTATGTTTTTCATATTTACAACCTCGCTTATTATATTATAGCACTATAAAAAGCAATTTTCAATCTTATATAATTATGAAAAAACACTTCAATTATTGGAAGTGCTTATTTCTATAGTTTTATTATTTTCCTCATAAATACTAGCATTTATACCCATACCTAAGACAAAGATATAAGATAATATATAAACCCAGATTAAGAGAATTAAGAGATTGGAAATACTGCCATAAAAGATACTGTAAGTAGAGAAACGTTTTATATAAAAAGCATATATTTCAGTAGCAATAATCCAACCAATAGTAGTAAATATAGCCCCTTTAGTAGTAGTATGACTAGGTATTTGTTTATCAGGAGCAATTACATATAATAATTTTATGATAAAATAAAGAATACTTATAACAAAAGGGTATTTTAAAACTTGGAACATATTATAAAAGAATTCTAGAGTTGTATAATCAGTAACAAATATTTTTAAGATTTTGAATAAACTATCACCAAAGATAGGAATTAAAAATAAAGTAAAGTATAAAACAACCATTAGAAAAATCATAATAATAGCTTTTAGACGACGACTGATAATATCTCTTGGAGTTATTTTATAAATTTCATTAGAAGTTATAATCATAGAATGCGTACCATTAGAAGCTAAAATGAAGGCTGAGATAAAGAAAACTATGATATTAAAATTAAGGCCTTGACCCCCTATTAAGCCCTTTATTATATCAGCTATTTCTTTGGGTACTGAATCACCAATAGATACGGATAAGGCATTAGGTGATAAAGATAAAGATGAAGCAATAGTACCAATTAAAGCAATAGTAGGAATTAATGACATCACAATAAAAAAAGCAAGTTGACCAGGTAAAATCCTCATCTCAGGCTTTTTTATTAATTTGATAATGTTTTTAAAAAAACCTCTTGCTTCTTTCATATTCGACCTCTTATTTATATTCTTCCTTGTTTGTTATCATTTCTAATGTAGCTTCATTGATAGCATCATCAATAGTTTTAATTTCATCGGTAATCATACTATAACCAATAGCAGCACCAAACTCATGAGGAAGTGTTTTCATTTCTTTAGCTAACTTTTTAGTATAAGTAGCAATTTGTCTTTCACTATAACCAACTAAATATATCAAGAATTCATTACCATCTGTTCTAATGACTTCACTATTTTCAAGTTGGGTATTTACAAGGATACCAGCGGCTTTTATAATTAACTGGTCTCCTTCTTCATGACCATAATTATCATTAACGTATTTTACATTATTTAAATCAACCATAACTATAGCTTGAGGGAATACTTCACAATCTTCCCACTCAGCTGATTTAGCATTAAGATAATTACGATTTTTCAAAGAAGTTAACATATCTGTATATTTATGACGATCAGTAATTTTTATTTTCTTTATTTGCTTTTTCTTTTTCAAAATTAAATATATTATACTAATAATAATTAAAGGAATAAAGATAATAGCTAGAACAATGGTATATACTTGTTGGAAGGTAGAATTTTCCAAGATGGAAGCTTTCATATTTTCAATACCACTATTGCGATAATTATAGTAAGAATTAGTATTAATTATATAGTTAAATAAATCATAAAAAGCTTCATTATCTTTTTTGACCATAAACTTGTAATCATTCATCATAGTATCTTTATATAGTAGTTTATAATCTTTAAACTTATCATTTTGATAATATGTATAAATCTCTGAATCTAGAACTATTATACGATTTTCGGCTTTTTCTAGTAAATCATCAAGGTTAGATACACCTTTTATTTTAGCATTAGAGTTATTAGTAACATAATTATATAAAGAATCGTCTTTTAACATTATTAAGTCTTGATTTCTTAGACTTTCAAAGGAATTAACGATATGATTATCTTCTTGTTTACCTAGAACAACATAATCCTCAATAAAAGTAGATAAAGTAGCAAAATATTTGTCATTATTGTAGTTATAATAGTCAAAGTAAATATCTACTTTACCAGTATCAATAGCTTTTTGAAGTTCTTCTTTGGTAGCATATTCTTTTAATTTGAAATTAATATCAGCTAGGCGGGAAACACGATCAATGTATTCACCAGCGATACCAGCTAATTTACCATTAACTTTTACTTCATAAGGAATATTTTTAACATAACCATAAACATAGTTTTTAGAAATTAGAGAAGCCTTTGTTTTGGCATCTAAATCATTTTCATCTAAATAATAATCTAAGTAGGCATCATTGTATTCACTTACATATTTAGTTAAACGCCATTTATTGTAATATTTTTTTATTATGTCATTCAATTCTTTATTTTTAGAATCTAAGGTCATAACAATTTGTTTTTTCATTTCAGTGAAATAATAATTAATAGAATATTTATCTTTTTTTATGGTATAATCTAAAAACATGATATTAGGTACAATAACCATATTTACTTGTTCACTATCTAAAGCTTTATATAAATCAGTTATAGACGTGTATGTTTTGTAAGATAAGTTAGTACCACTTTTTAGATAATAACTTATATCTTCTTCATCTTCTTCAAAGATTCCAAAAGATAAATTTTTCATATCAGTTATATGATTAATTCTTTGATAAGTCGTACCTACAGCTACATAGTTATCATTAAATAAGAATAAATCATTGTTGGTAAGTTTATCATCATTATCTAATATTCTAATTTGATAACTTTTACCTGAAGGATTAGATTCTTTTAAATAAGGTATTTTATTAAATTTAATACCAATGTTATCTTCAAAATCTTTTAAAAAATCAAAAATAACACCTGAACCATTAAGTCCATATAAGGGATAATCATTAACCACTTCAAAATCATAGGCTTGATCATTGTTGGATTCAACCCATCTTTTTTCAGAAACTGTTAAAGTGGTAGTGGAATCATTATGAGTATAATAGCGGTATACAAAAACAAAGGTTACTATTGCAATGATGATTGGTATTATAATTATTAATTTTTTTTTCATTATTCTGTCCCCGTTCTATCCTTTGTCCAACTAAAATTATCTTTATTATGATGTTTATAACCTATAATTGGAAAATCATTAGCTTCAACATCTTTTTTGATAATTACTTGTATATCGTAATATTTTACTTGTTTAGCACTTAATTGTTCTTGAACTTTCGTTCCTAAAGCTTTAGCTTGCTCTAAAGTGGCATTATCATCAGCAGTAATAATTACATTAATAATACGACCTGATTCTCTAATAGTTGTCTTTTTTACTTCTGATTTTAGAGCTTCAGTAATTTTATCTTTGTCGGTACTTGATATTCTAACAGCATCTCTTCCTTCTAGACGATTACCATATAGGGCTTTTTCATCACTAGTAAAGAAGACATGGAATACTTGTACACAAAAAATTACACTTATGACAAATATAGCAACAGCTATTATAGTTCCTTTATTTTGTTTAATAAAATTCATATTACTCACATCCTATTGTTTTAATTATACACTATGTCTTTAGCTTTTTCAATTACTACTTTTGGTTATTTATTTAATTCTTCAGTTAAAATTTTCATAGCCATTTGAGGATTAGCTCCACCTTTAGTTTCTTTCATTACTTGACCCATTAAGTATTTAATAGCTCGATCATGACCGGCTTTATAGTCAGTGACACTCTCGGGATTAGTGTTAATAATTTTAGTAATAATATCTCTTAAAGCACTGTCATTGGTAATATTTTCGATACCACTAGCGGCAATAATTTCTTTTATAGGAGTATCTTCTTCTAAAACTTTTACGATAATGTCTTTAAGATTTTTACTAGTTAAGGTACCATCTTCTAGAAAAGAAATTAAATCAAGAAATCTTTCTTTAGTTAAAGTAGTTTCAGTAATGGTTTTTTCTGTTTTATTTAGGTAAGCTGAAATATCTCCTAAAAGCAAATTACTAGCTGTCTTAAAGTTAGTTTTGGTTGTTAATAAGGCATTAAAGTAATCGCTTAAAGGTCGATTTTGAATTAATTTTGTAGCATTTATTTCAGATAAACCCTTTTCAAGATAAATCTTTTTACGTTCATCTGGTAACATAGGAATGTTTTTTCTTACTTCAGCAATCATTTCATCAGTAATATAAAGATAAGGTATATCAGGTTCAGGAAAATAACGATAATCATTACCGGTTTCCTTAACACGCATTAAAACAGTATCTTGAATTTTGTCATCAAAACGTCTGGTTTGTTCTTTAAAAGTTTCACCTTTATCAAGAAGTTTGGCTTGACGAGCTATTTCTTTTTCAATACTTAGACCAACATTGGAAATAGAACCAATATTTTTAATTTCACATTTAGTACCGTAAGGATCAGTAATTTTAGAGCGAAGAGAAACATTAGCATCAGCACGCATAGAACCTTCTTCAATTTTACAGTCACTAATATCACAATAGAAAAGAGTTTCACGTAATTTTTCTAAGTATAATTTGGCTTCTTTACCACTAGACATACATGGTTTAGTAACAATTTCAATTAAAGGAACACCCGCTCTATTAAAGTCAAGATAGGTTTTAGAACTACGATGGGTACTTTTACAAGTATCTTCTTCTATATGCATTTCTTCAATAGCTATTTTTTTCTTGGTACCATCTACTTCTATTTCTAAATAACCATCATAACCGATAGGAGTTCTGCTTTGGGTAATTTGATAATTCTTAGGATTGTCAGGATAAAAATAATTTTTACGATCAAAATGCATTTGTTTTCTAATTTTACAATTTAAAACAGTAGCGGCTTTTAAGGCTAAATTGACAACTTCTTCATTTAAAGTTGGTAATGTTCCTGGATAACCTAAATCAACAACATTAGTTAAAGAATTAGCCATTTCCCCGTAACCATTTAAAGAATTAGAAAATATTTTAGTTTTAGTTTTTAATTCAACATGGACTTCTATACCAATTGTGGGAAGATAGTTAGACATTTTTATCACCTCCATGGGGATTTAAATCTAGTTTTAATTGTTGCTCTAGAAAACTAGCTAATTGATATATTTTGGCTTCTTCAAAACTATTGGCAATAATGTGCATACCTATAGGCATATGATTTTTAGAAAAACCAATTGGTAAGTTTAAACCAGGTAATCCTGTCATATTTACAGGTATAACTAAAACATCATCCAAAAAGCTTTTTAAAGGATCATCCATTGGATCAGTTAAGTTATAAGCTGTGGTAGTAGTTGTGGGACCAATGATGAAATCATAATCTTTAAAGACTTGAGAAAATTCCTTTTTCATATCATCACGAATGGATAAAGCTTTATTATAATAAATTTGAGCATTGGCTCCACTTAAAAGATATGAACCGACCATAATACGTCTTTTTACTTCTTCACCAAAGCCTTCTTGTCTAGTTCCATAATATAAATCAGTAATATTTTTAGGATTTTCTTTAGAGTGACCATAACGAATACCATCATAACGTGCTAAATTAGAACTAGCTTCACCCATAGCAATTATTTGGTATAAAGTAACGGCATTTTCTAAGTACTTAATATCAAGATAGTCAACTTGAACTTTATTTTTTTCTAAGATAGAGACAATATCTTTTAACTTAGCTTTAATTTCAGGATTGACAATATCACTCATAAAATAATTAGGAATAGCAACTTTCATTTTGGAAATTGGCTTACCAATAAGAGCGGTAAAGTCTTCTTCTTTTCTAGAAGCTGATGTTAAATCTTTAGGATCTTTGCCAACTAAGGCATTTAGTAAAAGAGCATTTTCATAAACATTTTTAGTTAATGGTCCTATTTGATCAAGACTAGAAGCAAAAGCTACAAGTCCATAACGAGAAATACGTCCGTAGGTTGGTTTCATGCCAACTATTCCACAATAACTAGCTGGTTGTCTGATAGAACCACCGGTATCACTACCTAAGGCAAATAAAACATCACGACAAGCAACAGTAACAGCAGAACCACCTGAGGAACCACCGGCAATTTTCTCAGGATTCCAAGGATTTTTAGGAGCTCCAAAATAACTAGTTCGACTAGAAGAACCCATGGCAAATTCATCCATATTTGTCTTCCCAATAATAATCATATGCTTAGCTTTTATTTTTTCAATAACAGTAGCATCATATAAAGGAATAAAATTATCTAAAATATGAGAAGCACAAGTAGTTAAAAGATTCTTAGTAACTATATTATCTTTAATAGCAATAGGAAGACCAAATAATAAATTATCAACTTCCATATTTTCAAGTTCCTTAGCTTCTTGTAAAGCAGCTTCTTTATTTAAAGTAATATAGGCATTAAGGTCTTTATTATTTTCTATATTAGCAAAGGCTTCTTCAACTAAAGTAACTGGCGTTATCTTCTTTTCTTTTAATAATTTATTAATTTCTAGTATAGATTTATCTAAGTATTTCATATTATTCCTCCTCACTGATGACAACTGGTACTTCAATAAAATTACCACTATGACGAGGAGCATTGGCAATTACTTGTTTAGGATCTAGCATATCTCCTGGGACATCTTCACGAAGATGTGTTTTACTATCCCATGGAGCTATTAAAATGTCATCATCATAGCCTTTGACGTCATTTATTTTTTCTACTTCATCTAATAATTTTTTTAATTCAACTTGATATTTAGCAATTTCGGCATCAGATATTTTTATACGAGCAAGTTCTGCAACGTGTAAAACTTCTTCTTTAGTAAGTTTTGAATTCATAGATACACTTCCTTTAACTCTCTTATTATATCATGCCTAAAAATAGTTGTAAATTAGAGAATTAGTAATAAAAAAATTACAAATAAATAAAAAAAGCACTTACGTGCTAGGTCTTTACTGCTCAGCAAAACAGTTGCTGATGGATAGTTGATTAGGTTTTGAATTATCTTTTAGTTTAAAGTCTTTAACAGTTCCAATAATGGTTACTTTTTTACCTACTTCAAGTTCTTCGATGTTAGAGTTTTTTTCAGCCATTGTACAAACAATATCAAGGGTATATTTTTTACCATCATCACTATAGCCTACGGTTAAAGTGTTTTTTACTTTATCTATTTTTTTCACGGAAGTTTCAATTCGTAAAAATTCATGATAGTATTTTTGATAAACTTTATCAGTATTATCATTTAAGCCAATAGCTAAGTCAATATCAGAAATTGTAGTTGGTTCTACAGAATAAGGCATGGTCCAAAAACCGATTTTTTTATCACGACGACCTTGAAGTTGATGATATTTTATTACTTTGTATCCTAGGCCATAGTATACTTTAGTTCCACCATCTTTATAAGTAGTTGTTTTTATAGCAAAAAATGGACCAATATCATAACGACCAACACAAATTACATCAATAGAAATTAAGCTCATTATAATAATAGCAAGTATAAAAACAATGTTAATTATTTTTTTATATTTCTTAGTAGTTGTTTTTTTAGAATGAGAAGATGTATCCGTATAATCATCAAATTCATTATCAGAATAGTAGTTATAATCAGTATAATCATCTTCTATGGAAGTTGATTCATCTTGAGTATCTTGAGTATCTGATGTATCAGTATCATCTTGAGTAAAGTCACCTAGATAATCATAATCATCAGTTAAACTCTCTTTATAATCTTCAATTGATGATTCATTATATTCTTCATATTGTTCTAATTTTAATCCTTTATCTTTTTTCTTCTTTTTAAACATAGGCATCATCCCTTTTTTATGGCTCATATTATAACATATTTTTATTTATTTGTAAACTATAAGTATAACATTAAAGGGCAAATAAAAAGATTATTATCGACTATGTAGTGATATAATCTCATTATTTTTATAAGCCTAGTTCTTCTAGTAAACTTTGAGCTCCTTCATTAGCTTTATCAACAGCATTTTTAGCAGCAAGTTCAGATTGATATGATTGATCAGCAAAGGCATTCATTTCTTCATATAACTCTCCATATGTACCTTGTAATTCGTTAAAAATTTTAGTCATGAAGTCACTAATAGTTTCCCATCCATTTTGAAGTGAAGGATTAACACCTTGAAATATTTGGGATATGTCCAAAGCCATTTTAGCTGCATGGCTTAATCCAGAATCTTGAGCTTCTTTTTGATTGTAATCTGTCAATATTGCTAAAGCCTCTTTAAAATCATTAATTGATGTATTCATATATTCCTCCTTTTAATATTTAATTAGATTTTCCGCTTTGAAGTAATTGTTGTTGAGCATCAATAAATTTATAAGTTTGACCGACTAAAGAATCTTCACCAATAATCATTCCATAGTATTTTTCTACGACACTAAAAATTTTAGAAAATCTTTCTCTTTCTAAATCTCCAAATTTTCCTGATGCATAGAAACTTTGCATTATTTGTTGATTGCTAAAAAAATTTAGAAAAACACCAGCAGCATCAAAATATTTATGGATGTCTGCATCAAATGACATAAGTTCTGATTCTAAGGTTGAAATATCATTACTACTTAATATTCTACTATTCATATTATCTACCTCCTATTATTAACTATAACATAAAATAAAATAAAATTCTATATTTTTTTATTTATTATTTAATTTATCTTGAAATTGCTGTTCTGTCCAAATTTCTATTCCTAGATCTTTAGCTTTAGTATACTTACTACCAGGATTAGCTCCTACTATTACAACAGAGGTTTTCTTGGATACTGAATCAACAGTTTTTCCACCTAAAGAGGTAATTTTTTCTTTAGCTTCATCACGAGTAAATATTTCAAGAGAACCAGTTAAGACAAATGTTTTGCCACTAAAATCAGCATCTTCAGTAATTTTTTGACCAAGATAGCGCATATTTAATCCTAGTTGTTTTAAATTAGTAATTAGTTCTTGATTATTTTCATCAGCAAAAAAGTTACAAATACTTTGAGCAATTGTATCACCAATATCAGGAATAGATGTTAAATCATCAAAAGAAGCTTTTTCGATGTTATCTAAATCTTTATAGTGTGCCGAAAGTATCTTAGCTGTTTTAGCACCAACATGAGGAATACCTAGTCCAAAAAGGAGTCTTTCTAAAGAGTTTTCTTTACTATGTTCAATAGCTTCTAAAAGATTAGAAACGGATTTATCACCATAACCTTCTAGACGGACTAAATCTTTTTCATGGGCTTTTAAATGATAAATATCAGTGATATTTTTGATAAAGCCAAAATTATAAAAATCTTCCATTATTCGGTCCCCTATTCCATCGATGTTCATCGCATTGCGAGAGACAAAATGAATTAGTCCTTCAATTTTACGAGCTGGGCACTTATTATTTAGACAGAAATAGTCAACTTGATTATCTTTTTTTACTAAAGGAGTGTTACACATAGGACAAGTTTTTATCATTTTAAATTCTTGCTCATTACCAGTACGACGTTCTTTTTTTACTTCAACTACTTCAGGAATAACATCTCCTGCTTTACGAATAGAAACAATATCACCTATTTTTAAGTCCTTTTCCTTAACATAATCTTCGTTATGAAGAGTTGCTCGGGAAATGGTTGAACCAGCTACAATAACGGGATCAAGTACCGCATTAGGAGTAATTTGACCGGTTCTACCTACGGTAAATATAATATCTTTTAATTTGGTTAATACTTCAACAGCAGGAAATTTATAAGCAGTAGCCCATTTAGGATATTTGGCAGTAAAGCCTAAAAGTTGCTGCTGTTTTATACTATTTACCTTAATAACGATTCCATCAATATCATAAGGTAGACTTGCTCTAGCTTGAGCTTTTTCTTCAATAAATTGTAAAACTTCAGAAATGGAAGTGACTAGTCGGTTATTAGGATTAGTCTTAAAACCTAGTTTTTGCATATAGTCTAGAGCTTCTTGATGGGTATTAAGACCATAATCTAGAGGATTAGGTAAATGATAAATAAAGACATCTAATTTCCTTTTAGCAGCTATTGTAGAATCTAGTTGGCGAATAGAACCGGCAGCAGCATTACGACAATTTTGAAGAAGAGGTTCATTATTTTTTTTACGTTCCTCATTTAATTGTTCAAGCGTTTTTTTATTCATAAATATTTCGCCACGAACCTCAATATCAATTTCTTCTTTTAATTTAATGGGAACAGTTTTTATCGTTTTAACATTATGGGTAATATCTTCACCAGTTACTCCATCACCTCGAGTAGCGGCTCTTACTAATTTACCTTTTTCATATAAAAGAGAAACGGATAAGCCATCAATTTTAAGTTCACAAACATATTCAGGCTGAATATTTTCTTTTTTTATTCGTTCATCAAAAGCAATTACTTCATTTTCTGAGAAAACATCACTTAAAGACATCATAGGAATTTTATGAGTTACTTTTTCGAAACTCTCAATAATTTTACCTCCAGCATGACGGGTTGGAGAATCTTCTTCTATCCAATCAGGATGTTCTTCTTCTATTTCAATTAATTCACGAAGAAGCATATCATATTCTTGATCTGTAATTAAAGGATTATCTAAGGTATGATAATGATAATCAGCATCATTTATTAGTTTGATTAGTTCATACATTCTTTCTTTCATAGTCTTATTACCATCAATAAATTAATTTAATTGATTCCTTTCCACTATTTTTATATTAAAATCTAAAAACACTTTTACATTCTTTTTTAGTATAGCATTTTTTTTAGGCAAAAAAAAGGAGCTAATGATAAACTTACTTTATACTCCTTATTTACTAGTATGAGTTTATTTTCATTATAAAAATTCATCAAAAATAGAATTTATTTTTTGGTATAAATTCGGATTATTATTAAGAATTTTTTTTAGTTTTTCTATTAATTTTTCTTCATGAAGAATTTTATTATAACTTTTAGTTGCTAGTGTTAAATATGAAAGGTAAGTTTCATCATCTTTTTGGCACTTTAAAATTTCTTGTCCTTTATTTATAATCATATAATTAATATCTAATTTATTTAATTTCATAATTACTTTATCATAAGGGTTATTACCAAAGGAAACAGAATCTTTTTGATACTTATAATCAAATAAAAACCATAGAATTTTAGCGTCATCATAAAATGTTTTATAAAAAATACCCTCTTTCAAAATAATTAAAAAATGAGGATACTGTTTTTTTAAAGCAGCATATTTTTCAATTAACTTCATTTTAAAACTTACATCTCCTATTTTATAAATATCTTTTAAATAACCATAGTAACTAGCAAATGTTTTAGTAAATTTTATTTGGTTATTTTTTGATAATTTTTTTAATTTCTTTTTAATTTTAATTAATGTTTTTTTGCTACATGTTACAAATAACTTATTATTTATGACTTTGTAATTATAACCTAAAAAATTAAAGCCCTGATTTACAGAATAAATATTACTTTTTTTATTTTCTACTAATTTTAATTTTTGCAATTGTTTAGTAATTACTTTCCATATTTTATTTAATTTATTTTTATCAGTATCAAAAATAATAAAATCATCCATGTATCTAATATAGTATTTACATTTTAATTTTTCCTTAATGTAATGATCTAAATCATTTAAATAAAATATGGCTAAAAACTGACTGGACATAGCTCCAATACTCAAGCCCTTATTATTCAAATAATATGGAATATCAATTTCAAAGGTGCTGTTATAGTAGGAAATTGCTTTATTAATATAATCTTTATTAGTTTCAGAAATGATTATTTTTATAAGATTTAGAACATCTTGATCATAAATATATTTTTCTACAGCTTTAAGTAATAGTTCATGGTCTATAGAATAAAAATATTTACTAATATCTAGTTTTAAGCAATATATTTTAGATGGCTGTTCATTAACTATTATTTTTCTTAAATATTTTTTTATAAGATTATGTGCATATTTACTGCCTTTTTCTTTTCTAGTAGCAACGTTAGCATCAATTAACTTACTTTCTAAATAAGGAAGTAAATAAAAGTTAGCAACGAAATGATTAATGATTTTGTCACTAATTGTTTGGCTCATAACAAGTCTAGCTTTTGGTTCGAAAATAATAAATGTATGATATTTTGATGGATTATATAATTTATTCTTAAGACGATAATATAAGGAATTAAGATTAGTATTTAGATTCAAAGAAAAATAAAATACTGCCTTTTTATTTTTACAAGTTTTTTTTATTATTTTCCACATAGAATATAGATTTTCGAAAGTAATAGCTGACTCATAAATTGACTTAGTTTTTCTTTTTTTCTTCATTTAATTTCCATGCATAAATGATATTTTTTATTTCACTTAATTTGCTAATAGATGAAGTTATTTTTTGAGAAGATATACATTTGTAATGTTTCAGTTCAGTTATTAGCATATCTAAAATTGATATATTAACTTGAATATCAGTTAAATATTTCATTCTAATATTTCCTTTGTTATAGATAGCATAAAACATATTTTTGGCCAAAAAATGTGTTTCATCTAAGAGATGAATTCTTAAGTCACGATGAACATTCGGGATATTAGATACTATATATTGATTTAGATAAATTGTATAATCTAATATTTTGTTATATATATTAAATTGATGGTCTTCTGAAATAGCCATTATTACCTCCATTGGTAGCTAAAACTATATTAACTTTCATATAGATAATTACTAGCTAATATAGTTTGTCTACCACTTTTTTGGGAATTATTTTCCGTAGAATTATACCTGTTTCACTTGCAGTAATATGCCAATCATTTTCATAGCAAAATGTTATATTCATGGCGAGGAGAAAAAGTGAAAATACGGAAGGACGGACCCCGTTCGTGTTGTTGACGTTGTTGTTGTTCAAGTTGCCATTCGAATTGACGTTGAACCCGTTAGCGTTGTTGTTGTTGAAGTTGTTAGGGGACAACAGCCGCCACAGGAGGGTCAAGAACCAAAAACCAATTTTTACGGTATAATCCTAAGTTAATCTATATGAAACTATATAGTTTAACCCTTTTTTTGCCCCACGAAAGGGTTTTCGTGGGGATTTACTATGTTATAAGTTTGGAACATTTATGGTTCTTCCATCATTATGGTGTAAGGATCATCACTAGTTCCTGTTCCACCTTCAGTCATTGTTCCATGGGCAAGTGAAACGGAAGGACGGACCCCGACCGTGTCGGAGACGTAGTAGACGTCCAAGTAGCCATACGAATTGACGTAGAACCCGCAAGCGTTGCGGTAGTAGAAGTAGTAAGGGGACAACAGCCAGTAATAACTACCTGTATATAGATAATAATTATAATTTGACGAACTTCTTCCTCCGGCTAACATTACTTCATCCGCACTTAATAATCCTACTGGATACTTTAACTTACCATTACCTATGTTTGAACTTACAGTAAAAGAGTCTAATTTATCACATTCGAGACTTGGTACATGAGTAGTATATACTCTATTTCTGGCATTAAAATATAAATAATCGGATGAATTGGCATCTTTATCCCAACCACCTAAACTAGAAATACTACGGTCATTACAATATATAGTATCTTCTATTTTTTTGGCATATTCATTAGGTGTTTCATCTTCATTTAAAAATTTTTCCTTATACCATGTATCTTCTATA
>CANQSQ010000002.1 GCA_947626565.1 uncultured Bacilli bacterium
ACCAAATTATGATAATGGCCGAAAGGCGCGAATTAAAATGAAATACAAAATATATTTCATTTTAATTCTTTTCTTGTTCATACTAAGAATAAGAAAAGCACAAAAATTAGCACTTACTATTGACAAGTGCTAAAAGTAGTGCTATATTATAATTGTAATCGAAAGGAAGATGATTAAAATGGATTTAATACCAAGAAGATTTTATCTAGATGATGTATTTGATGATTTTATGAGTAGAAAGGCAGTAAATGGAATGAAATGTGATATTTACGAAAAAAATGGTGATTATCATATTGAAATGGATATGCCAGGATTTTCCAAAGAAGATATTACATTAGAGACTAATGATGGTTATTTAACTATTAAGGCTCAAAAAAATAATGAAGTAAATGAAGAAGATAATGATAAAAATTATATTCGTCGTGAGCGAAGTTACGGGGAATATGAAAGAAGCTTTTATTTAGGTGATTTAGATCAAGATAGTATTGATGCTTCATTTAATAATGGCGTTTTAAAAGTCGTTGTTCCTAAAAAAGAAACTGTTGATAATAAAAAGAAAATTGAAATTAAATAAAAAATATAATTAATCTCTAGAAAATTCTAGAGATTTTTTTAGGTAAAAATTTAAGTGATGAGAGGGTACTATAATTAAGAATAGTACTTTTTTAATGAATTTTGAATAAGACATTAAATATAAAGAGGGTAATGCATATAATTAATTGTATATATGTCAAAAAATGACAATGTTTTTAATTGACAAAAACAAAGGAGTAGGAATATAATTTAGTTGAATGGAGAGACACTTGTTAGTACTTAAAAATAAGAAAAAAATTTGGTGATTAAAGTTGAAAAAAATAATACGTAGATGTTTTATTATACTTTTGATTTTATGTTTTCTTACAATACCCACAGCTTGTTCTAAAAAATTGTATCCTGAAGATATGCGGAATATTTTAACAGATAAAAAGCCCCTTAAAGTAAAAACAGATAAAGATAAAATTTATCTTTCTTATGATTATCTTAGTATTTCAGATGTTAATAAAACAATTCGTACTTTAATGGATGATTATCATTATAAGATTACCAAAAAAGCAACTAAGGTTGATGGTGTAACTACATTTAGTATGACTAATACTAAAAAAGATAAAGGAATAAAAAAGGTGAAGTTTACTATTTATAAAAACAATAAAGTTAAAGTAGAATATTTTAAAGAAAGTTAAGGTGATTTAAATGAGAAAAATATTTCAAAAGAAAATTATTTTGATTAGTCTTTTAACTATTGTTTTTGCAACGATGATTTGTTATTTAAATGTTGATGCAGCTAGTGCTGTAATTTATAATGCTAATGAATGGAGTACTTTTAAGGATAGGACAAAAGAAGATATTGCTAAAGAGTATTCTAAAGTATTAAAGGTAAGTGGTACTTATCGAAATGGTAAAAGTGATACTTATTATAAAGTAAAACCTTCAGATTCATCTCCTTATGAAAGTGGAGTACTAACAGATGATACACTTGCTGTTATGTCTCAAATGGCCAATTATTATAGATATTTAGTTGGTGTTGAGCCATTAGCAAAATACGCTGAGCATTCAGATGTTTTACAAGCAGGTGCTTTGATTAGAACTTTTGATTTTAATCATCGTGTAAGTGATGATTATAAGCCAGATGATATGGATGAGGAACTTTGGACTAAAGGGAAGAATGCCCCTCATAATATCATAGCCCAGGGGTATAGTCCACGAGGAGCTATAACAGGTTGGATGAGTGAAGGATATAGTTCAATGGGTTGGGATACTCTTGGTCATAGAATGGCTATTATTAAAGCAACTCTTAGTGAACTAGAATTTGGTTACTCTGTAGATGTTGCGATTGGTGGTATGAAGGCCTTTAATAATAAGCAGTCTCTAGCTTTTAATGCTTTCCCAGCACCTGGATATATGCCAAATCAATTTGATGCTAAAGATAGTGCATGGTCAATAGAATTTAATAAAAGTAAGTTAAAATATAATAGTATTAATGATGTAACAGTTAAAGTTACTGATTTAAGTACTAATGAAAGTTATGATTGTACTGCAGCTAATCAAAAATTAAAAGAGTTAGATGGTGTTCTTGCTTTTGCACAACCTTCTAGTAGTTTATATTATAGGGAATATGAAGTAGGAGCTAAATTTAAAGTAGAAGTAACAGGTTTAGTTGACGTTAGTACTTCAAATCCTGCAGAAATAGTTTATACAACAGAATTTTTCGATGTTGATGAATATGCTGATTCATATGTTACATCTGCTTCTGTAAAAGATAGCTTAAATAATTTTAAATTAACATCTTCTATGCTAACGGAAGAAAATTTAGAGATATTAACACAAATTTTATCTAAAAAAGTTATCGTTAACACAGAAGGTGGTAGAAAAGCTACGTTAGATGTAGCAGGAGAATGGCAATTAGATACAGCAAATAAGAAATGGACAAATACTATAGATAAAACTAAGCTACCAGACTATATAACAGATCCAGATAAAATTTTAGATAAACAATTAGAACTTAATTATGACGAAATAAATTACACTGGTTCATTTACTATTAGCCCATCAGCACCAACTGAAGGGGCAAGTGGTACTATGCGTATTTCAAAATACATGACGGGAAGATCTGATTTTAAAATTTATCAAGTAACGAAGAAGAGTAGAAGTAACAATTATAATATTGTTGAAAAATATAATAGTGAAACACCAAATGTTGAGAATAATGATTTTTATATTAGTGTAAATGTTGATTCTTTTAATAAAGACGATGCTGGTAAATATATTGCTATGTACTATGGAAGTTATGGAGGAACTTATATTGCTGGAATAAAAGATTTGGAAATTAAAGCAAAAGAAGTAAAATCCATTACGGTAACACCACCAACAAAAAATACTTATAAAGTTGGTGAAGAGTTAGATGTAAAAGGCGGTAAGGTTCAAGTAGTTTATGAAGATGATTCGACTTCAGAAATTGATATGACTGAAGCAATGGTTACAGATTTTTCAACTAAGAATAAAGGAATAACTGTTGCAACAGTAACATATGGAAATAAAACAGCTACTTTTGATAATTTAGTTGTTGGTTCTCCATCAAATTTAACTGCTGAATATGGAAAAACACTAAAAGATATAGAATTACCAACTGATGATTATGGAACTTATTCTTGGCAAGATGATCAAGATACTTCTGTTGGAAATATTGGTATGAGAACTTTTAAAGTAAAATATACACCAAAAGATACTAAATATAGTACTGTAGATGAAATAGAAGTAAAAGTTGAAGTAGTAAAAGCTACACCTAAGTATCAAACACCATTAACTTTAACAGCTACTTATGGTGATGTTTTAAGTAGTATAAAATTACCAACAGCTGATAATGGTACTTATGAGTTTGAACAATTATTATCAACAGAAGTTGGTAATGCTGGCATTAATGAAGATGATTTTACTGTTAAATTTACACCAAAAGATACGACAAATTATAAAACAATTACTAATATTCCTGTTGTTTTAACAATTAAGAAAGCTATTCCTAGTTTTAATGTTCCTAAGAATTTAGAAGCTGGTTATGGGGATACTTTAAAAGATGTTAAACTTCCAAGTGGTTTTACTTGGAATGATGAAAATACTTCTGTAGGTGAAGTAGGTACACATTCATTTCCAGCAACTTATACACCAAAAGATACAGCAAATTATGAGATTGTAACGGATGTAGAAATTGAAGTTAAAGTTGATAAAGCTACTCCTGAATATGAAATACCTACAGGTTTAACAGCTACTTATGGAAATACGTTAGCTGATGTTAAATTACCAGAAGCTACAAATGGTACTTATACTTGGAAAGATAATAAGACTACATCTGTTGGTAATGTTGGAAAAAATAAATTTGAAGTAATTTTTACTCCTAATGAATCAGAAACTTATCGTACTGTTACAATGGAAGTAGAGATAACAGTAGCTAAAGCAAATCCAAAATATGAAGTACCTTCAGGTTTAACGGCTACTTATGGAGATACGTTAGCTGATGTTAAATTACCACAAGCAACTAATGGTACTTATGAGTGGCAAGATAATGAAGATACGAAAGTAGGTAATGCTGGAAAAAATAAATTTAAACTAAATTTTATTCCTAAAGACACAAATAATTATAATACTGTTGAAAATATTGAAGTAGAAATAACAGTTGCTAAAGCTAATCCTGAATATAAAATACCAAATAACTTAACAGTTGAATATGGTAAGAAACTAGAAGATGTTTCTTTACCGGCTGAATTTAGTTGGTTAAATCCATCAGAATCAGTAGGAGAGGTAGGTAAAAAAGCCTTTAGTGCTACTTATACTCCTACAGATCAACAAAATTATAATAATGTTCAAGTAGAAATTCCACTTGAGGTAGTAAAAGCTACACCAAAATATGAAGTACCAACTAATTTAACAGCAACATATGGTGATACATTAGCTGATATAGAGTTACCAGTTCTTGAGAATGGTCGATTTGAGTTTGAAGCTATTTTGACAACCGAAGTAGGTAGAGCTGGTACTAATAAATTTTATTTAACATTTACACCAGTAGATCAAAAGAATTATAAAACGGTTGAACATATTGAAGTAACAATTTTAGTTAAGAAAGCTAAGGGTGAAAAAGTTGAAATTCCAACTCTTGATGAAGTAGTTTATAATCCAAATAAGCATTTAGCAGATATTGATTTACCAGAACATTGGCAATGGGCTGATCCAACAATTGTTCCAACTGTAGTAAATAGTGGTTATCAAGCAATTTATACACCTGAGGATGCTAATAATTATGATTATTCAGATCAAGATTTAAAACCAATTTTAACGCTTGTTGTTAAAAAAGCTAAGCCAGAATATGCTTTGCCAGTATTAACAGCTTATAAAAATGAAACATTAAATGATGTGGTATTACCAGAATTATCAAATGGAAAATTCTCATGGCAAGATAGTTTGAGTACCCCAGTAGGAGATGTTGGAACTCGTAAATTTAAAGTTACATTTACTCCAAATGATACTGATAACTATGAAATAATTACGGATATTGAAGCTACTATTGAAGTTGGTAAGTTAAGACCATCTTATACTGTTCCAACTGGTTTAAGAGCAACATATGGCGATACATTAGAAAGTGTTGTGTTACCAGAAGGATTTACTTGGAATACACCAGAAGCATTGGTTGGAGATGCTGGAGAACATATTTTCTTAGCAACATTTACACCAACAGATACAGAAAATTATAGTAGTGTTACTAATATTGAAGTAAAGGTCATAGTTGATAAGAAAAAGGCAGAAGCAATAGTTGTTCCTGTAATTGATGAAGTAGGTTATGATCCTAATCGTACATTAGCTGATATTACGTTACCAGAACATTGGCAATGGGCAGATTCAACAATTGTACCAACAGTAGGTAATGCTGGATATCAAGCAATTTATACACCAGATGATGCTAATAATTATGATTATTCTGAACAAAATTTAACACCATTTATTAAAGTTCCAGTAAAGAAAGCTGATCCAAATTATACAGTACCTAGTAATTTACAAGTAGAATGGGGAAGTACATTAGCTGATTTACAATTACCAAATGGCTTTAGTTTACAAGGTGATACTGATCAGTTAGTAGGTGAAATAGGTACTAGAAAGGTTACTTTAACATATACACCTGATGATACAAATAATTATAATGTAGTTACAGATATTGAAGTATCAATAACTATTACAAAGGCAACTTTGAAGGTAAAGACTCCAGATGATATTAGTGTTCAATTAAGTGATGGTTTAAAATTAGCAGATCTTGTTTTACCAGAGGGATATAGATGGTTAGATCCAGATATGGTACTTACTTCTTCTGGTTTATATCAAGTAGTTTATACTCCAGAAGATACTGAACATTATGCTGATATAATTACATATGTTAAAGTAAATGTTATATCTGATACTATTTCAAATAGAGAAGTTGATAATAATGAAGCTATACCAAATACGGTAGATGGTATTTTTAAATATTTTGTACTAGCAATTATGTCGTTAATATCTATTACTAGAGTTGCTTGGTTAATGAGAAAAGATTCCAAAGCTCTATAATAGTAAATATTTGAGAAAATAAAAATTAAAAGTATAGTAATAATTTAATAACAATTAAGAATAACTTATTTAAAAAAATGGTATCAAAATAGTATGTCAAGGTAGATTCCTTGGCATACATTTTGTTTGGAAGTAAAAATTAATTATAAGTAATTTTGGTATATGCTTTAGTACATTTTATTTTGAAATTAAAAGGTAATGATGAGATTATTTGTATAAAAAATTAAAATGAATAAAAAAATAAAATTTGAAGTGATAAGCTATTGACTTTAACTTTTAAAAGGTGTACCATATTTGAAAATTAGTTTTGGAGTGATAGCTATGGAAAGTGAATATAAATATCTATCTTTGTCTAATGGGATTGATTTTCAATCCATAAAAAGTGACATATGTTGCTGTAGAGATTTTTGTTTATGCTATCATTGGGCTTTAAAACAATTAATAAATGTTTTAGTAGGTGTCTAGAAGCTATTGTGCTTTTTAGATGCCTTTTTTGTTTTAAGTAAGGAGGATTTTTATGAAAGAATTGTGTTTGAATGATTTATTAGATTTAGTGGAAGAATATAATCCAGAAGGAAAAGAAAAAATAAAAAAGGCGTATGAATATGCTGAACATTTACATGAAGGACAAATGCGACAAAGTGGTGAACCTTATATAAGTCATCCATTAAATGTTGCATATATACTAGCTGAAATGCATGCTGATACTGACACTATTTGTGCAGGACTTTTACATGATACATTGGAAGATACAATTATCACAAAAGAGGATATTGCACATGATTTTAATCCAGAAATTGCTAATCTAGTGGATGGAGTTACAAAAATTAGTAAATTAAATTTTTCTACTAAACAAGATCAGATTATGGCAAATACAAGAAAAATAATTACGGGAATTACAGATGATGTTAGAATAATTATTATAAAATTAGCTGATAGAATGCATAATATGAGAACATTACAATTTAAATCCGAATTTAAACAAAAAGAAAACTCTATGGAAACAATGGATATATTTGTACCACTGGCTTATTATATAGGGGCATATAGAATTAAATCAGAATTAGAAGATTTATCACTTAAATATTTGTATCCAGATAAATATAAAAGAATAGAGAACATTAAATTAAGGGTGGAAGATGATAGTAAACATTGTTTAAATGAAATGCTTAGGACGATAAATTCTGTACTTGATAATCATTATATACCGCATGATATAAAAGTAAGAACAAAAAATATTTATGGTATATATAAAAGATTAGAACAAGGTAATAAATTATCAGATATCCATGATTTATTATCATTAAAAATAATGGTTGATTCTATTGCGGATTGTTATTTAACATTAGGTTGTATTCATTCAAAATATCATCCAATAAATGATAAATTTAAAGACTATATATTTAATCCTAAAACAAATATGTATCGATCATTACATACAACGGTTTTTGGGGAAGATGATAGATTAGTTCAAACACAAATAAGGACATTTGATATGGATAAAATTGCTTCTTTTGGATTAACAGCATATTGGGATATTGAAAAAGGTAATGCAAGAGATGTTATGCAGGAAGATTTAAAACAAAAATATCAATTTTTTAAATCATTGGTTGAAATTAATAGTATGTTTGGTGATAATCAAGAGTTTGTTCGTCAAGTAAAGTCGGAGTTATTTTCTGATAAAATATATGTTTATACGACAAAAGGAGATATAATTGAACTTCCAAAAGGTTCAACGGTAATAGATTTTGCCTATAAAATTCATTCTGATTTAGGTAATACTATGGTATCAGCAGTTGTAAATGATAAAGTTGTTGGTCCAGAACATGAATTGAAAACTAAGGATAGAGTTAGAATTATTACCGATGTATTATCATATGGTCCAAGAGAGGAGTGGCTTGATAAAGTACAAACGACAAAGGCAAAACGAAAGATTAAGGAGTTTAATAAAAAATAATAGACAATTTTTATACTTTTTTGAGAGTTATTAATGGTTTTTGCTAGCACTATTTATAGTAGAACCTATAAAAAAGTGTGATTGGCACTTTTTTTATTTGGAAAAAACATATATAATATGTTTTAAGTGGAGATGTGTAATGAAAAAAGTTAAAGCTAAGGATTTTTAGGTAAAGAAGTAGAGGTTATAATGGATAGACCTCTGGGAAGTAGGCATCCAAAACATGGTTTTTTGTGTTTACTTAATTATGGATATATTGAAAATACATTAAGTGATGATGGTGAAGAATTAGATGCTTACGTATTAGGATGTTTTGAACCAGTTGAAAAGTTTACGGGAAAAGTAATTGCTTATATTTATCGAAAAAATGATAATGATGATAAGTTTATTTTTTCTAATAAGGATTATACAGATGAACAAATTAAAGCTTTAACGGAATTTCAGGAACGTTATTTTGATTCCATTATAATTAGAAAATAGCTGTTTTAGGGGGGAAATATTATGGCAGATGATGAAAGAAAATATCCACATATCGAAAGACCATGGAAAAAGTGGTATGAGAATACTTATGATATGGAACTTGAAAATACTAATTTAACCGATTATATTAAGAAGAAAAATGTAGGACGAGAAGATTTAATTGCGGAAACATACTATAAAAATGAAATTAGTTATCGGGAATTATTTCAAAGAATTGATGATGCATCTAGAGCTTTAAGAGCCTTGGGTGTTGATAAAGGAAAAACAGTTTTTAATTTAGTACCAAATATTCCTGAGAGTGGTCAAATATGGCTTGGAGCTACACAATTAGGAGCGATAAGTGATTTTGCTGACCCACGACCTGATAGTATGGATTTAAAGGCTAATGCTTTAAAAATATTGGAGCTTTTAAAGTATGAAAAAGCAGATTATATAGTAGCTTTAGATTTATGTTATACATCGATGTTAAAACCAATTGAAAATGAATTAAAAGAGTTAGGTATTAATAATATTGTTGTTGTTTCAGCTAGTGATTCAATGAATATTAGAGGAATTATAGATTATTTAAAAGATGTAATTGAATATAATAAGATAAAAAATCAAAAATTAGTTTCAGGAGCAGTGAAGAAATTAAAGTTTTATGAAGCACTTTATCAAAAAATTACAAAAATGTCAGCTGATAAAAAGGCCTTTGCGACGGCAGTTAAAGATTCACCAATTGAAATAATTAGGTATAAAGATTTAGTTGCGGAAACGAGAAATGTACCATTTACTGAGGTAAAAGATGAAAATTTAATTAATTATATAGGACATACTAGTGGTACTAGTGGAGCTAAACCTAAACCTATTCCCCTTACGAATAAAAATCATATTTTTGCGACAGAACAGGCTTTTAAAATGGGAGTTAATGTTTGGCCAGGACAAACAGCGATTCATGAATTACCTTTCTTTTCCCCTCTAGGAGCTGATAATAATTATATTTTGGATTTGGCATGTGGCGCTAATTTGTTGGATGTACCAGAATTTGAAATAAATGAATTTGGTTATTTAGTAAAGAAATATAAGCCTAATATTATTATTGGGACGCCTTCTTGGTTTAGTCAGTTGCCTAAATGTCAATATATAAAGGACATAGATTTGTCTAATTTAGAAAGAGTAATTTATGGAGGAGATTCCATGGATAAAAAAATTGAAGTGGAATTAGAGAACTGGTTAAAAGACCATAATGGTCCTACATATGTAGAAAAAGGACATGGTATGAGTGAGTATTGTGGCGGAGGAACATACGCTACTGGTAAATGGAATCGTTATGAATCAATAGGTATACCTTATCCAGATACTATTTATGCTATTGTAGATCCTAATATTGAAGATCGTTTGGTACCAGTTAAAACAGTTGATAAGGATGGTTTTATAGCTGGAGAATTAGTAGTATCATCTGATGCTGTTACAGAGGGAATATTAAATGGTGAAGTAATAGTTCCTCATTATGAAATGGATGGACGTAGTTATATAAGAACTAGAGATTTAGTAAAAATGGATAAAGATGGAATATTCTATTTTGATGCTAGAAAAGACCGCTCTTTTACAAGATATGATGGTTATAAGATAAAACCTTATGAAATAGAAAATGAAATTAAGAAGAGTGAGTTGGTAAAAGATTGTATCATTGTTAATTATTTTGATGAAAATAAAAATGGTTTTATGCCAATAGCTCATATAATTTTAGTTGATGATGTTAAGGTTTATAATAAAGATGATTATGAAAGAATAGTAAAAGAGATAGTATATAAAAATATAATAAAAAATCCTGATATGTCTTCAAGACAAATACCTTCAAAATTCAAATTTAGAAGTGATTTTCCATTAACTAAGAATAGTAAAGTTAATTATCAAGCCTTAGTTGGTGAAGAATTAGATGAGACAGAAATTAATGTAGAGATAGAAGAGACGAATTTAGCTGTTAAAGATATAAAAATATATTCTACAGAAAAAGGTAAAGAAAAAGTAAAAAAATAAATTTGTAAATAAAAAGTATTGGAAGATACTTTTTATTTATTTTAGAAGAAAAATCATGTATAATAAAATTATATAGGATAGAAAGGTAATTATAAGATGCAAGGGTTTATTTCGATTAATATTTTTTCATTATTAATAGTGATTTTTATTTCAATAATCTTTTTTT
Organism: uncultured Bacilli bacterium; assembly: GCA_947626565.1. Lineage (GTDB taxonomy): Bacteria > Bacillota_I > Bacilli_A > RF39 > UBA660 > CANRGD01. The sequence continues at coordinate 10,743 of CANQSQ010000002.1, forward strand.
ATAAGAAGAGACTTCATCAAGTAGAAGACAATATTTATTCTTTATTTTTAATTGCTGATATATTGGTTAGTATATCAGGAATATTCTTAGGATTTGTAGTTGTTCCTAGGTTTAATGTTAGTAGATTTGTTATTTTGCTTCTTAATAAGATTTATTTGTTATTTATCGTTTTTTGGGATATGTTACTTGCATATTATACGATTTATATTAGTTATATAAAAAGAGTAAATAAAGATTACAATAATTATAGAAGAAATTCTTTGTTTATTTTAATGGTTGTTTCTTTATTATTACTAGTATTGCCAGTTCATATATTTATTGGAAATGATAAGGTAATAGCAAAAGGACCGGCAATTTATTTTTCTTATTTTATGATGATTGCTTTAGGAGTAATTGATTTGATTTCAATTGGTTTTGACTATAAAAATATAAAGAGTAAAAAATATATTCCTTTATATGCTTTATTGTTGCTAGGAACGTTTGCTGTTGTTGTACAAATTTTTTATCCGGAATTAAATTATCTAATTAATCCGTGTACAGTTTTTATAACATTAATAATGTTTCATACCATTGAAAATCCTGATGTAAAGATGATTGAAAAGTTAGAATTAGCTAAGGATGTAGCGGATAAAGCTAATTCAGCTAAGACAGATTTTTTGTCAAATATGTCACATGAAATAAGAACACCTTTAAATGCTATTGTTGGTTTTAGTGAATGTATTGAAGAAGCAGAAGATTTAGATGAAGCTAAAGAAAATGCTAAAGATATTATTAGTGCTAGTGAAACATTACTTGAAATTGTTAATGGTATACTTGATATTTCTAAGATAGAAGCTGGTAAATTAGAAATAGTAAATTCTTCATATAATGCCAATGAGTTATTTTTAGAATTGACTAAGTTAATTGCACCTAAAATGAAAGATAAAAATCTAGAGTTTACTTATAATATTGCGCCTGATTTACCTAATACTTTGTATGGTGATCATGCTAATTTAAAGAAGATAATTACTAATTTATTAAGTAATGCTTGTAAATATACAAGTAAAGGATATGTTCATTTTGAAGTTTCTTGTATTAATAGTAAAGGAATATGTAAGTTAATAATATCAGTAGAAGATTCTGGACGAGGAATTAAGAAAGAAAATATTGATAAATTATTTACAAAGTTTGAAAGATTAGATGAAGACCGTAATACGACGATAGAGGGAACAGGATTAGGTTTAGCCATAACAAAACAATTAATAGAGTTAATGGGGGGTAGAATTATTGTTCATACCATCTATGGAGAAGGTTCTAAATTTACGGTAGTTTTGAATCAAAAAATTGAAACTTCTAATGTAAATACAGTATTTAAAGAAGACAATTTAGATATAAATTTGCATGGAGTAAAAATTTTATTAGTTGATGATAATGAAATGAATTTAAAAGTTACTAATAAACTATTACAAAGATTTGGAGCTAATGAAATTGTTTCTATTACTAATGGATTTGAATGTATAGAACGAATAGAAAAAGGTGAATATTACGATATCATATTATTAGATGATATGATGCCAAAGATGAGTGGAGTAGAGACTCTTCAAAAATTAAAAAATATTCCTAATTTTAATATACCAGTTGTAGCTTTAACAGCTAATGCTATTACGGGAATGAAAGAGAAATATATAAATGAAGGATTTACGGCGTATTTGTCAAAACCGCTTGTTAAAGAAGAATTAATTAAAGTATTTAGACAACTTTTGAAAAATGAAAAGAAAGAAGAAAGCAAAGAGGGAGAAGAAATACCTAAAGAGAAATTTAAAATAGAAACAGCAGTTGATGCTAAGATTGAAAGTGAAGGCGATACTAAAGAAGATACTAAGAAAGAAGTTGAAGCAGAAACTGAGGTTTTAGAGGAAAATGAAACTGAAGAAAAAGTAGTTGATTCTGCGACTGAGGAGATTAAGCAAATTACAAATGATATTGTTGAGCCACCAGAAATAAGTGATGAAGAATATCTAAGAAATAAAGGTGTTGATTTAGATAAAGCCTTAGAATTGTTAGGCGATATGGAAATGTATAATGCTACTATGGACGACTTTTTGAAAGAAGTAGAAGGCAAGTGGATGGACATAGAAAAATATAAATTAGAAGGCGATATGGAAAACTATCAAATATTAGTTCATTCCTTAAAAAGTGATTGTAAATACTTAGGATTTATGAGGTTAGCTGACTTAGCATATCAACATGAACTTAGTAGTAAAGCTAATGATAAAGATTTTGTAAATAAAAATTTTAATTTATTAGAAGAAGAATTTAATAATGTCCTTAATATTGTAAAGGATTATTTAGATAGAAAAAATAAAACATTATGAGGAGAAGACTTTTATTATAAAGGATTTTAGTATATAATATTTAGTAGCAATTTTTAGGAGGCATATTATGGAGAGCGAAATAATTTTAGATGATAAGAATATTATTGTGATGAAATTACTTCATTATTTTATAACGGAAAAGAATTATAATCCTATAATATTACAAGGGGTAGATAATGAAATTTGGTTAGAGAATTTGGATGAAGATTATAAAGTTGTTAGAATAGTATCTGGTTATATACATAATGATGAACAATTTGAATTTGATAAATTTAAGACTAAAAGAATAGTGAAAAAAATAAAAAAGAAAACGTTAACTTTTAATATAAATGTCTTTAGTATCTTTTTAAATATGGGTGATAATGTTAGTGAAGAAATTAATACTATACCGGGATTATTATGTGTAAATGCTAAAAATGAAAGTGAATTAAAGAAGAATCCTTTAGTAGAAAAGGCATTTCCTGACTTGAAAAAGAAAATGACTTATTCAGAGAAAGGAGTAGAGTTATTTATGAAAATTACTAAAGATATTAATAAGCATAATAAAGAAGATTCTAAACGAATGGAAAAGATATTTAGTAGTAAATTTCCATTTGTAACCTATTTACTTATTGCGATAAATATAATATTCTTTGTGGTTCCCCTTTTAATGGGACAATTTGATTATGTAATTCAGTCTTATTGTGTACATGGTCCAAGTATTAGAGCGGGACAATATTATAGATTATTATCAGGAATATTTTTACATGCTAGTATAGCTCATTTAGCTTTTAACTGTTATGCATTATATGTTATTGGATGTCAGTTAGAAAGCTTATTAGGAAAAGTTAAGTTCATTATAATTTATTTATTTTCTGGTTTGATGGGAGCGTTATTCTCAATGACTTTTGGAGGAGGATATGCTTCTGTTGGAGCTAGTGGAGCCATTTTTGGTCTTATGGGTTCATTAGTTTATTTCGGATATCATTATAGAGTTTTCTTAGGGAATGTTGTAAAAAATCAGATTGTTCCTCTTATAGTTATTAACTTAGTGTTAGGATTTATGATGTCAGGAGTTGATAACTTCGCTCATATTGGAGGTTTAATCGGAGGAACTCTAATTACAGTAGCCTTGGGAATTAAAGATAAAAGTTCAACTTTTGAAATGGTTAATGGTTGGATAGTAACAGCTATTTTACTAGCTTTTATGTATTATATGGCTTTTGTCTATGCAGTAAGGTAATTTATTATGAGCACGTGGAATGATAATTTTTGTAAAAATATAGTTAAATCATTAGAAAAAAGATTAGTGATATATAAAGATAATTATGATAAAGATAAGCTAAAACTTATTAATGAAAAAATGTTAAAATTGTTGGATGAGGAATTTTCTAGTGAAGAATTAAAAATAATTATTAGTGCATTAGAAGATAATGTAAAAGGTGATAAGACTAATTTTTATGCTAAATTAGTTTTATGTCAGTATTATGCTTTGTATAATGATAATATTCAAGTACTAAGAAAATTTTTAGAGAGAGGCTTAAATTTTATTTCTGATGAACAAGATTATCTTTTTTGTTTGGATGAGGAATATAAAGAACTATTTAGCGAAGAAGAAAATGTGGACATTTTTATAAAAAATAAAAAACTTTTTTATAATTGCTTGGAGTATGAATACTTTCAAGATGAACAATATTTAGATAAAGTTCAAGAAATGAAAGTTTTATTAGAAATATTTAAAAGAAGGCCTGAAATAAGTAAGGTAAGTTATCAAAGTTATGAGGTAGAAGATTTACCGGATTTAAATGGCGTTGAAGATAGATATTTACATTTTTTAAAACCCCAAGTTGTTGAAGTTTTAGGGGTTAGGGGAATTATTAATTTGTCGGAGAGACAAATACAAATGTTAAATGCTATTGAAGATGATGAAGTTATTAGAAATCTTTGTGAATTACTAAAACAATATCCAACATATACTATTAGTTCAACGATTAATAGTAAACATTTTTTTGTAGAGGAATTATTTATATTATTTAATAATAAAGAAATAGTTGATTTGACTGAAGAGCAAGTAAAAAAATTTGAGATGGTAGGAAGATTTTTATACCAAAAATTAAAAGAAGTATATGATATTGATCAAGAGGCTTTTATACCAGATGATGTGCGAGCAATTAATGATTTAGCCTTAGAAGAGTTGGTTGGTTTATCAGAAAAAGATGCTTTGAAAATTGAAGAAATATATAAAGATTTTTATGAAGATGGAAACTTTAAAAGAATAGGTAATTTAGTAAAAGAAATTAATTTATTAATGATAAAAATGCGAGCTAGAAAGATAGGAAAAGAAAAAGTAAAGAAACTTTAAATGTTGTAAATGATGTTATTAAATGTTAAAATAAAATTAATAATATTATAGTGAGGTGATTACGTTGCGAGACAAAACTAGTTTATTCAGTGTACAAGAATTAGATACTAAAGTGGTTAGAGATGCTCTAACGGAAGCTTTTGATGCTTTAGAAGAAAGAGGTTATAATCCAACTAATCAAATAGTTGGTTACTTAATTAGTGGTGATCCAGGTTATATATCTAGTTATAAGGATGCTAGAAATAAGATTCAAGAAGTGGATCGAGCTAAGATAGTAGAAATTTTATTAACAGAATTTCATAAAAATAATAAATGAAATATTTAGGTCTTGATTTAGGTAGTAAAACGTTAGGTATGGCATTAAGTGATAGCAGTGGTATTATTGCCAGTAGTTATAAGATAATTAGACATAATGAGGAATATGAACGTTTACTAAATGAAGTTGTTGGTGAGGTAGAAAAATTAGGTATTGAGGCCATTGTCCTTGGCTTTCCTAAGAATATGAATAATACCATAGGTCCTAAAGGTGAACTTAGTTTAGATTTTAAGGATAAGCTAGAAAAAAGATTGGAAATACCTATTTTTTTGCAAGATGAAAGACTTAGTACTGTTAGTGCAACTAATGTTTTGATTGATGGTGGAGTTTCACGTAAAAGAAGAAAAAAGGTTGTCGATAGTTTGGCAGCTACTATAATATTACAAACATACTTAGATAGAAAGGATAAAGAAAAATGAAAAAAAATACTTTTTCAATGTTAGATGAAAATGGAAATGAAATAGTTTATGATGTATTATTTACATTTGAAAATGAGGAGACAAATAAAAACTATATAGTTTATACAGATAATAGTAAGGATGAACAAGGAAATATTCAAGTTTTTGCTTCAATATATGATCCAAATGATCCTAAGAGTAGATTAGAACCAATTCAATCAGATAAAGAATGGAAAGTTATTGAAACTATACTAGAAACACTTCAAGAAGAAATTAGAAATAAAATGGGTAATGACACAAGTGAAAATTAATTTTGTGGGAGATTAGATGGTAGTAAAAAAAAGGAAAGCAAAACCTTTATTATTTGTTTTAATTCTAATACTTGTAGCTATTTTAATGATTGGAATAGCTATATTTTGGATATATTCTACAAGTTGTGTAGATAAAAATGATGATGCTAGTATAGAAGTAGTTATTGAAAAGGGGTATGGTTCAGCAAAAATTGCCCAAATTTTAAAAGAAAAGAATTTGATTAGGAATACATCTATTTTTAGACTATATGTTAAATTGTATAGTAAAAATACTTTGAAAGCTACGACTTATGAATTTAATAGAACAATGGATGTAAAAGAAATTGTAGAATCTTTAGAAGCTGGTAATAGTTATGATCCTGATCAATTATTAATAACTTTTAAAGAAGGACAAAGAATAACTGATTATGCAGAAATAATTGCGGAAAAAGTTAATAAACCAGTAGATGAAGTTATTGCAGTATTTAATGATAAAGAATTAATTAAAGAACTAATAGGTAAATATTGGTTTTTAGAAGAAAAGATAGTTAGTGAGGATATTTATTATCCTTTAGAGGGGTATTTGGCTCCGGATACTTATTTTTTTGCTAAAGATGTGACTGTTAAAGAAATAATTATGACCATGCTTGATGAGATGGAAGAAAAATTGAATAAATATAAAGATAAAATTAAAGATAATGTTCATGATTATGTGACAATGGCATCGATTGTAGAATTAGAAGGTACTAATCAAGAAAATAGAAAGATGATAGTTGGAATTTTTAATAATAGAATTGCTAATAAAATGAATTTAGGTAGTGATGTAACAACTTATTATGCTTTACAAAAACCAATGACGGGTGATTTATCTACTGCAGAATTTAGTACGATAAATCCTTATAATACAAGGGCGGCTAATATGGGTGGTAAGTTACCAGTAGGACCAATTTGTAATTTTGGTAAGGAAAGCTTAGAAGCTAGTGTTAATCCAACTAGTAGTGATTATTTATTCTTTGTCGCAGATAAAAAGGGAAATATTTATTATACGAAAACGAATAGTGAGCATCAGCAAAAAGTTGCTGAGATAAAAGAAAAAGGTGACTGGATATGGTAGATAGTTTTGGGACTATCAAACAAATGAAGGAATATGCGGATAAGTATAATGTGCCAATTATAACTGATGAAGGAATTGAGTATATAAAAGATTATATTGAGAAAAATGCAGTTAGAAAAATTTTAGAAATTGGTACAGCTATAGGATATTCAGCTATCATGATGGCTCTTTGTGATAGTGACATTGAAGTGACAACTATAGAAAGAGATGAGAAAAGATACTTAGAAGCTATTAAAAATGTAAAGAAACTAAATTTGGAAAGAAGAATTAATTTAATATATAATGATGCTTTTCAAGTTAATTTAACAGATAAATATGATTTAATTTTTATAGATGCAGCCAAGGCACAAAATACTAAGTTTTTTGAAAAGTTTGCTGCTAATTTGAGTGATAAGGGTGTTATAATTACGGATAATTTGAGTTTTCATGGCTTAGTAGCAAAGTCTGATGATGAAATTGAGAGTAGAAACTTACGGGCATTGGTTAGAAAAATAAGAGATTATATTGCTTTTTTACAAAATAATAAGGACTATGAAACAGAATTTTTAGATATTGGAGATGGAATAGCTGTAAGTAGAAAAAAGAGTAGTGAGTAAAGATAAGGTGATAGAATGAAATATTTGCAAATATTGGATTGCACTTCATCATTGGGTAATTGTTGTATGGACTATGGGCTAGTTTCAATTATTGACATTACAAGGAAGATATTTGAATTAATACAATTATTTGTGCCAATAATTTTAGTAGTAATGCTTACGTTTCAATTTGGTAAGTTAGTTCTTAATCCAGAAGAGAAAAATGGAATGAAGAATGTTATTAATAAGTTAATAGCGGCAGTTGTTTGCTTTTTCTTACCAGTAATTTTAGATGCGGCTATGGGAATGTTACCTGATAGTTTTGTAGTTACTTCTTGTTGGGAGAATGCTAAAGTTATGAGGGAAGTATCACTTAATACGCCTTTAAAATATATAAAAATAACGGATAGAGATCCATATAATATTTTACCTGATCCAGATGGTTATGAACAAGGTGAAGAACATAAGGCTGGTTCTGGTAGTTCGGGTCCAGCGGGGGTAGGTGCTCAAAGATTGCTTAGTGTGGCTATACCTGAGATTGGTAATAATGAAGGTGATAATAGTCATGCTAAATATGAAACTTTTAATCACTTAGATTTATCGCAGCCATGGTGTGCAGCTTTTGTGACCTGGTGTGCAGGACAAGCGGGATTTTTAGATTCTGGTATTTTACCTAGATATGTTGGTTGTTCAGCTGGAGCTTCATGGTTTAAATCTAGAGGACAATATTATTCTGAAGGTTCAGGTTATACACCGCAACCGGGAGATATCGTTTTTTATGGATCTGGCGGAGGATACTCACATACCGGAATAGTAGAGAGAGCTGATGCTGATTATGTTTATACTATAGAAGGAAATACCAGTTGTGAAGGAGAAGCTGTTAGTAAGTGTCATGGTGCTCACGGAGTATCTAGAAAGACAAGAAATCGTCATACTGGATATGTTTATGGTTATGGCAAACCTAATTATTAGAAGATAAAAAGGAAGATTGTAATGAAAAAGGTAATTAAAAAAAGAAATGACAAGGTTATTTTGCTAGTAGTTATTGTAGCGACATTTTTGTTTGTTTGTTTTAATGTTTATCATTACTTTAATACGTACAATAAAAATACAGGGTACAATAATATAAAAGAGGATACATCTAAATTAATTGTTTATACTAGATATACCCGAGATGTAAGCGATATTGTTACAATGGTTCCTTATATAAATTTAAAAACAGATATAATTGGGGATTTAAATAATCAAATTGCTGAGGTAGCGAATTCTTATTTAGTTAATGAAGATAATGTCTTAACATATGAATATCAAATTAGTGGGGATATTTTATCAGTGGTTATGCAGATAAATTGTTATGATCAACCATTACCGGTAGTATATTTTAAAACTTATAATATAAACTTAAAAGAAAAAAGAATTTTAGAGGATGCCGATATTTTAAGTTTATTTAATATAACGGAAGCTGATGTTTCACAAAAGATTGAAGAAAAATTCAAGACCTTTTTTAGAGAAGAAAGAGAAAAAAATATTTTTGATGAGGAATGTGATTATACTTGCTTTTTAGGTTATCGAAATATTAGTAATTATTTAGACAATATTCATTATTATGTAGATAATGCTCAATTATATGTCTATAAAGAATTTAATATTTATTCTATATATGATGAGGAAGATTATTTTAAAAATACAGATTATAAAATGGCAATAACAGAATAATTAGAGGAGGTCTTTTATGTTAATGGTAGATAATAAGAAAATGAAAAAAGAACAAAGACCTACTAAAGGAAATAAAAAAACAACATTTGATGTTAAATATGTACCATTTATAATAACTATGATAGTAATTATAATAGGTTTGTTTGTGGGATATAATCTTTTTAGACCGAAAGAGCTTAATTATAAAAAATATATGATAGATAATTCTAAGGATTTAGTTTATACTAACATAGATAAAAGTTATGGTGATTATGTTAAGAATGTTCCTTATATAAATTTAAATACAGATGCAATTAGTGCTTTAAATGAAGAAATAGAATTGTTTGTAGCAGATTATTTAGATAAAGCTCAATGTGTTATTTATTATGATTATGATATAAATGATGGTGTAATCTTATCATTAATGATTAGGATTATTGATTATGCAGAAGATAATGGACCAATAAATTATTTTAAGACGATAAATATTGATTTAAAGACTTTGAATGAAATGGAAGATATTGATATGTTGACAGCTTTCAAAGTTACAGAAAAGGACATTCAGAAAAAAATAGAAGAGAAATTTAAAGATTATTTTTGGGATTTAGTAATTGATAATAAAATTGATTCAGCTTCATGTGATTTTGAATGTTTTGTGGGAAGAAGAGGGTTCTTAGGATATATGAGTGATGTCAATTATTACGTTAAAGATAAAAAATTAGTAGTTTATAAACCTTTTTTGATTGCTACTTCCCAAGAAGAATATGATTATTTTGTAGATAATGAATTTGTATTTGAAATAACATAAATTGCTTGAAATAATTTATTGTGCTATAATATGAGTTACTGATTAACTTCATCTGAGTCAACGAGAGTTGAAATCAGATGTTTTTATTATAAATTGAGGAGTCGTGTATGAAGTTAGTTGTCGAATATAATGATGTATTAAAAGAAGAAAAAGTTGAAGCTGATGGGATAATTGTAGGTTTAAAAGATTTTGCGGTATCTAGTAAAAGGACTTATTCTTTAGAAGAAATAAAAGATATTACGAAGAAATTTGGAGATAAAGAGATATTTGTAAGTATTAATAAAAATCTTTTTAATGATGAGATTGATGCGTTAAAAGAAATATTAAAAGAGCTAGATAAGTTAAAACTACAAGGAATTATGTTTTATGACTTAGCTTTATTGAAATTAAAAAAAGACTTGCATTTGCAAGTAGACTTAGTTTGGAATCAGACACATATGGTAAATAATTATATGACTTGTAATTATTATTATGACAAAGGAGTAAAATATGCTATACTAGGAAAAGAAATAACTTTGGCAGAAATAATAGAAATTATTAAACTTAGTAAAATAAAATGTATGGTTGAAGTGGTAGGTAAGGCTTGTATTGCTTTTTCGAAGAGAAAATTATTAACTAATTATTATAAGGATTTAGATAAAAGGTCTAAAAAGAATTTAGATATTTTAGAAAAGGTATCTAATACGATGTATGAAGTTGTAGAAGAGACGGCAGGAACTAGTTTTTATCAGAAAGAAATTATGAATGGTTGCGGTGTAATTAAAGAGTTATGGGAAAATAATTGTAGTTATATTATTTTTAGAGAGAATGGGTTAGAAGAAATTTTTGAAGAATTAATTAAAGATACTATTACTTATATAAGGAATAATTGCCAAGATGAAGCATATGTAAATAAATATAAGGTGTTGGGTGAAAATACTAATTTTTTCTTTAAGAAGACAATCTATAAGGTGAAGAAGAATGAAAAAGATTGAGTTATTAGCTCCAGCAGGAGATTTGGAGAGATTAAAAGTTAATTTATTATATGGAGCCGATAGTGTTTATATTGGTGGAGAAAAGTTTAGTTTAAGAGCTAATGCTACTAATTTTTCGTTAGAAGAAATTAAAGAGGGATGTTGTTTTGCTCATAAGCTGCAAAAAAAGGTTTTTTTAACATTAAATATAGTCTTTCATAATGAAGATATGGAAGGAGTATTTTCATATATTGATCAAGTTGTAGAAGCTGGAATAGATGCCTTTATTGTAAGTGATCCTTTTATTATTTCTTATATTAAGAAAAAGCATAAGAAGGTGGAAGTACATTTATCAACCCAAAATTCAACAAGTAATTATGAAGCAGTTAATTATTTTAAAGAAGAAGGCGTTGATCGGGTTGTTTTGGCTCGGGAATTAGGAAAAGAGCAAATAAAGGAAATTATTGAAAAAACCAAGTTAGATGTGGAAGTATTTATTCATGGGGCTATGTGTACTTGTTTTAGTGGAAGATGTGCATTATCTAATTATGTGACAAATAGAGATGCTAATAGAGGTGGTTGTAGTCAAGTCTGTCGCTTTGCTTTTAAAACAGATGAAGAAAAGGATTTTACATTAGCTACAAAAGATTTGAATATGGCACGTTATATTAAAGATTTAATTAATATGGGAGTGGTATCATTAAAAGTAGAAGGGAGAATGAGATCTTTATATTATTTAGCAACGGTTATTGGTACTTATAGAGAAATAATTGATCGAATATATGATAATACTTTGACAGAAGATATTATGCAAGTACTGGAAGAGAGATTGAATAGAGTTGCTAATAGAGAGGTATCGAGTCATTTCTTTCTAAAAGAAGCTGATTGGACTGATCAGTATTATACAGGTAGAGTAGAAGTATCTAATCAGGATTTTTTAGGATTAATTACAGGGTATGATGAAGAAAATAAATGTTTAATATTAGTAGAAAGAAATTATTTTGAGCCAGGTGATGAAGTAGAAATATTTACGCCTGATTTAAAAATTTATTCTTATAAAATAGAAAAAATTTATGATGAGAAGATGCAAGAATTAGAAGTAGCAAGACATCCGGAGCAAGTATTAAAATTGAAGTTTCCTAAAAAGTTGGCTCAGTATTCGATGATTAGATTAATAAAAAAAGGAAAATAGAGGATTAATAAAATGGATTATAAAAAAGTAAAGATGAATTTTTTAAATAAAGAAAAGTATTTATCAGAGTTTGCTACTAAGAGTAGTGAAGCTATTAGATTAGAGGAAGAAGTAGAGGATTATCGTCCCCCTTATTTTCATGATATTGATAGAATAATTCATTCTTATTCTTATACAAGATATTTGGATAAGACCCAGGTTTTTACAAGAATGGGTAATGATCATGTTAGTAAGCGGATTACCCATGTTCAATTAGTTAGTAAAATAGCTAGAACGATTGGAAGAGCTTTAAATTTAAATGAAGATTTAATAGAAGCTATTGCTTTGGGACATGATATAGGTCATACACCTTTAGGTCATATGGGTGAAGCATTATTAAATGAAATATCACGTAAGGAATTAGGAGAATATTTTGCCCATAATATTCAAGGTGTAAGACATTATATGGTAGTAGAAAATTTTGGTAAGGGGTTAAATCTTAATATTCAAGTTTTAGATGGTATAATGTGTCATAATGGAGAAATGTTAAGTAATATTTATAAACCAGTACCTAAAAGTAAAGAGGAATTTTTAAAAGAGTATCAAGATAGTTATAAAGATTTACAGGCAGCTAATAAGATTCCACCAATGACACTAGAAGGTTGTGTAGTAAGAATTAGTGATATTATTGGTTATATAGGTAGAGATATAGAAGATGCTATAATGATAGGTAAGTTAAAAAGAGAGCAAATTCCTGAAGAAATTAGAAATGTTTTAGGGGATAATAATCGAGATATTGTTAATAATATAATCAATGATATTATTACAAATAGTTTAGATAAACCTTATATAAAGTTAAGTGATGAAGTTTTTAAAGCTTTATTTGAATTAAAGAAATTTAATTACGCAAATATTTATAAATATAGTTTAACTGATTTAGAAAGAGAATATTATCGAAAGGGAATGAATAAGATTTTTTATAGCTATTTAGATGACTTAGAAAAAGAAAATAAAGATAGTATTATTTATCAAATATTTTTAGATTATCAAAGTAAAGAATATTTGGAAAATAATTCTAATAAAAGAAAAGTTATTGATTTTATAGCTGGAATGACTGATGAATTGTTTATAAATCAAGTAAAAAAACTTGCATAAAATGATTTATAGTGCTATAATATGGCTGGTTTTGGGAGAGATAATTTTAAGTAAAAAATACTAAAATTATTGCATTGAGATAAAAAATATGCTATACTATAGCGAGTTGAGTAAATATGGTAAGCTCATTTTAATTAATTATTTATAGAGGTGATAATTTATGGGAAATAAAAATACAGTATATTTAACTCAAGAAGGTTTAGAAGAATTAAAGAATGAGTTAGACAACTTAATAAATGTAAAACGTCCTGAGAATATTCAGGCAATAAAAGAAGCAAGAGCTTTGGGTGATTTATCAGAAAATGCCGAGTATGATGCTGCTCGTAATGAACAAGCTGTAATAGAGGCTAGAATTAAACAATTAGAAAAAATGTTAGAAAATGTTTCAATAATTGCTGATGTTTCTAAAGATAAAGTAGGAATTGGTAATACTGTTTCTATAAAGTATGTTGATGATGATGAAGAAGATGAATATAAAATAGTTGGAAGTCAAGAAGCAGATCCATTTGAAAGCAGAATTTCTAATGAAAGTCCAATAGCACAAGCTTTATTTGATCATAAAGTTGGAGATATTGTAACAGTTGAAAGTCCTAATGGAAGTTATGATATCGAAATAATTGATATCCAATAAATGAAAGATTGTCTTAAACAATCTTTTTTGTTGATAAAATATAGTGTAATTTGATATACTACTAGAGTAGGAGAACGTATGAGAAAAGAAAAAGAATATAAAGATGCGAAAATGTTTTTTGGTATTGCTACAGTGGTATTGTTAATAGGATGTATTACAATGTTTCTGTTAATTGCAAATGTTGATATAAATACAAATAAAAACAAAGAAACACCGGAAATAAAAATAATTTATAAGATAGATAAATAGTATTTGAAAAAGAAATACTATTTTTTTATAAAAGATACTTTAAAAAAAAAATAAAATAATGTATACTAAAGTAGGAGAATAAGATAAAGAGGGTGTCTAAAGATGGTAATTAGAAAACCATATGCATTTTTAATTAAAAACTTTAAGAAAATACATATCTTCTTATTTTTATTGTGTGCCTATATTTATTATAAAGTATTTCAAACTAGTGGTTTTGTAACACAATTTATGGAATTGAGAAGTTATGATTCTTATAATGAACCTATTAGTAGATATATATCCTTTCTAGGATATTTATGTTTATTATTAATTATTATTAGTAATATAGCTTTAGCCTTACTATTAAGACATAAAAATAAACCTTGGAAGTTATATTTATTTCCTGTAATTGTTTATTCAGGAATATTTTTTGCGTTTGTTTGGACGGCAGGCTATTTTAATAGTTATTTAGGTGATACAGAGACAACTAATATAAGAATGATTAGTGATTTGCTCTTTATTTTGTCTTTATTGCAGTATCCTACTTTTTTAATACTATTTATAAGAATATTTGGAGTAGATTTAAAGAAATTTAATTTTAATCAAGATCAAGAATTTTTAGATTTAAGTAGTGAAGATAGAGAAGAATTTGAAATAAGTATTGATATTGATAAAGAATCATTTAGGAGATTATATAAAAGAACACTTAGAAACTTAGATTATGTTTACCGAGAACATAAACTTATTTTTAATACTGTGTTTGTGATAATTTTTCTTATTATATTAAAAAATATGTATGTTTATGTATTTATAACTAATAGAGCTTATAAACAAGGAGATACTTTTAATGCCAATGGTTATACTATTACAATTAATAAGTCATATTATACGGATAAAAATTATGCTGGAAAAGTAATTACTAAGAATAACGCATTTGTAATTGTTGATATGACAATTAAAAATAATGAAGGTCCAAGAAAAGTGAATTTAGCTAATTTTCATGTGTTTAATGGCGTTAATAATTATGGTAACAGTACAAAGTTATATGCTTTAGACTTTGAAGACTTAGGAACAACAATGGATAGAGTACAAGAGTTAAAAAGAGATCAAAGTATTAATTTAATAGAAATATATCGAGTAGATAAAAAATTACCCCTTAAGAGGTTTGTTTTATATTATCAAGAATTAGAAGGAGATCAACATTTAAGAAAGATAAGGCTTAATATTGAAGATTTATCAAAGATAAATACTAATGAAGAGGCCAGCCTAGGAGAGAGTCAATATTTTGATTATAAAGGTGAAGAAGAGGAAATTTCTTTTGATGATGTACAATTTTTGGATAGTGTAAATTATATAACAAGAATATGTAATACATCAAAGTGTGAAAATAGTAGTAGTCTTTATAATGCTAAAGAGGGACAAAAGATTTTATATCTATCTTATGCTTCCTTAGAATTAGATGGTAAAGATATGTTAGATTTTACGTTAAAATATGCTAAGTTACGTTATGAAGATAAAAATGGAGATTTAAAGACGGCAGAGGTTAATAAGAGTTTTAATACTAGATATTATGGTAAATACTTATATTTAAAGGTACCTACGGAAATGGAAA
Source organism: uncultured Bacilli bacterium (assembly GCA_947626565.1). Lineage (GTDB taxonomy): Bacteria > Bacillota_I > Bacilli_A > RF39 > UBA660 > CANRGD01. The sequence goes on from CANQSQ010000002.1 coordinate 26,384, forward strand.
AATCACCAACCTTACAATTGATTTACACTATTAGAAATAATCAATATATATATAATTTAAAAGAAATAGAATAATTCAATAAAAGTCATTTGACTTTTTAGGCAATTATGATAAAATTAGATATAAGGATATTAGAGGATTGGATAGACTTGGTAGTATTTTAAGAGGAGAATATTATGAATAAAAAGGTTAAGAAAGTTTTGAAATTAGTAATAACCGTTGTTATTATTGGTTTATTTGTATGGTTTTTAGTAATTAATCCTTTCTTGAAGTTTAAAGACTATGAAAAGACGATGACTGAGGCAGCTGAAAGATATTTTAGACATAATGAAAATGAGTTACCTACTGGTGAGAGAGTAAAGTCAATATCGTTGCAAGATTTGTATTATAAGGCTTATGTAAAAGAAGATTTTTATATTCCTTATACTAAGAGTCCTTGTTCTTTAACAGAAAGTTGGGTTAAAGTAAAAAGAGAAAATGGTGAATATAAATATTATACATATTTACAATGCGGCGTTTTATCTTCAACTATTGATCATAAGGGACCAACGATTACTTTGAATGGTGAAAGTAAAGTACGGGTAAGTAAAAATGAAAAATTTGAAGATCCGGGCGTAAAAAGTGTCGTAGATAATAATGATGGCAAGATAGATGAAAAGGAAGTTACGATAAAAGGAAAAGTTGATACTAGTAAGACAGGAACTTATGAAATAAGATATATTGCTTTTGACAGCTTAAATAATAGAACAGAAGTAAAAAGAGAAGTTGAAGTAGTAGAAGTACTTAAGTCAACAATTAAAGAAGCTACCAAAGATAAAGGCTATTATAGTGGAGAAAATCCAAATAATTATATTTATTTTTCAAGTATGCTATTTAGAATAATTGGTTTAGATGGTGAAAATGTAAAAATAGTAGCAGATAGTGATATTGCTAATGTCAATTATAATGGTATTGATAAATGGTTAGATGATTATTTTTATAGTCATTTGAGTAAAGAATCAAAAAAATTAATTGTAGAAAATAAGTATTGTAATCAACAGGTAGATGATAATAGCTTAAAAATTGATAAATGTAGTTCTTATACAAGTAAAAGAAAAGTATATATTCCTTCAGTGATAGATGTAAATAAGGCTCAAGGTAGTGATGGTAACTTTATGAGACCATTGACAATGAGTTGGGTTGCAAATGCTAAAGATAAGGATATGGCCTATATAACAAGAAGTTACTTTGTTTCTGGTTCTAATGTCGATTTAGAATTTATGAGTTTTGAGAAAAAGTATAATTTTGGAGTAAGACCAGTTATTACAATAAAAGGTGATGCATTAATTACTGATGGTGATGGTAGTAGAAATAATCCTTATCGCTTAGGTGATGTAAAGAAAGCCGAGGCTAAGGAAAAAGTAAGTGATAGATATAGTGGTGAATATATAAAACTTTCAGGAATGACTTGGAGAATAATAGAAGGCGAAAGTGATGGAACTACTAAGATTATAGCAACTACTGCGTTAGCTCGTGGAGGACAAGTTATTTTAACAAATTATGAAGATGATGGAGCTGTTAGTTATAATCCTAAGGAGAAAGGTAATATAGGTTATTATATAAATAATAGTTTATCAGAATATATTGATAGTTCTTACTTTACTAATAAACAAATAGAAGTTCCAATCTATAAAAGTGTTTCTAGTTATGGTGGAGAAGTAAATACTAAGAAGTATAAAGTAAAATTCTCAGCACCTAATATGTATGATATGTTTAGTGCTGCCGATAGCAATGTTTATGGTTCATATTGGTTGATTAATTCTTCAAATGATGAATTAGTACGAAATGGTATTTCACAAGTAGGAGTTGTGATGTATGGTGATATGGCTATAACAATGGATTTCGGAATTAGAGTTGTTGGTTACTTAAAGGATGGTTGTACAATAGTTAAAGGTGACGGTACATATGATAATCCTTATACAATTGCAAAGTAGGTGTTGTGGTAAATGAAAAAAATTAGTAAAAAAGTCAACAATAATACAACTAATGTATTGTTGTTGACAGTAATAGTTGTTATCATCTTAATGATAAGTAGCTTTTATATAATTAAAGAATTAAATATAGTTAACTATTATAAGTTGGAATCGAGAATTGATGATTTAGCAAAAGCCAAAAAAGAAGATCCTAAAGATGAAGAATATGTTACAGAGGGATGGTTAAAAGTTCAAGGTACGAACATTGATTATCCGGTAATATATGGACCTAATTATGATTTTTCATATAAAACAGATAATTTTGTATGGACAGAGGCCTTATATGATGATTTAAATAATATAACTTATATTTCGGGACATAATATTTTGAATTTATCAATTAATCCGACAATAGCTGATAAAGATCATACAAGATTTGAACAGTTGATGAGTTTTACTTATTTGGATTTTGTAAAAGATAATAAGTATATTCAATATTCACTTAATGGTAAAGAATATATTTTTAAGATATTTGCTGTATCTTATCCAGATAATGATGATTTAGATTTATTTAATGAAAAAGAATATACCAGTAAGGAAATGAAAAGTTATATTAAAAACGCCTTAGATGAAAGTATATATGATTTTGATATAGATGTTAATGAAAAAGATAAAGTAATTTCCTTAGTTACATGTACACGAATGTATGGTTATGATAAATCATTTAAAGTTGACGCTAGATTAGTTAGAAATGGGGAGAAGATAACTAATTATGGTGTTCAAGAAAATGATAATTATAAAGAGTTAGAAAACGTTATGAAAGGTGGTAATGTAGATGAAAGCAAAGCATAAGGTGAGAAAATTTGGGGTTGTGCTAGTTGTTATTATTGCCTTAATTGTAGCAGTATTAAATGTAAATGCTGAAGATAAAAAAGATGATACTAAGACAAATGACAGTAGTTCAAATGTACAAACAAATGGCAGTGGAAAAACTTGTCCAAAAGCTCGAGCTATGGATAAATATGAATTAGACATTGGACTAATTGATGATGATAATTATGTAACAGTTACTGCTAAAGAGGGATCCTTTAAAATATATGAAGGTGGTAATTCCAATCTTGTTGATGAAAGTGGTAATGTTGTTAAACCAAATGTTAATTATGCTGATGTAATTTTAAATTATAATGAAGTTAAAGATGCAATTTTAACTAAAGATTCTCCTCTTAAATTACATTTAGATGCTTCTAAACTAAAAACAAATTATGATGGAACGATAGAAATAGTATTTTTGTTAGCAGCAAGTGATGATTTGTGTGATGCAGGACAATATTATGAAGTATTGGCAACATCAATTAATACAACTAGTTTAGAGGATGTTGCGACTAAGGATAATGAACAATATAATACATTGTGTCGTGCTATTAGAGAAGGAGCTAGAAATGTTGGTATTTCTAATGATGTAATGGATTTATATAATGCAGATGGGTTATCTTTTTATAAAGAATATGCTGAATATTGTTGGAATGCAAAAGTATTTGTTAGTTTAACAGATAGCCAAGTAAAAGATTTAATCTCTGATACAATTGAAAGTTATTATTATGTTAATTATCAAGATTATGTAAATACAGATACATCTTTTGGTGAAGCCTTTAATGCTTCAAAAAATAGTGCTTGTAATGCTACAAATAAATCTACACATTGTTTTGAAGATATAAAGTCATCTGATTTGACAGTTAAAAATTTAAAATGTAATTCTAATTATAGTTTAGGTAATGTTTCTCAAGAATATACATATCCTAATATAACATCTTATTATGGAAAAAATGTTACTGATTATAAGGTTACTTATGAGTATCATAAAACTGGTTCTGGTTGGTTAAAAGATGGTAAAGGAAATGTATTAAGAACTAATTATGGTTCTACAGAAAAAGAAGATAAAACTGTTTGTAAGAGAGTCTGTGAAGAAGCCGTTGATGTAGAATATGGTCCTCCGGTTGCTTCAATTGCTGGTGGTTGTTTTGAATATCGAGTTAAAGTTACAAGTAGAGTAAAATGTACAGGTGAAGTAACTCCTGGTAGTACTCCTGTAAAAAGTAAAGTATGTGAGCCTATACCTAACTGTGCTAATAGAGCAGTTGGGGCATACCATGAACATCAAGGTGGACCAGTAATTGATTTTGATCAATGTGTAAATGAATGTGATGGTGGAAAATATACAAAACAATGTAGTACTAAATGCTATAAAAAAGTTTATGGTAGTAATTTAGGAAAAATGGCTGCTGATATGTTTGAAGCAGAAGTAGAAAAAATGCAGTTAAGATCTTTCCAATACTCTGATACTTATCAAGTTAATAATGGTACAATTTGTGCTTTAGGTGATGGTTATGCAAGATGGTATCGTATTAATGAAGATGCTAAAACTAAAGGAGATCATGGTACTTATACTTGGTGGGATTGTGGATTTAAACGTCGTAATTATGGAGGCAGTGTATGTGGAGAAGTATGTTCATTTAAAACATATGGATGCAATAGTGGATACTTAAATCATATCGATGTTGATTATGATTATAGTCAAAATCTTAATGCTTATAATACTAAAGTAAAAGAATGTAAGGCTGCAGCTAGTTGTACAACAAAGACCGCTGAATTTACAATGTCTGCTACATATACAGATGGTGAAAATAGAGAAATAACAGTAGATTATCCATTATCAAGTAAATCTTCATTAGATTCAACTACATCGGGAACTGTTTCAGCTAAGGATAAATTAAAGAAAGATGCTAATAAAGATACAGTAATATATGATTATAATGGATGTTATAATGGACCAGATGCTAGAGATTTCTATCAGACAGAAATTACTTTCCCAGGCGTTTGGAAAAATAATAAGACACAAGAAATATCATTCCAAAGACCAAGTAATACTAAAGGTTGGTATCTAGATAAAGTTAAATTCTGTTTACCATTTGATGCACAAAATGTTAATGTTCAATGGTGGAACTGGTATTACAATAAATTAGCAGAACAGAATGGTGATGATAATTATTATTATGAGTCTAACGAATATAGTAGTGTGTGTGATGCAATAAAGAATGTTGCAACTGCACCTTATAATCCTTCAAGTATTAAATATAATATTAATGCAGATGTTAAGAATTTTGGATACTTCGGTTGGAACTTTAATATAAAATGTTTCTATGCTTTAAATAATAATCCAACTACTTCACCAAAAGATGATGCTAATAAGTGTCTTACAGATCCATTAAATTATAGTGTAAGAAGTGTAAATAATTCGAATTTATTCCCTGATCCAGATGAAGCTGTAAGTGTTGGAACGGATTATAGTTCGACTGGAAGACAACCTGGATTTAACTGGACTTCTTCAGCAACGATTCCAGCTTCTAAAGCAACAACGGGTTACGGAACTAGTGATTATTATGTTAATCCAGAATTGTTAATAGCTAAGATTCAAAAACGTGGTGATTCAATTTATAATAATGATAGTGAGTATTTGGATTATGATTTCCATTTAACGCCTGAAATGTTGAATAAATTGAGAGATTATAATAAGGTAGCTAAATCATATACGCAATTTAATGGTCAATTCTATGATTCAAAAGATCAAATAAGTAAATATGGATTGATATTATATAAGAGTAACTTGTTTAACTTTAGTGGTTCTGAATCAACAAGTACAGGATACGCTAACTTGCTAGGTAATGTTGGTGGTAAGTATGTTAGAGCTGTTGGTAATGTTGGATGTAATAATGATGCTTCAGGTTTTGGATGTGAATCATCTTCAAGTTTAGATTAATAGGAGGGTGAAAATAGAGTATGAATAAAGGTATGTTAACAGTAGGAATTATAATTTTATCTCTTATAGCTTTGTTATTAGTAAATGTTATAAATAACTATTCAACAGGTGGAGAACTTGATTTCTACTTATTAAAAGAAACGACATCGGCTGCTATGGAAGATGCAGTAGATATAAATTATGCTAGAGATCATGGTTTAGTTAGAATAGACAAAGAGAAGTTCGTTGAGAGCTTCCTTCGTCGATTCGCAGATGGTGTAGATAATACTAGAACTTATGATATTAAGTTTTATGATATTAATGAAATTCCACCAAAGGTTAGTATTAAAGTTAATTCAAATACTGTTTTAAGTTTTGATGGACAATCTGCAGGGATTGAAACAAGAATTAATTCAATTATTGAATCTAAAAACATTGGTAATCCTAAAGTTGAAAGTGGCTTAGAGAATAACTTTGATGATACTGGTAGAGCTATGGGTACTAGAAGAAATCGTTAGAAAAGAGGGAAAATAATGGGAAATTTAGGACAAAGTATTAAAAAATTTGCGCAAAACAAAAATACTGTTACTGTGGTTGGTGTTATATTAGCAATTGTTGTTTTATATGTAGCATATAATATGCGTGTAAAATCAGCAATTAATCCTATTAATGTGCCTTATGCTTTAAAGCAGATTAACCCAGGAGAGCAAATAACAGAGGATATGGTGGGAGTTAAACAAATACCACCTTCAATGATTGATGGAGCTGATGTTTATACTAATCAAGGTGATGTTATTGATAAATATTCTGCAGCTGATTCAGTTATACCTGAAGGTAGTTTATTCTATGAAAGAGCAGTAGTTGAAAAAGAACAATTGCCTGCTAATATTATTCTTGATTATCCTAAAGGATACGTTTTATATAATTTAGCCGTTGATTCTACTTCAACATATGGTAACTCAGTATATCCAGGAAACTATATTGATATTTATCTAAAAGCAGTAAATAAGGTAACAGATGAAACACAATTAAAAGAAGACGATAATAAGATTATGTTAGGTAAATTAATTTCTAATATTAAAGTATTAGCAGTTAAAGATGCTTCTGGACAACCTGTATTTGCAAATATGGATGAGCAAAGAACACCTGCTATGGTAGTATTTGCAGTACCAGAAGAATACTACATCTTATTAAAGAAAGCTGAATATTTAAGAACTTATGATTCAACATTAATTTTAGTTCCTACTAATGAAAGTTTGAAAGATGAACCTGATGATTTGGAAATTAGTAGTGAAATGTTAAAAGATTGGATTAATAGAGTTACTTATTGGGATGAAAATTACGAATAAAAGAATAAAGGGTGAGTATAATGAACGAAAATATATTTGATAAGTTAGATTTTGGACCATTGAGATCATTATTGGATAATGATGATGTTACAGATATTTCGTATGATAATAATGGTCAGATATGGATACGTTCACTTACTCAAGGTTCAATGAGAGTAGAAGTTGAAGGGGCAACTCCAGAGTTTATAGAAAAGTTAGCTTTTCAATGTTCTAATGTTATGGGAACAACTTTCAATAATGCTAAACCTTTTCTAGATGCTGAATCTGCTGAGTTGCGTCTTAACTTTGTACATCAGTCAATTGCTACAAATGGAATTGCACTAGTTATACGTAAAACACCAGCTAAGATTAGATTGGAAAAATCTAAATTAATTCAAGAAGATTATTTTACTAATGATATTCATGATTTTTTAATAAAATGTGTTGAAGGTCACTGTAATATCATGGTAGCTGGAGAAACTGGTTCTGGTAAAACAGAATTTGTAAAATATCTAGCTAGTCATACTAAAACGAATGAAAAAATTATTACAATTGAAGATACATTAGAGCTTCACTTGGATAAGATTTTTCCACAAAGAGATATTGTAGCGATGAAGACTAATAATGTAGCTAGTTACTCAGATGTATTAGTTACATGTATGCGTCAAAATCCAAAATGGATTTTGTTATCAGAGGTTCGTAGTGCTGAAGCTGTTTCAGCAGTAAGAAACTCAATTTCTTCAGGACATAATATTTTGTCAACAATCCATGCTGATAAAGCATCAGCTATTCCATATCGTTTATATTCTTTAATGGAAACGGATTTGGATGTAAACCAATTTTTGAGTACGATTTATCGTTATATTCAATTAGGAGTTCATATAAAGGCTTTTTATAGTAAAGAATATGGTAAATTTCACCGTGAGTTGGATGAAGTGTGTGAGTTTTATGTTGATGAAAATAATGTCCCACAAGCTAAAGTTATTTATCAAAAATTATTTGGTAAACCTGTAATGATTAAACCTAGTGACCATTTGATAGAGTATTTGGAAAATCAAAATATTGAAGTTCAAGACATTGTATCAAAGTTACCTTTAGAAATGCCATTTAAGGAAAATGGGAATGAAATGGACTTGAGTAAGTTTGATTTGGATGATGGTACTTCTGATAATGGTTCTGTTAGTGATAAAAATGATGATGGTACAACAGCTGAGGAACAAAAGAGTAGTCCAGTAGAAGATGATAAAAATAGTAGTCAAGATTCTGTAGAAAAAGAGGTTGAAACTACACCGGTTACTCCAGTAGCAAGTACTGAGACAGTTGCAAGTACACCTCCAGTAGTTAATACTGAGGTAAGTGCTGTTACTACTCCAGTAGCGGGTGCTGATGCAAGTAATGAGGTAAGTGCTGCTCCTCCAGTAGCTAATACTGAAACAGTTGCAAGTACACCTCCAGTAGTTAATACTGAGGTAAGTGATGTTACTACTCCAGTAGCGGGTGTTGATGTAGGTAATGAGGTAAGTGCTGCTCCTCCAGTAGCTAATACTGGGACAGGCACAAGTATACCAGTAGTTAGTACTGATGCAAGTGCTACTGCTCCGGTTACTAGTACTGATGTTGTTGCACCAGGGACAGTTGTAGCGAATAGTACTAATAATCAAATACAAGTACCACTTACTAAACTAGATCTTGATGAATAGAAAGGAGTAAACCTATGTATATAGAAGAGTTATTATTTATAATACTAGTCGTTTTAGGAATCTTTTTATACAGAAATTATAAGGGAGAAAATGTAGGCAAGTATGTATTAAATCAAGTTCAAGGTGTTTATGATAAGTTTGCTCCATATTCTTTTAAAATGGTTCGTGAAAAGACTAAAGAGTTAGGTCAGGAATATACTCCTAGACAGTATATGATTCAGATTCTTGTTATTTCTGGTTTTACAGCTGTAGTTACGTATTTGTATTTTTATAATTTAGTTATATCAATTGTATATGTACTTGTTTCAATGATGTTTGTTCCATACTTATCATATTTAAGATGTAAGAGAATTTATAGTGAGTTTTTATTTGAACAAATACAAGTTTATACATCCAATGTTATTATGGAATTTGCTACGACACAATCATTTGTTAAGGCACTTGAAGGAGTTAAAAATTCAGGAGTACTTGAAGATCCAGTACTTAGTGATGTTGATCAAATGATTAGTATGTCTTATAGTAATGGTACTATTGATGAAGCTCTAAATTATATGAGTAAATTATATCCATATTATATAGTTAAAAATATGCACCAATTATTTTTACAAATTACTAAAGAGGGTGCAAGAGATTCTTCAGAATCGTTGGAAAATATGCAACAAGATATCGATATGTTAGTTGAAAGTGTATATCGTGATAGAATTGAAAGAGCATCTTTCCATAAGTCTTTTTTACAATTTGGTGTCATGCTGTATTTGATGGTTATGTTAGTTCAATACTTATTAGGTAGAGAGACATATTTAGTTTTGTTGGATAGATGGTATGTTTCAGGACTTTTACATGGAGTATTGATAGTTAATACTTACTTCCTATTAAAAGGTGAAAAATACTATAATGAGAATGTAGGTGCAGAGTAATGGAGATAGTAATTGTAGGAGCAATTATCTTATTTGTATTAGTATATAATCATACTATTGATAAAGATAAGTTTTTTGCTGATAATCAAAAATATTTGGAAGTAGTAAGAGAAGAAGATTATACTTTTCTTGTATATGCAAGATATGGTGAAGATGTTGATGCTGATGCTTTGTACATGAAAAGAATTACATATGCAGCTATTGTCTTCTTTATTGTTTTAGCTTTTACTATTAGTTCAGCTGATACAGCTGAAATTATAAATTCACAGTTTTTCTTAAATTTGGTGTTTGCATCAGTTGTAGCCGTGTTAGTATTTAAGATGCCATATACACAATTAAAACAATATTATAAAGCACATTTGCATGAAATTGATATTATGTTGCCATACTATTTAAAGAGTTTGGAAATATTAATTCAACATTATACGGTTCCAGTTGCGATTGGTAAATCGATAGAAGATGCACCAGAAATATTTAAACCAGGATTAAGAAAGATGATTGATCGAATTAATTCAGGTGATGCATCAGTTGATCCTTATATGGAATTTGCTAATACTTATCCAGTTAGAGATTCAATGCGAATGATGAGACTTTTATATCGTCTAGGAATTGGTTCTCAAGAAGGAAAACAAGAAAGACTTATGATGTTTGCTAGAACAGTTTCTTCATTACAAAATAAAGCAAGAGAAACTAAATATAAAGAAAGACTTAATCACATGGAAAGTCAAACAATGGTAATGCTTGTTGTTACAGGTATTGGTGTTATGCTTATAATATTAATTTCTATGATGATGATGTTTAGTATGTAAAATATATGAAATAATATTGTTAATTAGAAAAAATTTTGTTATAATCATTTTAGAATAGTTGAAAGGAGTGGTAAATTATGAAGGCAGCAACAGGTGAATTAAACTTGACAGTTATTACTTTGATTGCTATTGCAGCAGTAATTGGTTTCTTCTGGTTAATGTGGCCAAATATCCAAAATGCAATTAACTCTCAATGGAGTAATATTTCTAGTAACCATGGTATGGTAGTAATTGAAAGATAAATGAGGTGGATTAGATGCGTGATGCTTTTGGAGGAATTGTAAATATTGCTATTATAGTAGTGTTTTTAGTAATTGTTTCTGGTTATTTAGCATTTAATGTTAATTATACGAAGGCTTTTAGAGTTAAAAATAAAATAATTTCAACTTATGAAGAATATGAAGGTGCTTGTCAACAACCTAATGGTGATTGTCGGACTAAGATTCGTGAGTATATAAATGATGTAGGTTATAATGCTGGCAAAATGCGAGTTAGTGATACATCTTTTGCTTGTCAAGACGAAGGTTATTGTGTAAAGAAAGTAAGAGATACAACGATTACTGATGGTGAAGAAAGAGCACATTTTGAAATTATTACTCAGATAAATATTAATATACCAATAATTAATAATATAATGGGACTTAGTATTTTTCAGGTACGTGGTTCTACTAAAACTATAGTTATTCCAAGCTAATGGTGAAAATGTATGAATGTTATAATTTGTAATGAACAGCAAGATCAATTAGCAACTTTGGATATAGATGTAATAAAGAATATGACAGGTTCTTTTGAACCTAATGAAATAGTAGAAATGTTTAGAAGTTTCTTCTATAGTAAGATGATATTGGATGTTACAGCTATTAAACATTATACTGAATTAAAGAGTTATGAAATAATTGCTAAAGGATTAGATCCTAATAAGATTATATTCTTTTTACCGGAAGGTAGCACTTTATGTGCAGCAAGTTTTTTATCAAATTTAATTGATCTTGGAATATATAATTTTACTACTAATTTTGAAGGTATAAAGTATTTATTAAAAAAGACTAATACACTTAAAGATGTTGAACATATTAAACAGATGGGTAATACAGGAGCATCTGTTGTTACTAACAATATTACAAATATCCAAAGTGCTACAGATTTAGTAGCTTCTAAGAGTTATAGTAGTAATTCTATTGTATTGGGATTTAAAAATATAACTGATCACGCAGGAGCAACAACACTTATTTATATGTTAAAAGGAGAGTTAGAATCTTCTTTTGGAAAAGATAATGTTGTGGCTTTAGAAGTTGATAAAAATGAATTCGCATTATTTAATGATAAAAATATGATTTCTGTTAAGTCAACAGATATAAAAGCAGCTATAAATAAATTTAATGTAAAGGTTGTACTAGTTGATTTAAATGGAATTTCAGATAGTACTATGTGTTCGGAAGTTTTCCATTTAATAGAACCAAGCACGATAAAATTGAATAAATTGATTAGGAAAAATAGAACGATTTTTACTAATCTGCAAAATAGAAAAGTTATACTTAATCAGAGTTTACTAATGAATAATGATGTTGCAGATTTTGAATCTGAAGCCAATATTAGAGTATTTTTTAATATTCCGCCTTTGGATGATAGAAAGAAGAATGGAATATTGAATGACTTTTTAATAAAAATTGGTTTAGTTAATAGCCCTATGATTCAAAGAAGAGAAGGTGCTGGTAGAATATTTGGTTTATTTAGGCGCTAAGTTATTTATTAATTGACAAATTTATAATATAATATTATAATGTTAAATGAAGGAGAGGTAGTTATGGCAAATACAGATTCTTGTGGTGGATTATTACCATTAGTAAAGGTTGTAAGAAAAGGTGTTTTTCCGTTAGTACAAATATTTATTCCAATTGCTTTAATTATATATGGTACTATCGATTTAGGTAAGGCTGTTATTGTAAGCGATGAAAAAGAGGTTAAGGCAGCACAAAGCAGATTAATTAAACGTATTATTTATGCTGTATTGATTTTCTTTGTAGTAGTTATAGTTTCTGCTGTTATGAATATCGTTGCAACAGGTGGAGAAGGAGATACTTCTGGATGGCAAGCTTGTTGGTCAGCAGCCGCTAATTAGACATTATGTTAAACAAAAAGGTAGCAAAATAATTGCTATTTTTTTTTTATTTTGCTATACTTATTATGTTATAATGTATTTGGAGTGGTCTTATGAGAAAAATATTAGTTTCTTTTGTACTAGTATTAAGTATTTTTACTATTAGTCCAAATAAGACAGTTGCTTTTGCTAAAGAAAAAATTAATGAGAATTCATTAGTTGATTTTGGCGTTGTTCAAAACAATTATTTATATATATTAGATAAAGATAGTGATGAAGAAGTTAATATTGATGATTGGTTAGATGATTATAATCAAGAACAAAATTGTGATGCAGATAGTTCTTTATTAGGAAATCCTAATGATCCTGATTCTGTTGCTTGGTTATTACAGCAAGTATTAAATTATATTAGAATATTAGGACCAATACTAGTAATTGTTTTAAGTAGTATTGAATTTGCGAAAGTTATTGTTACAAGTGATGATGAATCTATGGGAAAAGCTAGAAAAAAGCTTATTAATAGATTAATTTTAATTGTGGCTTTATTCTTTATACCAACACTTGTATCATTTTTATTAGGTATTTTTGGTATAACTACTGATCCTACTTGTGGACTTCAATGATAAAGGGGTGATGAATAATGACAGATACTTATGCCGCTAATACAATGAATGACATGTTTAGAAATATTTCGGCTGTATTATTTGATAAAACATCTTATTGGCTTTTAGGTTTGTTATATCAGATATTTTTTAATGTGGCATCAGCAGATTTATTTAATAATGCAACGATATTAGGTTTTTATAAAAGAGTGCAACTTATAATTGGAGTATTTATGATATTCCAGTTGGCTGTTACTATTATGAGGGGAATTTTGAATCCTGATCAATTACTAGATAATAAATCAGGAGTAAGTTCATTTATAACAAGAGTTGTTATGGCTTTAGTTTTGTTGACTGTTTTAGTACCTATTAATATTCCAGGAGCAACTAATGAGTATGAAAGACAACTTAATAATAATGGTTTATTATTTGGTACACTTTATTCGTTACAAAATAGAATTTTGTCGAATAATACTTTGGGACGGTTGATTTTAGGTACGACTGATGGGGCTATTACAAGTGATGCGGATGATGATGGTAGTACGGGTCTTACGGGGGCAGATAAGCAAGCTGCTAGTTTGGAAAAGTCTTCTAAAATATTTACATCTACTATTTTAAAGGGATTTGTTAGGATTAATTTAGTGCCTGAAGAGTATCGTAAAGATCCAGGTGAGGGTAAGACTGAAGAAATGCTTAATGAGAATAGAATTTGTAAGGATATCGATGATGCCATTTTGGAGTCTTATACTAGAGTTGATGCTGATGTTGATGAAATTTTAAGTAATATTACAGCTGATTGTGCTTTAGATACGGATGCTGAATGGGTAAAAAGTGATTTAGAGCAAACTAAGAGTAGTTTTTTGACAAAGTTATTTGGTAAAAAAAGGTATATGTTTGCTTATAGACCAATAATATCAGCAATAGTGGCAATTATCTTTTGTTTTGTATTATTAAGTTTTACCATTGAGATTGCTGTTCGTGCTGTTAAATTAGCAGTACTTCGTTTGATTGCTCCGGTTCCAATAATTAGTTATATGGATCCTAAAGGTAGTAAAGATGGAGCATTTAATTCTTGGGTTAAGACTTTAACTTCAACATATTTAGATTTATTTATTCGTTTGGCAGTAATTTATTTTGTTATATATTTGATTCAAGATATGATAGTTAATGGTATTGTAATGAATACTGGTACGGGTATGATTGGTGTTTTGTCAGCTATAATTATTTGGATTGGTTTATTTATGTTTGCTAGAGAAGCACCTAAGTTTATTCGTCAAGTTCTTGGTATGAAAGAAGATGCTGGCAGAGGTTTATTCAGTGGTATTGGTACAGCATTAGGAATGGGTGCAGCTGCTGCTGGAATGGTAGGTTCTGCTTTAACTAATTATAAAGCTTCTAAAGAGGAAAATGAACAATTACATGCTGGACAGACTAAAAGAAATATTGCAAGAAATGTTGGCTCAGCTATTACTGGTGCTATATCTGGTGGATTTACTGGTGCTAGAGCAGCTTTGACTGCTAAGGATCATGCTCTTAAGAGCTCAATTGATGCTATGCAGAAACGTAATGCTATAAGAGCATCTCATTCAACTGCCTTGGGTAGACTTACTAGTTCAGGTTATGGATTATTAACTGGTAATTCTTTGGCTAGTAGGGATCAAAATATTTTAGATGCTAATAAAAATGCGGCTAAATCTATTGGTGAATTTAAATCAATGGCTGAAGCACAGGCAAAGAAAAATGGAGAGTTCGGTACATATAAAAACTTTAATTATAATTATGAAGGTTTAATGGCTGCGATGAATGCTAAAGATAGTAATGGTAATTTCCAATATACTGATGCTCATACGAAGCAAACTAGGACCTTTAATGTTAGAGATTTTGATAACAATGTACTTTCAAGTATATTGGATTCACAAACAGCAAATTATTTAGCAAGTAATTTTCATAATGGTGCTTTCAATGATGGAAAGCTTCAAGACAAATGGGCTTATGCTAAACATGATATGATTGAAGCAAATATTGATTTTGGAAGCACGTATTTAGGAGCTGATACTACAGGTATTGGACTTGAGCAGGCTTATAAGACTATAGGTGCTACTATTGGAGAGGCAAATGCCAAAGCAAGAGAAAAAGCTACTAATATGGAAGGTATTATGCATAGAGCTAATGAGCAACAAAATAAAAAATAAATTAGGGAGTGTGATATAAGTGAATTATTTAATCCCTGCTAATACTAAGAAGGGGCAACTAATTTTAGGAATATTTAGAAAGTCTGATTTAATATTATTTGCGGTTGGGGTCTTAATAACAGTTATATTGTTAGCTGTTATGCCTCTTACTTCAACTTTTGTGACAATAATGATAATGTGTCCAGCTTTTATCGCTGGATTTCTAGTAATGCCAGTTCCCTATTATCATAATATGTTAAACATAATAGTAGAAATGTATGAGTTTTTAACTAATAGACAAACTTATAGATGGAAAGGTTGGTGCTATAAAAATGTCCAAAAAGGTAAGTAGTGGTTTTACTGAAGATTGGTTACCAGTAAAAGCTATTCAAAATAATATGATTATAACAACAGATAATTATAAAGTAAGTGGTGTTAAAATTACGCCAAGAAATATTTTTATACTTGATATAGATACGCAAAATAATATTTTGATTAGTCTTAGAAATTTTTATAATATGATAGATTTTGAGTTTTGGTTAGTAGTAGCTGATAGACCAGTTGATATTTCAATTTATATGTCACAAATGCAGTTATTATTAAACGAGACAAATTCACCAGCTGTTAGAAAGTTAATAATGCAAGATATTGAAAAAGGTGAAACATTTATAAGAAATAATGTTGTTGATACAGAATATTATTTCTTATTTAAAACAAAGAATGTCGATGAAGTTCAAAAAAGAGTAAGAATGATGATAAATGGGTTAGCACAGTGTGGTTTAAATGCTTCCCAAATTAGTAATTCTGATTTAAGACTAGTACTTGAAAATTTCTTAAATGGAGGAACATCAACAGAATTTGGGACGGTGATGCCAGTATGAGTATAGGATTAAGAAGTCAGTTAGCTCCTAAAGGATTACATTTTTCACCTAGTGAATTTGTAATTAGTGATAAATATGCCACAATAATGACAGTGGTATCTTATCCTAAATATATATCACCCGGTTATTTATCATCTTTGACAAATATGGGTGGTATTAAAGTAGTAATTAAACATATTCCCGTACCTTTTCAATTGATGTCAAAAATGTTAAATAAACAAGTTGCTGATTTAAAAGATAGATATCAAAATGAAAGAGATCAAACCGTACGTGAGAGAATAAGACAAGATGCAGAAAGTTTGGAATACTTTACATCAATGTTAGCTGGTAGTCAGGCTAGAATTTTTGATTTTCAAATGCACATAATGATTACGGCTGATACTAAAGAAGAATTAGAATTAAAAAAAGTTAATGTAAAAAATTATCTTGACGCTATGGAATTAAGAGCTATTTCATTGCGTTTTGAACAAGAAAAAGTGTTAAAGTCAATACTTCCAGTTTTTCCAGCTCAAGATGTAGAACAAAGAATTGGAACACCAATTCCATCAGTTACTATTTCAGCAATGTATCCTTTTATATTTGATAGTATAAAAGATCCAGGATTATCAACTTTATTAGGTGTTGATTTTTCTGGAGGAGTAATATTATTTAATCAATTTTTATATAAAATTCGTAAAGAAAATAATAGAAATAATGCTAATATGATTATTTTAGGTACATCAGGTTCAGGTAAATCTACAGCAGCTAAGTTAATGCTTAGATCACATATTAGAAATGGTTGTCAAATAGTTATAATAGATCCTGAAGATGAGTATCAGGAGATTACAAGAACTTTTGGTGGAGATACTGTTGATATAGGTAAAGGTGGAGAATTTGGACTTATTAATCCATTAGAAGTTGTTATTGATGCTGATGAAGAGGAAATTAGACAAGGACTTGGTTATACTGTTTTAACTAGAACATTACAGTTTTTAAAGGCCTTTATGAAATATTATGATCCATCTATTGAAGAAGATGTTTTGACCATGTTTAGTGAAATTGTTCAAGATACTTATAAACGTTTTGGTATTGATTTTAATACAGACTTTTCTAATTATTCATCAAATGATTATCCAACTTTTAGTGATGTTTATGCTACTATTAGGGGACGTTTAATGTCAATGACTGAACAAACACAAGAACGAGATATTATGGAACGTCTTGAATTAAAAGTTAGACCAATTACAAAAGAATTGAGATTTTATTTTGATGGTCATACTACTATTAGAAAAGATAGTGACTTTATGGTTTTCAATATAAAAGAATTAATGAATAGTGATTCTAATGTTAGAAATGCATTATTCTTTAATGTCTTGAAATATGCTTGGGGTTTATGTTTGGACTTCAATGTAGATACAGTACTAATGATAGATGAAGCGCATGTGTTGCTAGGAGATAATAATGCTTTAGGTGCTGATTTCTTAGCTCAAGTTCAAAGACGAGCTCGTAAGTACAATACAGGAACAATTATTATTACACAACAACCAAGTGATTTTGCTGATCAGGCAGTTATAACTCAAGGTAAAGCAATATTTGATAACTCATCTTATTATTTAGTAATGGGTCTTAGAAAACAAGCTGTTGAAGATTTAGCTTTACTTATTGATTTAAATGATAGTGAAAGAGAAAGTATAAAACATTATTCACAAGGTGAAGCCTTGTTCGTTTGTGGAAATAGACGAATGCGTATTAATATAGCAGTAACTCAAGAAGAATTAGATTCTTTCGGTAGTGGTGGAGGACTATAGAAAAAGAAAACAGAAGTAGGTGATGTATTATGCCATATAAAAGTAGAAGAACTGATAATAGCAACGCGCCAAGATATGAAAAAGATTATGTCGCTGATACAAGTTTTGCTTCTCAAAAAGAGAAAGATAATGCAGCAAAACAAAAATCATCTACAAAAGCTGCTAAAACAGCAGCTAAAGCAGCGGGTGCTTATTTTGGAGGACCATTAGGAGCTAAAGCGGTAGATGCAGCTTCAAAGACAAAAGCTGGACAGAACTTATTAAATAAAGGTGGTCAAGTTTTAAATGGTATTCCAGGAATGGGTAGAGCCTCTAAAAAATTAGATGATAGTGGAGTACTTGATGCTGCTGATAGAGTTTTAGATGTAAAAGGATTAAAAGATGGAGGAGTTAATACTCTTCCTTCTTCTGCTTCTAATTCTAATGCTAATACTAATAATAAGGAAAAAAATGATGCTACTGATGCAAAAGATAAAAATACTAATAATATTGCGGGAGTAAGTTCTACTTTAAATAATGAATTTAGTAAGGAAAATTTAGCTAAAAAGAAGGAAGAAGAGCAGCAAGAAGAAAAAAAGACAAAGGCTAGAATGAGTTTTTTTGTTACTTTTGCCATACAAGCAGCCTTATTTTTATTATTTCCAATTCTGATGATAGCTGTGTTGGTTGTGGCTGTTATTGGCAATGTTTCAGGTACAATTGATGAATTTGGTGATGCTTTAGGTGCTCTTTCAGCTTCAGGTGGTGAAACAGGAGAGGTAGTTTATGAGGCAAGTGAAGAAGCAAGTAACTTTTATCAAAAAATTAATACCGTAAAATTAAGTTATCAATCTTCAGGAAAAACAGTAGATGTTTTGAAAGTTGCGGCTGTTTATCATATATTAGCTGCTAATGGGGCTGATATGACTTATGATAATATGACGGAAGATAAAATAAGACAGATTGTAGATATTATGTATAGTGGTAATACTTATAATGAAGATACTTTTAAACAGAATTTAATTACTTATTTAATACCTATGTATTTACCAAATACTTCTGATGTTGAAAGAGAACAAATTGCCGATGATGTATTTGATTATATTGATAGATATAATAGTTTTATAGGAAATGATGCGGCTGGTAATGGTTCTTATTGTGCTTCAGTTGGTTCTTGTATGTATGATATTAAGGGATTTTATATATCATCTTCAGGAAATATAACAAAGAATATGCAAGTTTCAAATTTACAAGTACGATTAATGGAATGTGGAAGTCCTTATGGAAATGGAAGTTATAGTAAGGCTATTGATCAACCACTTGTTCCTTTTGAAGATTATGTAATGGGAGTAGCTTATGCGGAAATCGGAGCTAGTTATCCAGAAGAGGCGTTGAAGGCTTTTATGATTGCGGCTAGAAGTTTTGCTTTATCACGACCTACGGCAATGGGAAATGCGGCTGGAAAGAAGTTAGAGCAAGAAAATGGTCAATGGATTTTACAAATTTCTTCTTGTGTAGCTGACCAAGTATTTTGTAATGTTGATGAGGGTTGCTCATATATGGGTGGCGGTGATGGACAAGGTGGAATAGTAAGAAGTGGTCATGTTGATGGAGCGGCAAGGTATAGAGAAGCTTTGCCGGCTGATCATCGTTTACGTAGTATTGCAGCTAGTGTACAGGGAGAAGTTTTGGTTAATGAGCAAGGATATATTATTAACTCAGGATATTTGAGTACAGAACAAAGAATGATTAAAAGTTTGGCAGAACAGGGACTAAATTATAAACAAATATTATTACAAGTATATAATCAAGGAAGCAGAAATTATGGAGCGACTGATATTCAAAAGATGAGTTGTAATAGTGGAACCGGTTGTGTTGGTTCGGCTTCGTCTGGTCCTTATGCTAGTTGGAAACAATATCAAGGTTCTTGGACAGGAGTTCAATTAGGAAGTAGTGGAAAAACAATTAAGCAAGTTGGTTGTCTTGTAACGTCTGTAGCTATGTTGATTGCTAAAAGTGGAGTACAAACAAATATTGCTGATTTTAATCCAGGTACTTTTGTAACTTATTTAAATAGTCATGGAGGTTTTTCTGGAGCTAACTTTGTGTGGGCAAGTGTTTCGCAAGCGGCTCCTAACTTTAAATATGTGAGTTCCGTTAGTGTAGCTGGTCAATCACAAGCTGAAAAGTTAAATACTTTAAAAGGACTTTTAGATAAAAATTATTATGTTGTAGCAGAAGTTAAAGGTAATACAGGAGAACACTGGGTAGCAGTTGATGGTATAAGTGGTGATGGAAAAGTATTGATGATGGATCCAGGAAGTGAATCTACAGATATGTGGGGAGAATATCCATGGGGAAATACAAGCCGTTTTTCTTATTTTCAAGTATCATAAGGAGGAATTATGAGAGGCAAAAAAATATATGTAGCTATAATAATCATATTACTAATTTACCTTGGCATATTATACTTTGCTTGGGGAAAGGATAATGTTAAAGAAGGTCAGAACGCTACGACAATGCTAGTTGGAGATAATACTATATGGGTTTATTCTGATAGAAAATGGCTTAATATAACAAAAGAAACAACAATAGATAAGTTAAATTGGCAAAAGTTTAATATATTTGTTGATAATAAAAGCATGGGAGAAAAATACGTGTGGCATGATGATAAATGGTATTTGTTTGATGAAAAGAAAAATGCTGTTATGTTTACTGGTAAATTGTTTGCTTTTAAGTCTAATTTTGATATTTCAATTATGGATTATAAAGAAGAAGAAATTGATGATTATAAATATATAAATCAAGTATTAGTAGATAATAATTTAAGTAAGACGTCGGAGTTTACAGTACAGACAATGACTAATCTTGATATTGATAATGATGGTAGTGATGAAAGATTTTATGTAATTAGTAATGCCTTTGCGATTGATTTTACACCTAGTATGTTATTTTCTATTGTTTTTATGGTTAAAAATGACAAAATATATTATATTTATAATGATATTAGTTACAATAATGCTAATTACAATGAATGTAAACCATATTTTAACTACTTTATAGATTTAAATGAAGATAATGTTTATGAAGTCGTTTTAAGTTGTGGAAAATATAGTGTTGAAGAGGAAGTAAATATGTTATATGAATTTAAAAATGATGAATTTAAATTGCTTATTAGTAATCAATAAAGGAATAGACAGTTTTTACTTTTTACGATATAATAATGGGAGAAAGGGAGTAGTACTATGAAATTTAAATTTAGGGCAGAACCAGAAGATTTATTAATGTTCGTAATTTTTGCCATATTTTTATTATATATAGTGGCATTAGGTGTTGTTAATTTAGCATCTTTTGCTACGGAGGGTCAATTTGCTGGATTGAATCCGTTACCGGCTTTTTCTCCACGTTATATTGGTTCAACTCTTATTTTATATATTTTATTTTTAGCTGGATTGTTTGTTAGTGTTAGTTCCTACTTTTTTGAAAGAGAAAAAGGTTTTGGTATTACTACAGAAAAAAAGGATAAAGGATATTCTAGATGGGCTAAAGATAAAGAAATGCAAGAAGAACTAGAAAAGGTTGAAATATCTCAAACTAATTCAAAAGCGGCTGGTGTTCCACTTATTCTTAATAAAGATGCAATGTGGGTTGATAATGGTGAGTATCATTCTTTGGTAATTGGTGCTACTGGTTCAGGTAAAACCCAAACGGTTATTTTGCCAATGGTTCATAGTTTGGCTAAGGCTAAAGAATCAATGATTATAACCGACCCTAAAGGTGAAATTTATGAAAAAACTTCTAATATGCTTAGAAGTAGAGGATATCAAATATTATTGTTAAATTTCCGTGATCCACAACGTGGTAATGCTTGGAATCCGATGGCTTTGCCTTATGAAATTTATAAATCTGGTAATCATGATAAAGCTATTGAGTTACTTGATGATTTGGCTTTAAATATATTGTATGATGACTCAAATAAGAATGCCGATCCTTTTTGGGAGAAAACATCAGCTGATTATTTTTCAGGAGTAGCTTTAGGATTATTTGAAGATGCTAAACCTGAAGAAATAAATATAAATAGTGTTTCCTTAGCAACGACAGTAGGAGAAGAAAAATTTGGTGGTTCAACTTATATTAAAGAATATTTTGCAGCTAAAGATCCAGCTAGTGCTGCTGCAATAAATGCTTCTTCAACAATTATGGCTCCTAATGAGACAAAAGGTAGTATTTTGTCAGTATTTAAACAAAAGGTTAAATTGTTCGCATCACGTGATAATTTGAGTGAGATGTTATCACATAGTGATATTGATCTTGAAAGTATTGGTGAAAAACCTACAGCTGTTTTCATTGTTATTCAAGATGAAAAGAAAACATATCATTCTTTAGTTACCATATTATTAAAACAAATTTATGAAACGTTAATTGGTGTTGCTCAAAAACATGGTGGGCAATTACCTGTAAGAACTAATTTTTTACTTGATGAGTTTGCCAATATGCCACCGTTAAAGGATGTTACAACGATGATTACAGCGGCACGTTCAAGAAGAATTAGATTTACAATGATTATTCAAAACTTTGCTCAATTAGATGATGTTTATGGTAAAGAGGAAGCTGAGACTATTCGTGGTAACTGTGGTAATATTATTTATTTGATTACTTCAGAGTTAAAAGCTTTGGAAGAAATTTCAAAAATGTGTGGAGAAGTTAAATCAAAGAAAGATGATAAGACGGCTTCAACGCCATTGGTTACTGTTTCTGATTTGCAAAGAATGAAACAATTTGAAGTAATTATAATGAGAATGCGTAAGCAACCATTTAAAACGAAATTTACTCCTTATTTTCAACTTGATTGGGGTAGAAAATATCCTTTAGCAGATTATCCAACGAGAGAGAAAAATCCAGTTCATACATTTGATATAAAAGAATTTGTTAAAAATCAGAAGAAGAAGAAATTATTGGAGATGATGAATTCAGCTGGTGATGATAGTGATTCAGGAGGAAAGACTGATTTTCCTAGTATGATGTCTCCAATGCCACCTTTTCCAATGAACCCATTTGGAAATAAACCAAAGAGTAATAAGGATGAAAATAAGGTTGACAATATACCGAAAATACCTGATTTCTTAACTAGAAAAGATGATTTTATGGATGATGATAAAGATACGGAAAATAATCCTTTTGCAAGGTTTAATGAACCAAAGGTAGAGGCTAATAGAGATTTTCCTAGCATGGTATCTGGTCCAAAGATAGATGATGATACAGATGATGATAATATGGGCTTTGATATTGATGAATTAGTAAAGAAAATTGATGCTAAAATTGCGGAAATTGAGGCTGAAGAGAAGAAAAATGAGGCAGCTAAGATACCAGCATTAGAAGAAAAACCAAAGGTTAATACAGAGATTAAGGATGCTAAAGTAATAGAGGCTTTGCCTGAGATGCCTGTTGCTACAAATAGTATAAATGATGTTTTTGAAGATGAAGTAGAAAGTAATTTTAATAATAAGAAAGTTGAAAGTAGCAGTATAAATCAGCCAGCTAATATTAGTAATGATTTAAATCTTGATGATGATTTAGATGATGATGATTTCTTTGATGACTTTTTTGATAATTAGAAAGGAAGTGACATTATGGCTTCAAAATTTAATATAGTAAAGAAACCAGTACCTAAAAAAGATGAAGAAGATGATGAATTAGATACTGAAGAAGAAGATGAAAATGTAGAGGAAGAAGAAACTGAAGAAACGGAAGATGATGAAGAACAAAATAAAAAGAAACAAAGTGTTGCTAGAAAAAGAATGATTAAATTTATGGCAATTATTATGGGCTGTTTATTACTTATTTTTTTAGTAATGTTTTTGATATCTATTTTTTCAGTAAAAGAATATACATATGAAGATATAGAACAAGTAATTAAAGAGGCTAGTGTTGCTTACTTTAAGGATCATCCAGAGTCATTACCACAAAGTGATGGAGCAATTGTAGAAATTGGTGTAGAAAATTTAGTAGCTGAAGAAAAAATGAAAGATTTAAGTGAATATACTAAAGAAGGTGTTTCTTGTACTGGTTATGCTCTAGTAGAAAAAGTAGGGGAAGATTATGTATATACACCATATTTGAATTGCGGAGAAGATTTTGAAACTATTGAATTGTATAAGAAAATAATTAATACGGAACCAGTTATTACGTCTGGTTATGGTTTATATAATGTTAATGGTAATTATATTTATCGTGGTGAAGAAGTTAATAATTATGTACAGTTAGAACAAGGATTATGGCGAATTGTTAAAATAGAAGCTAACACTAATCAAATAGTTTTAATAAAAGAAATTGGAGCTGGTAATCCGACAGCTTGGGATGATAGATTTAATAGTGAAACTAATTATGCTTCAGGAATAAATAATTATAGTGCTAGTAGAGTAAAAGAATATTTGGAGCATATTTATAAAGAACCTAATGAAAGTTTAAAAGAGACTATTTTGGGACCTAATGATAAAACTAAAATGGTTAAATACAATGTTTGTGTTGGTAAAAGAGGAGAAAATGAGGAAACAAATGATGGTTCTATTGAATGTAGTCAAGTTCTAGAGCAGCAACAAGTTGGATTGTTACCAATATATGATTATATAAATGCTAGTGTTGATCCTAATTGTAAAGCTCCTAATGATAATTCATGTCAAAATTACAATTATTTAGTAGAGAAATATAATTGGTGGTTAGCTACAGCTGATAAGGCTACTTCTTATAAAGTTTATAATGTCAATGATAGTGGTAGAATTTATGCAAGTAATGCGATAAGCTATTCTTTTGTAAGACCGGTTATAACTTTAAATAATATGGTATTATATAAAGATGGCGATGGTACAAAGAGTAAACCTTATATATTAAAATAAAATGAGAAAATCTATAGTTAATATAGATTTTTTTTTCATAAGTTATAATAGAGGTGAAATTTGTGAATAATATAGATATAGGTAGTTTTAAACAATTATTAAAAGAGAAAAAAGTAAATATTATTGATATCAGAAGTCAATATGATTATAGTAAAGGAGCTATTTTAGGAGCAATAAATATCAGAGAAGATTTATTGATGATGAGACCTAGGGAGTATCTAAAAAAGAATGAAGTATATTACATTTATTGTAATAATGGAGATCGTAGTAGAAATTGTGTTAGATATTTAAATGCGCTAGGATTTCAGACTGTCAATATTGAAGGTGGTTATAAGAATTACTTGTTAATAGAATAGAAATGTACTATAATTGTACGAGAAGGTGATTAAGTGGATTTAGTAGCTGATTTAATAAATAAAAGTACTTCTTTAATAGATAAAGGTGGTCCAATAGTTGGATTTCTTTTAGTTATGTTGGAATCTTTTATTCCTATTTTACCTTTAGCTGTATTTGTAGCCTTAAATGTTAATGCTTATGGGATGTTAATAGGACTTGTAGTATCTTGGTCAGCTACTTGTCTAGGATGTTATTTATCTTATTTAATATTTTATTATGTAGCTAATAAAGTCGATAAGTTTTTAAGTAAAAAAACAAAAGATAAAATTGATAAAACGATAAATAGATTTTCTGAAATTTCTTTTCCAGGGTTAGTTTTATTAGTTACTTTACCATTTACACCAGCGTTTTTAATAAATATTTTATCGGGACTTACAAAGGTACAACAAGAGAAATTTGTTATTGCGATATTAATTGGAAAAGTCTTTTCAATTGCTTTTTGGGGATATATAGGTAAAAGTTTTATTGAAAGTATGATGGATATTAAAGCAATTGCATTTATAATTTTAGCGTTAATTATGGCTTATGTAGTTTCAAAGATTGTAAGTATAAGAATGCATATTGAGTAGTAGGAGTTAGGAGTATGGATTATATTATTATTGGTTTATTAATTGTTATTTTGATTTTAGTTATTATTTCGTTACTAAAAAATATTAATGAGTCTAATATTACGGAAAGACTTGGTAAATTAGAAGTTACAATGTGTAAAGAACTAGGTGATTTTAAAAATGAGATTAATCGGAATATGAATGATGATTTTCAGAAGTTAAATGAGGTAGTTGAGAGAAGATTGTTGGCTATTAATGAAAAAGTAAATGAACGTTTAGATCAAAACTTTGAAAAGACAAATAAAACGTTTATGAATGTAATAGAAAGATTGTCTAAGATAGATGAAGCTCAAAAGAAAATAGAAAACTTATCAGTAGATATTGTTAGTTTACAGAGTATTCTTACAGATAAGAAAACGAGAGGTATTTTTGGAGAAGTTAATTTAAAGCATATTTTGGTAAATGTCTTTGGAGAGAAAAATGATAGTATTTATAGATTACAATATACTTTAAAAACAGGAGTTATTGCTGACTGTGTAGTGTTTGCTCCTTTACCTTTAGGTACAATTGCGATTGATTCAAAATTTCCTTTAGAAAATTATCAAATGATGGTTGATAAAAAATTACCAATGGAAGCTAGAGAAAATTATGAAAGACTATTTAAACAAGATATGAAAAAACATATAGATGCTATTAGTTCTAAGTATATAATTCCTGGAGAAACAGCTGATCAGGCCATGTTATTTTTACCGGCTGAAGCTATTTTTGCCGAGGTAAATGCTTATCATCCAGAAATTATAAATTATGCTTATAAAAAACGAGTTTGGATAACATCTCCTACTACTTTAATTTCGACATTAACGATAATAGAAATGGTCATAAAAAATATTGAAAGAGATAAATATACGTCGATAATTCATGAAGAACTTAATAAATTAGGATTAGAATTTGCACGCTATAAAGAGCGTTGGGATAAATTATCTAGAAGTATTCAAGTTGTTAATAAAGATGTAGAAAATGTATCAATAACGACTGATAAAATTAGTAAGAAATTTGAAAATATTAATAAGGTTGATGTAGCTAAAATAAAGGATTCAGAAGGTATTGTTAAATAGAAAAGATTAGGTTATAATTAATAGTAGAGTAGCGTGTGAGGTAATTATGAAAAAATTTGCTAATCTTTCTAAGAGAGTAAAAAAAAGAATAATTATTATTTCTACCTTTGTATGTATAATGATGTTATTAATTATTATACCTTTTTCGTTTGCACAATTAGAACCAATAAAAAAAGTAACTATTTATGGTAAAAATGCTAACTATGAAGAGGGTGTTCCAGGAACTTGGAAGATTGAAAAGTCGGGAAAATGGACTTCTAAATCTCAAGCTGAAATTACATTTGAGATTGATACAGAAAGAAAAGTTGATTCTACGGCTACAGATGTAATAATAGCTATAGATACGTCTGGTTCTATGGAAGGTTCACGTTTAATGCGAATGCAAGAGGATTCTTTGGATTTAGTTAGTGCATTATTAAAGAGTAGTAGTAATAGGATAGGATTAATAGGCTTTTCAAATACGTCTAATATTTTAGTTGATTTAACTGATGATGAAGAGACGTTGAAAAATGCTATTACAAGTTTAAAAGCTGATGGAGAGACTAATTATTATGGTGCTTTTATAGATGTAGATAACATGTTAAGTAATTATGAAAAGGAGAAAAATAGGGATGTAATTGTTTTGTTTTTAACGGATGGTTTACCTAGTGTTAATACGGCAAACGAGATTGTTTATGCCAGATTATTGAAAGAAAAATATCCTTGGTTAGTCATAAACGGGGTTCAATATGAAATGGGTCCAGACGTATTACCTCAAATTGAAAATATAACAGATGGTCAATTTGTAGCTGATATAGATACTTTAAATAATGTATTATTAGATGCTAGTGTACCAAGATTAAGTTATGAAGAATTTGTAATTGAAGATTATATTAATACGGATTATTTTACTGTTACAGATGAGTCACAAATTTCTGTTACGCAGGGTAGTGTTAAGTTTGATAAAGAAGAACAAAAAGTAACTTGGAATTTAGCAGGATTAAAATCGGGTCTTAAGTCTAGTAGTGAATATATGGATATAAAGATGGTAATAAAAGCTAAACTTAAGGATGATTTGGCGGATATGGATGGAATTTATCCTACTAATAAAAAAGAACATATAAAATCAGTTATTGATGGTTATACAGAAGACTTGGATAGTGATTTAACACCAATTCTTGCTAGTAAATATCAGGTTAATTATCTTCCTAATGCCCCTGAAGGTTGTGAAGTTACAGGAATGCCGGAGAATGAAACACAATTGGTTTTTGATACGGTAGCTTTTAGTGAAAAAGTTCCTAAATGTGAAGGATATATTTTTAAAGGCTTTAGTATGACTAATCAAGATGTAACCATATTAAATAAAGATTATTTTATTATGCCAGAAGAAAATGTACAATTAGTTGCTACTTGGAGTAAAATCGGAGTAAAAAAATCGATGGATGGTAAAGTTTATAAGACCCAATTGTTATATGAAATGATGCGTGATAGTAGTATTTCTTCTGATGAAGGTTTAAATTCTTCTTCTAAATATCAAAATGGTATTTATCAACGTTATACAACGGCAGATGATAAGTATCCAGTTTATTATTATCATGGTAAAGTTAATAATAATGTAGCGTTTGCGAATTTTTGTTGGAAGATTGTGAGAACGACAGAATTAGGTGGTACAAAATTAATTTATAATGGTCCTTTAGCAGAAGATGGTACTTGTAATAATACGGGAGATAGTACTATTATAAAAAATGATAGATTTTATAGTAATGATAATTCTCCAGCATATGTAGGTTATATGTTTGGTAATACAGATTCACGACGAACACAAACGATTGTAACAGAGTGGTATAGTTTAGTTGGTAAGACAGTTATTAGTGATGAACAAGTAGGAAGTTATTATTATAGTGATAGTGTTCAGTGGGATGCTGATAGTGGATATACATTGGTAAGTCCACAAAATAAATTATGGAATGATAATTTTAAAACATTACAGGGTTATTATACGTGTGCTGTAGAGGCAGATGGAGCATGTAGTAAAATTAGATATGTGATTAAAGATGATAGTAAAAATACGCAATCTAGCACAGTAATGAAATATGTTGAACTAGAAAATGGAGAAACTTACGAAAGCTTGTATGCGGAGGCTGAGAAGCAGTATATAGTTTTTGGAAATGATGTTAAGTGGGATAGTGAAACTAGTAGTTATACTTTAGAAGATCCATTACGAATTAAGAATGTTGAATTTTTAAATCAAAGTTTAGGAAAACATCATTATACTTTTTATAGTGATGCTGAAAGTGGAACGGGTGTATACTATGTTTATTATCTTAGTGATAGTAGTACATATAGCCTTTATTTGACGGGTGGAGAGAATATAACTGATTTATTGGATAGAGTAGTTGTTAATGCTACTAATAAGACGAACTCTTACCCTAAAAAAGATATTGATGATTGGTATGCTAGTAATTTGGATGGTACTGATGATTCATATTTGTTAGAGGATGCTATTTTCTGTAATGATAGAAGTATTTATAATTATGGAAGTTTTGATAAGGACAGTACTACTTTTAATGGAAGATTGTATTTTTCAGGTTATTATAGAAATATACAAACCGCTGAAGTAACATGTAAAAATAAAAATGATGCCTTTACAATGAATAATGTTACGGGTAACGGTGCTTTAAAATATCCAGTGGGAATGTTAACAGCTGATGAAGTTTTATTGGCTGGAACGGGTTCAAATAGTTATTTATATAATGGTGTAGATGGTTGGACAATGACCCCATACCAGTTAGGTAATGGTTCGGCTTACAGTTATTTTATTAGTTCAAGTGGTTCATTATCAAGTAATTATAGTGTTTGGTTTGCTCACAATGTACGTCCTGTTATTTCACTAGTTCATGATTTGGTTATTGAAAGTGGAGATGGAACAACTAATTCGCCTTATCATTTGACTGATGTTCGTAGAAAGTATAAAGTAACATTGACGGCTAGTGAAGAGGTTAGTGTTGATACCGAAGAAGCCTTTGGTGGTCGAGTAGTTAAGTTAAGTGTAGATAATCCTTATAGAGAAATAATCTCATTTAAAGTTAATGGTGAAGTACATACGGGGGATAGCTTTATAATGCCGTTTGAAGATGTTGAGATTACTGATGTAGTAGTAGATTATGTAAAAGTTGTAGAAACGCAACATTATCCTTATTTAGCTAGACAATATGATGTACTTTATTACGAAAATACATTTGAAGGAGTTAAGTCTATAACGGTAGATTTAGATTATGAAACGTATAATGGTTTTGCCGATTATGTTTCAATAATAGGTAATAATTTTTCAGAAAGATATGGTGGTAAACCAAGAACGCAAACTACTTTAGAAATTGAAGGTAATTATTTAAAAATATACTTTAATTCACAACCACAATCTCCTAATCCAAATTATTATGGTTTTAAAGCAGTAATAACATTACATTATTAATTAGTAAAAAGAAAAGAATAATTATGAGTAAAGTAATTATTCTTTTCATATTATGTAGTATGTTAATACGATTTATAATAATGTTTATAGCGTTTATAATGATGGTTTTTGGTTTATCTTATATATTAATATACATAAATCTTTTTTCTTTTGGATATAATATAAAAGAGTATATCCAATTTCTCTTACAGAGATATGAATGTTATTTATTAATGGGAGGATTAGTAGTAGAATTAATATTTTTAGTAAGAAAGGATAAATAAGATGACTTGTGTATATGATGTATTACTAAATTTTACGAATGATTTAGAGTTAATTGATTTTTTTGAGTGGCAAGAAAAAGATATTGTAGAGCATATAAAAAAAATTTATTTAGTAAGAATTAGTTCACAAATGATGGATGATATTTTAAAGTATCGTATTAAAGTAAGTAAAGAATTTTTAGAAGAGATTAATAATAAGACAATATTATATAAAAATAAACGTATAATTAAATATGCAGCTCTTTTTACTGATTTTAATAAAGTAGTTGCTTTAGAATTTGATAATAATGGAGTGGTAATAGCGAGAAGTTCCTTGCTTTTAGATGAAGAAGAAGATATTATTGAAGAATGCAGTAATATAGAAAAAATTTCGGTAAAATATGAGAAAATAGGTAAATATCAAAATAAATTATTTTTAACAAGAGAAGAAAGATTACGAAGAAATTACTTAATAAAAGAAATAAAATTGACCTATGAAAATAAGTGGTATGATAAGTTAGAATATCTTTATCAAGAAATTTATGAAAGTGATGATAAAGATATAGCCCTTAAATATAGGGTACTGATGAATGATTTAATTAATAATTATAGTAATCAACATAATAAGTTATATGAAATTGTGCGATTAACTTATACAAAAAAATAGACTTTAATAGTCTATTTTCATGGCTTTTTTTATTTTGGACATTTGCTCTTGAGCTTTTTGTAGAGCTTGAGAAGTTCCTTCTTTGAGAATTTGATCAACAACTTCAGGATGTTCATCGTAATATTTTCTTTGTTCTTGAATAGGTTTTAAAAAATTATTCATGGCTTCAATAAGTTCTTTTTTACATTGAACACAACCACGAGTTCCTTTTTGACATTCAGAACAAACTTTAGTAGTATTTGCTTCTTTATTTACTAGTTTGTGGTAGTAATAAACCATACAGACATCGGGGTTAGCTGGATCATCTTTTTTTATTTTATTAGTATCAGTTAAAGCACCCATTATTTTTTTTCTGATTGTTTCTTCATCATCAACTAAGTAAATAGCATTGCCTAGACTTTTACCCATTTTATCATTACCATCTAATCCTTTAACACGAGTAGTGGTACTTAAAACTTGGGTAGGTTCTTTAAGGGTTTCTCCATAAATAGAATTGAATTTACGGACAATTTCTCGACATTGTTCTAAAAGAGGTAATTGATCATCACCAACAGGAACTAATTCTCCATCAAAGGTAGTAATATCAGCAGCTTGACTGACAGGGTAACCTAAAAAACCATAGGTAATGCTTTCACCATTGTTACCAAAAAGTTCTTTTTTTTGCGCAATTTCAGTTTTTACGGTAGGATTTCTTTGGAGACGAGAAACAGTAACAAGATTAGAGTAAAAAACAGTAAGTTCAGCTATTTGCGGTATTTTAGATTGAATAAAAATATGAACTTTATGAGGATCGAGACCGATAGCTAGAAGATCTTTGGTAATTTCATAAACATTTTTACGAACTTTATCAGGATTATCAAAATTATCAGTTAAAGCTTGGACATCAGCTATTTCTAGATAAAAATCATAATCATCTTGCATTTTTAAATAATTTTTACCAGCACCAAAGTAATGTCCTAAATGTAAGTTACCTGTTGGACGTAATCCAGTAAGAATTGTTTTCATAAATTTATACCTATAATCTAATTATTTATAACTTATTAGATTCCTTTCACTTATATTTTTATAGTTAAATTATACTTTTGAAAGAAACAACATTTTAAAATTAGAGTGATTTAAAATAATATTGTGCTTTCTTTTTATATTTTATCATGTATAATAGTTATTAGTAAATTAAAAGTTAAAGGAAAGATGGGGATTAGTATGGGTAAAATAGTTTTATTGATAGGACCTTCGGCTTCGGGAAAGGATACTTTACTTAGAGAAGTTAAAAATTTAGATGGAATGGAGTTTAAGGATATTATTTTACATACAACTAGACCAATGCGAGTAAATGAGGAGAATGGCCGAGAGTATTATTTTTGTAGTGAAGAGGAAATGCAAAAATTAGAAGAAGAGGGAAAAATAATTGAAAGAAGAACTTATAATACAATTTATGGTCCCTGGCATTATTTTACAGTAAGTAGTGAATTTAATTTGAAGGAGAAAAATTATATTGGACTAAATACTTTGGAGGGGCTAGATCAATATTTAAAGTTTTATAATAAGGAAGATATTATTTCTTTTTATATTCATGTTGATGAAGAAGTTAGATTAGAAAGAGCTTTGGAAAGAGAAAAAAGGGAAGAAAAGCCTAAATATAAGGAATTATGTAGACGGTTTTTAGCTGATTGTGAAGATTTTTCCCAAGAAAATATTAGGAAAAGACCAATTACAGCTTGTATTGATAATAGTGGGGAAATTAATGATTCAGTTAAACAAATAGAAAAAGTTTTACGTAAAAGTTTGTAATTATAACCTTTTAGTGGTATAATATGCCTAATTTTGAGGGGGAAAAAGAATATGAATACGCTTAATTTTTTAGATAAATTAAGACTTGATGAATTAGTTGAGTTACAAAATTATGTGCAGAATAATACACGAAAAGATTTGAAAAAAGAAATAAAAAGGTTAATAAAAGAAAAAGATGAACAGAGAAAGAGAAGTTTAAACTATCGTGTAAAATTAGAAGATATAAGTACTTTTACTTTGGAAGATAGATTAGTTTTGAAAAGAAATAATATAAATAATATGCAAGACTTAGTAGAAGCTAAGATAGAAAAGTTAAAGGGAATAGATTTAATAACAAAAGAGTCTTTGGAATGGGCTCAGAGTTTTTATGATTTTAGTGGTTTAGAGGAACATAATGATAGTAATAAGCATAATATAGTAAAGTAGTAATAATTTGACAAAGTAAAAAAATTGTAGTAAGCTTATAGAGAAATCAATGAAGAAGACGAGTAAAAGTTAAGCAACTTTTATAGAGAGTTAGGGTGTGGTGGAACCTAATAAAGACTTACTTTGAAAAACACTTCTGAGTACTTAAAGAAATTTTAGTAGACTAAGTCGGTAGCACACCGTTAAAAGTGCTAAGGTTTGTTGGAACCGAAGGTGATTACAGAAATGTAATAATTAGGGTGGTACCGCGGAACACTAGTTTTCGTCCCTTAGGGATGAGACTAGTGTTTTTGTTTTGAAGGAGGATTAAGATGATAGAAAAAGAAAAATTACAAGATTATGCTCATAAATTAATGTTTGATATGAAAGATGAAGAATATAAAACATTACAAGAAGAGTTTGCTGTTATATTAAAACAAATGGATTTAATTGGAAAAATACCTAATATAAAAGAAGTAGAACCAATGACATTTCCCTTTAAAAATACAGATGCAGTATTAAGAGAAGATGAAGTAGGAGATTATTTAACAACAGGAGAAGTCTTAGAAAATGTTAAGCATCAAATAGATGATCAAGTAAAAGTACCAAGGGTGGTGGATGAAGATGTATAGAGGAAAGAGTATTGTAGAATTAAGAGATTTAATTGATAAAGGGGATTTAGGTAAAGAAGAGGTCTTTGAAAAGGCGAATTATTTAGCTCATTTTTTTCAGGATGATTATAATTCTTTTGTAACAATACTTGATAAGTATAAGAGTAAGGATAGTGATAGTGATAGTTTACTTAATGGAATACCTTATTCTTTGAAGGATAATTTCTCAACAAGTGGTATTTTGACAACAGCTTCATCTAATATTTTAAGGGATTATGTACCAGTTTATGATGCGACAGTTTATAAGAAGTTAAAAAAAGCGGGGGCTTCTTTAGTAGGAAAAACAGTTTTAGATGAGTTAGCAATGGGTGGAACAGGAACAACTGGACATACAGGAGTGGTAAGAAATCCCTATGATAAAGAGCGTATGATTGGTGGTTCTTCAGCTGGAAGTGTAGCTTCTGTGGCGTTAGGAATAGTACCTTTTTCCATTGGCTCTGATACAGGAGATTCAGTAAGAAAGCCGGCTAGTTATGGTGGAGTAGTAGGTTTTAAACCAACTTATGGTTTAATTTCAAGATATGGATTATTTGCTTTTGCCTCTAGTCTAGATCATGTAGCGATTGTTACTAGAAGTGTTGAAGATGGTGCTATAGTTGCGGATACTTTAAAAGGTTATGATTCTTTAGATATGGTTACTTATAAAAGTAGTAAAGAGGAATTTAGAAAGAGTTTAGATAATGATATAAAAGGGAAAAAATTATTTTATATTAAAGAAGTATGTGGAATGGATGCTTATAAAGATAGTGATGATAAAGAACTTAAAGAAGTATTAGAAAGCTTTCAAGAGGTGTTAGCTGAATGTCGTAAGAAAGGTTTTATTATTGAAGAAGTATCAATTGATAAAAAAATACTTGAAGCATTGTATCCTGCTTATATGTGTATTAGTTGTGCTGAGGCAACGTCTAATAATGCTAACTTGACAGGAATTCAATTTGGACCTCGGGGTGAGGGAGAAACTATTGAAAGTATTATGTTTGATGCTAGAACAAAAGGATTCTCCGAATTAATTAAAAGACGTTTTGTATTAGGAAGTTATATTTTACAAAAAGAAAATCAAGAAAAGTTATTTTTAAATGCTTGTCGAGTAAGAAGAATGATTGTTGATAAGATAAATGAATTATTCCAAGAATATGATGGAATGATTGCTCCTTGTAGTGGAGGAGTTGCGCCTACTTTTGATAGTAGTAGTGAAAAGTTATCAGATAGATATTTAATTTTAGAGAATCATTTAGTTATTGGTAATTTTGGAGGTTTTCCATCTATTACAATTCCTTATCATAAAATAAATGGTTTACCAGTAGGTTTAAATATAACAGGTAGAGTAAAAGAAGATGCGGTTGTTTTGAATATGGCTAAAAAAATAGAAGAGATAACAGGATTAAAAGGTATTTATGCGGAAGTAGGTGATGGTGATGTATAAAGTTGTTATAGGGTTAGAAGTACATTGTGAATTAGAGACAAAATCAAAGAATTTTTCGCAAGCTCCTAATAAATTTTCAACATTTCCTAATGAAAATGTGGCTACTGTTGATTTAGGATTACCAGGAATATTACCGGTAGCTAATAAAGAAGCTTGTCGTAAAGCTTTGTTAACAGCTATGGCTTTGCATTGTGAAAATCCTGATGAAGTTATTTTTGATCGAAAAAATTATTTTTATCCTGATTTACCTAAGGGATATCAAATTACTCAAGTTACAAAACCAATGGGAAGAAATGGTTATTTAGATATAGTGATTAATGGTCAAGTAAAAAGAGTTTTAATTCATCAATTGCATTTGGAAGAAGATACAGCTTCTTTAGAACATCATAATAAATATTCGTTAATTGATTATAATCGGAGTGGTGTTCCTTTAATTGAAATAGTAACTGAACCTTGTATCGAAAGTGCTGATGAAGCCGTTACATTTTTAGAGGATTTAAGAGATGTATTTTTATATTTGGGAGTAAGTGAAGCTAAAAGTAATTATGGTCAGATGAGATGTGATGTTAATATTTCATTGATGAAAGAGGGTTCTCAAAAATTAGGTACTAAGGTAGAGATGAAAAATATAAATGCCTTTAATAGTGTAAGAGAAGCTATTGTATATGAAATAAAAAGACAGAGTGAAATATTAAATAGTGGAGGTCAAGTAATTCAAGAAACAAGGCGAATTGCGGAAGATGGAAAAACTTATGCTATGAGGGAGAAAGTTGATGCGGTTGATTATAAGTATTTTGTTGAGCCTAATATTCCAGCAACACCCCTTACGGATGAATATTTATATGAATTGAAAAAGAGTTTACCAGAATTAAAAATAGATAGATATTTTAAATATATAGAAAAGTATGGTATAAGTGAATATGATGCTCAAGTATTAACTAAAAGTAGAGATATTGCTGATTATTTTGAAGAGGTTATAGATAAGGTAGATGATATTTCTTTAGCCGTTAATTTTGTAACAACAGCTATTCTTGGAACATTAAATAAATTAGAAATTGGAATAGATGAGTTGTTTATTAAACCAGAAATGTTAAGTAAAGTAATTAATTATGTAGAAAAAGGAGATATATCCCTTGATCATGGTAAGAAAATTTTATATGAAGCTATTGAGAAAAAGATTGATCCTAATGAATTAATTAAAAAAGCTAATTTAAAGCAAATAAATGATGAAGAGGAGTTATTAAAATTAATTAGAAAAGTAATGGATGATAACAAAGAACAAGTAAGACAATATGTAGAAGAAGATAATATTCATGTAATTAATTTCTTTGTAGGACAAACAATGAAAGTATCTCAAAGACAAGCTAATCCTAATATGTCTTTAGAAATAATAAAGAAAGAGTTAGAGAGGAGAAAGAAAGATGGCAAATAAATATAGAACACATAAGTGTGGTGTGTTAAGTGAAAAAGAAATTGGTAAAGAAGTAAAAGTAGCAGGTTTTATTGAAAATATAAGGGATCATGGAGGCGTTATTTTTGTTGATGTTAGAGATGATTCGGGAGTTATACAAGTAGTTAGTAATGATGATAGTATTTTTGAGGGAATAACGAGAGAGTCAAGTGTCAGTATTAGTGGAGTAATTCGTAAAAGAGATGAAGATGACTATAATGAAAGAATTACAACCGGGACGATTGAATTATTAGTAGATAATATAGATATTTTAGGTAAAGCTAAAAATGTTTTACCTTTTGAAGTAATGACTTCTCATGAAGTAGCAGAGGATGTTAGATTAAAGTATCGCTATTTGGATTTACGTAATCCTAAGGTTAAGGATAATATTATTTTTCGGTCAAAAGTAATTGATTTTTTAAGGAAATTGATGAAAAAGGAAGGCTTTTTAGAAGTACAAACACCAATTCTTACCGCATCATCTCCTGAAGGAGCAAGAGACTTTATTGTGCCAAGTCGAAAATTTCATGGAAAGTTTTATGCTTTACCCCAAGCTCCACAACAATTTAAACAATTATTAATGTGTGGAGGTTTTGATAAGTATTTTCAAATTGCACCTTGTTTTAGAGATGAAGATGCTAGAAGTGATAGAGTGTATGGGGAGTTTTATCAATTAGATTTAGAGATGGCTTTTGCAGAAGAGGATGATGTTTTACAAGTAGGAGAGAAGATTTTTTATGAGACATTTAAAAAGTTTGCGAGAGGCAAAAAAATTAGTAAGAAACCATTTGTAAGACTTAGTTATAAAGAAGCTATGGAACGTTTTGGAACAGATAAACCAGATTTAAGAAATCCATTAGAATTAATTGATTTAACCGAGGTTTTTGCTGAGACAACTTTTCGTCCTTTTCGAGGTGTTACAGTTAAAGGAATAGTAGTTGATGGTATTAGTGATAAGTCTAATTCATGGTTTAATGAATTAGTGGAGTTTGCGAATGAAATTGGAATGCCAGGAATTGGTTATTTCAAGGTAATGGATGATATGAGTTTTGCCGGACCAATTGATAAGTTTTTAAGTGAGGAAGAAAGAGATGAGTTAATTAAAGTAGCTAAGTTAAAACCACAAAGTGTTATTTTCTTCATCGCTGATCGAAATAAGGCTTATAAATATGCTTCCCAAATTAGAGATGAACTTGGTCGAAAATTAGATTTGATAGATAAAAATGAATATTGTTTTTGTATTGTTAAGGATTTTCCAATGTATGAGTGGGATGAAGAAGAAGAGAAATATATTTTTACCCATAATCCATTTAGTATGCCACAAGGAGGAATGGATGCTTTAGAGCATAAAAAGATTGAAGAAATTTTAGCTTATCAATATGATTTTGTTTGTAATGGCATTGAAATGGCTAGTGGAGCAGTTAGAAATCATGATTTAGATGTGATGAAAAAAGCTTTTGAGATAGCAGGATATAGTGAGGAAGAATTAGAAAAGAAATTTCAAGCTTTGTATGAAGCCTTTAAGTATGGAGCACCACCACATGCAGGAATGGCTCCAGGAATTGACCGAATGTTGATGCTATTACTTGATGAAGAATCAATTAGAGAAACAATTGCTTTTCCAATGACGGCTGGTGGATCAGATTTATTGATGGCATCACCTAGTGAAGTAAGTGAAATGCAGTTAAGAGAAGTTCATATCAAAATAAGAGATAAAGGTTAGAGACTAATAAGGAAACTTATTAGTTTTTTTATTTAACCTTGCACGGTTAAGAAAAAATGGTAATTAATGGTAAAATTTATTGTAGGTATGGTTAGATAAATAATTCATTAAACTAATTTTTATGTATTTAGAAAAAAAGTGCTACTTAAAGTAATACTTAAAGTGCTACTCTTTTTTTCTTTTTTTTTGTGCTATCATTGAATAGAATGGAGAAAGATATAAAATACTATTAATAGTTAATAGTTTAAATATTTCTTTAGGATGCTATATTATATGAAAGATAATGTTGATATTTAGACTAAATATGTAAAGGAAGTATGTAAAATGAAAAAAAAGTATAAATTATTTATTTTAGGTATTTGTTCAGTATTAATTATTTGTGCATTGGCAATATTTTTAACAATGAAAGAAAGTTTTGCTAATGATAATATAAAATATATAGTTGATGATAGTACTATGGATAGTTATAAAAATTATCTTATTAATAATGGGGTTGGATCTAAAAATGCAGGGAAAATTTGGTCGGATAAGACAGTTCTTTCTTCCTCTTTAACGTTAGATGAAGAAACAGATGGTGTAACCGGAACAATTACTAATGATAGTGACTTTTTACATGTTTATTCTGTTTTAGGAAGTAGTAAAAGATTATCTAGATTAGAAAGTGTTCCTTTGGATGTTGTTTTATTGATAGATGTTTCTACTTCTATGTCAGCTCATGAAGCGGATGATGAAGCTATTGAATCAGCTAATTTTTTGATAAAAACATTAATGGGTGATAACAAAGAGGTTGAATATGTTCATCCAAATAATCGGGTTGGAATTATAGTATATGCTGGTGGAACACAAGTATTATTACCTTTAGGTCATTATGAATTAGAAGATGGTCAAGAAGACTATTTAACTCTAGATAGAGTAAGTGGTAATGATAAGTTGTGGCCTAAGGTGACAACTCATATTAAAGAAAGTAATGAAGTAAAAAATAAAACAAGTGATCCAATGTATGCGGATTCAACATATTTACAAGGGGCATTATATCAAGGAATGTATTTACTAGCTACTGAAAAAAATACGACATATACCAATCCTCAAACGAAAGTAACAGCAAATCGTACGCCAATTTTAATTACATTAACAGATGGAGGTACTAACGTTTCTGGTGCTACTAGTACAGGAAAACCTGAAAAAGCCAGTATTGATTTTTGGAATCCACTTAGTTGGACAGATAGTAGTGATGGAAAAGCTTTATTACCAGTTGAGGGAGGTAGTACTCCACTTAGTTATAAAAATTTTATTCCTGAAGCTAATGGAAATCCTTTTTATACAACTTTAAATAATGCAACTATTAATACCCTTGCGCCAAGGACGTTGAGTGTTTTGTTAACAGCGGGGTATATGAAGAATTGGGTAGAAGATAATTATACACAAAAAAGTATAGATGGATCAGAAATATCAATGTATGGATTTGGTATAGGCTTAAATGTTAGTGGTTTAAATAGTCATGAAAAATTAGAATTGAATGCGACAATGAATCCTCGTAAATATTTTACGGCTGATACTGAAAATGAATATATAAAGAAGTCTTATGAGGCCTTTGAACAATATATAAAGGGAGGAAGTCCAAGTTTAGTTTTTGATGATAATTATAAATGGATAGAAAAAACTTTAAAAGCCAGTTGGACATTTAATCATCCT
Organism: uncultured Bacilli bacterium; assembly: GCA_947626565.1. Lineage (GTDB taxonomy): Bacteria > Bacillota_I > Bacilli_A > RF39 > UBA660 > CANRGD01. Next base: position 66,868 of record CANQSQ010000002.1, read on the forward strand.
ACAGACACTAAGTATGATGTAAAATCAGCGGATGAAGTTTATTATATTGATCAATATATTGAAACGGATACTGATTCGTTAATAAATGTATTTGAAAATATGCTAACTACAATTACAGAGCAAGTTTTAAAACCAATTAGTGGAATTAATGATGTTGGTATTAAAGATTATTTAACATATATAGATCCAATAGGTGAATATATGGAAGTTAAAGATATTAAAAATGTTTCACTATTTGGAAAATTATATGATGTAGCAAAAGATCAATTGAAATATTACGTTGTAAACGCTGATGGCAGTGTTTCTGAATATGAGGCTAAACCTGAAAAATATGATTATACAAGACAATATTATAAGATTGTTCCACAAGATGGAGATGTTCAAAATAATCTTTCGTATAAGATGGAAGATACAGACGGAGAAATTAACTATAGTGTTACATTCAATTTAAGTAGTATTGAAATGTATGTTGAAAATAAAGCAAACTATAATTCAAAAATTGGAAATTTTGATACGTATAATGAAAAATTATATATTAACATTCCAAGAAATGCTTTGCCTCTTGAGGTAGCAGAAATAAAAATTGATGAAAATAATAAAGTTATTTCTTATAGTGATAATTTAAAGGAATATAAAGAGTCAACACCATTACGTATTTATTATACAGTAGGAGTTGAAGATAGTATAATTGATGAAGATGGATTAATTGATTTATCTAAGGTTTCAAATGAATATATTGAGAAAAATACTGATACAGTTAATTCTAAGAAATATGTATCATTCTATTCTAATTATTTTTCAAATCAAAAAATAAGTAATAATTCATTTGGTGATGCTACTATGTCGTTTTCACCAAGTACTAGTAATCAGTTCTTTATTTCAAATACACCATTGATTTTGTATGAAGCACAAGAGGAAGATCAGCAAAAGAAAGAAATAATACTTGAAGATGATAGTGCTTACCAGGAATTTATATCATCACATAAAACAGTTAATACAGTATCAACTGACAACTCAAACAAAAATTATTATATTATAGTAGAATATTATATGCCTAATAAAGAAAATATATATCATATGGCTATTTTAAGACAAGGAAAAGAATTTGGAACAGGCATATCAGGACAAGATATTAAATTTGGGGAATATTTATGTTGGTATAGTCCAACTGGTAATGTTTGGAAAGATTTTAATTCAACTAAACCAGATGAAACATATACAGATTGGGTTATAGCTACTAAACCAGGTGGCTTAATTGCTGGAAATATGTTTGATGATATCACTAATAAAAATGCTAATAATACTAATACCGCAAATACTTATTTGTTACCTTCTATTAGTGATTCAACAACAGGTTTTAGTAAAGGTAATAATGCTGTTATAAATATGTATCAAGGTAATAATGGAAAATTACTAGTATTTAAAAATGATTTAATAATTAAGAAATTTGTTAGTGGTGATTTGGGTGATATTAATGCAGAGTGGAATATTAAGGTTACTCTAAGTGTTCCAAGTGATCAACAATTAAATACATCTTATAAAATTGTTAAGGATGATGGAACAACTGATACGTTATCTCTTGTTAAAAATGAAGATAATGAGTATGAAGGAACAATTAAAATTAAAGATAAAGAAACCCTAACAATTAAAGATTTACCTGATGGTACGCAATATAAGTTAGAAGAGATAGAAGCTAATTTAGATAATTATCAAACGACAACTAAAGGTGATTTAGAAGGAACATTATCAGGTAACAATCCAACTGTTGAATTTTATAATAAAAAATATTCTTATCATGATTTAACAATTGAAAAAGTGGTTAATGATGAGAGTAATTTAAATAAAAAATTTAATTTTCAAATTAAGTTAATAGAAAATCCTAATGCACCATTAGAAGAAGAAATTGCTTATAAAGGAACTAATATTGATGATGGAACTATTAAATTTAAAAAAGCTGAAGAAGGAACTTATATTGGTGATATTACTTTAGCTAATGAACAAAAAATAACCATTAGTTTACCATATGGTACTCAATATGAAGTAGTTGAAGAAGATGCCAATAAAAATGGATATATAGCGACATATAAAAACAACAAAGGGGTTGTAAACTCCGAAGTAGAAGTAACTATAGTAAATGAAAAAGATGCAAATAATCCGTTTACAGTAGATAATTTATTTATATATATTATAGTATTTGTTGCTAGTATTATTTTGATAGTAGGTTTACTTTTTATAAAGAAAAAGAATAATGTAAAATAATTATTTAAGTACCAAGTAAGATAGATTAACTCAGGTATGTTGATCTTAAATTTAAATTTTAACCGCACCATTAGGTGTGGTTTTTTTGATTTTAAAATAAAATACTTTAATGTGTTTTATTTTTTTAATTAACCATACACGGTTAAGTAAAAATGGTAATTATTGGTAAAATTTATCGTAGGTGCAGTTTATGAAAATTGGTGAAGCCGTCTCTAAAAAATTACTTAAAATTTGTGAGCAAAGAAATATATCTATTAACGAGTTGTCAAATATTTGTTTGCTTACTCAAAGCACAATTCAAAATATAGTAAGTAATAATTCTAAAAATCCTAAACTTTTAACGATAGTAAGAATTTGTGATGGTTTAAATATATCTATTAATGATTTTTTTAATGATGATTTATTTCAGAAAATTGATCGTGAAGATTAGAAGTAGGAGAGTAGTATGAAGAAGTATATTGATAAATTATTAGGAGCTATAATTATTGTCATAGTATTAGGAAGTAGTATAGGATATGCAGCATTAAATAAAGAGTTAAATATATCAGGAGAAGTGGCTTATCGCGTTAAAGCAGATATTAGAATAACTAATTTGTTATTGTCTAGTGTTTCTGATGCTACAGAATTATTTTCAGCTCAGTTTTCTAAAAATCAAAATATAATTGGTGTTGATTTAAGTGAAAGAGATTCTTCTATAACTTATCTCGTAGAAGTAACTAATTTTTCTGATATAAAAGCGGGGATATTTTCAATTGATGGGTTGCCAGAAAATTTAGCTTATGAGTTAGGAGATTATCAGTTAAAAGATGGATTATGTTCTAAAGATGGAAACTGTTTAAGTGGAGCGGTAAAAACTTTTACATTAACGATAAAGTATAAAGATGAAGCTAGTTATGATGATGATAATACGGAGTACAATTTTAAATTAAAATATAATTTTAAACCATTTCATAAAATTACTTATGAAGGATTTTTGATTGATACAGATTCTTATCAAAAAGAAATTATTGAGAGTGATACGTTAGAAATTAGATTTCCTGATGAAATTGATAGTTTTTATTTGACAGTTTTAATTAATGGCGTAAATACTGTTTTTCAATATGAGGATAATGTTTTAAAAGTTACAGAGGTTTTAGGTGACGTAAAAATTAAATTTGGTATTTTAAGTGATAAAGTGTTGGAATTAGCCACTAGTAACAAATGTGATTATAAAGGTGCTGTCAATGATATAACTTCAACTGATTCATATTGTGGTGGTTCTGGAGGACATTATGATGAACCTCCTTATCATACCTATTTGTCAGGAACTAATGCTTGTCTGGATTTTAATTATGTTTGGTATTCAGGTTATATGTGGAGAATAACAGAAATATTAAATAATAGATCAGTAAAAATGATTGCCGAAAATGTTTTATCGGCTATAAATTTTGGTCAAGATGGATTCTTTGATAATTCATATATAAAGCAGTGGTTAAATGAAGATTTTTTAGATACTTTATATAATCATGACAAAATATTAGTGGAAGATGCTACTTGGGATATATCACCTTTTTATGATTGGTGCTATATTAAGCCGCCTAATACAACAAAAACCACCGTTGGTCTATTAAATCCTTATGAATTTAGCAAGACTGGCAATTATGGTAGCGATAGTTTTTTAAATCTTGGACATGATTGGTGGTTCTCATCATATATTAATTTGGAAGCTCCTTATACAGCTGTTAGTGGAATGAGTCTACTTGGAGGATTTGCAGGATGGGAAGTGCCAAGTACCGCTTTTGGAGTTCGACCTATGGTAGTTTTAAAAGCCGATGTTAAATTTAGTGGTACAGGAACAGAAGATGATCCATTTGTTTTATTAGATGATATACCAAATGCTAAACCTGGGGAAAAAATAAATAAAAGAACTCCGGGAGAACTTGTTAAGATTAATGATATGTTATATCGTATAGTAAATATTCATAATCAAGATGGAAAACTTGTAACTAAATTAAAAAGCGCTAATTATGTCAAAGAAGATAATGGCGATGTTATGTTAAAACAATTTGGTGATATGCATATGAGTACTTATGGAAAAATTGTTGATTCAAAAAAAGAAGAATATTGGGGAGCATATTTGAATAATACATGGCTCCAGCAACAAGGTATAGAAAAATATTTAGTAAAAGATACTTATTATTTGGATCCTGCTCAAGATTCAAAAGAACAGGGAAGTATTATTGGTAGTTATAAAAATACGACGTGTGCAGATAAAAATACTAAAGAAACGATTAAAGAATGTAAAAAAACAGCTAATACTTGGACAGGATATGTTGGACTTCCAATTGTTGGTGAATTGTTTTCTTATCCATTAGGTGGAAATGATGTACATAATTATACGACGGCTACCATGACTCCATATGGTGATGATGGCTACCTAATGATTGGAGCATTTGAGCCGGAAAGGCAAGGTATATTTCAACATACTCATGATGAATATTTTGCAGTAAAGCCAACTATTACTTTGAGTGAAGATGTCATAATAGAAAGTGGAGATGGAAAGACTCCTGCAACAGCATTTAAAATAAAATTACCAAATGAATAATCCTAGTAATCGAGTAGACTACTAGGGTTTTATTTAATATTAGATAAATAACAATAAAAATAAACGTTATTTTATTTTGGAAGAAAGATAAAATAATTGTTGTTTTCTAAGTGTTTATAAGTTATAATATTAGAAGTTGGAGGGATATTATGGCAAGAACTGCTAAAAAAGAAATTAAAGAAGAAAAAACTGAAGAGAAAAAAAATAATGAAAAGAAAAAAAATAATGTTTTTGAAGTTAAAGTTAAAATAGAAGGAAAAGAATGGGAAGAAGCACTTGATAAAACTTTCAAGACAAAACAAAAAACAGCTAAAGTAGATGGTTTTAGAAAAGGTAAAGTACCAAGAGATATTTACGAAAAACATTTTGGTAAAGAATCTTTGTTTATTGATGCAGCTGATTCATTATTACAAGAAGCTTATATGAGAGCTTTAGAAAAAGAAAAAGTAATACCAGTTGTACAACCAGCAGTTGATTTAAGTAGTTTGAGTGCTGATGGTGTGGAATTTAAGTTTAAAATTATTACTAAACCAGAAGTTAAAATTAAAACTTATAAGGGTTTAAATATAAAGCCAGAAGAAGTTGTTGTTACAGATGAAGAAATTAATCATGAACTTGGTCATTTATTAGAAAGATATACAGAATTAGTGGCTAAAGAAGATGGCAAAGTTGAAAATGGTGATGTAGCAATTATTGACTTTGAAGGTTTCAAAGATGGTGTAGCTTTTGATGGTGGAAAAGGTGAAAATTATTCCTTAGAAATTGGATCAAATACATTTATTCCTGGTTTTGAAGAAAAAGTTATTGGAATGAAAGTAGGCGAAGAAAAAGACTTAGATTTAGAGTTTCCTAAGGATTATGGAGTAGCTGATTTAGCTGGAGCTAAAGTAGTTTTTAAAGTTAAAGTAAATGATATTAAGCAAAAACAAACTCGTGAATTAGATGAAGAATTCTTTGAAGATTTAGGTATGGATGGCGTTGATTCGGAAGAAAAATTAAAAGAAGAAATAAAAGAATCAATTAAAGCTCAAAAAGAGATGGATAATGAAAATAAATATATTGATAAAATCTTAGAAGAAGTATCTAAAAATGTTGAAGTTGATATCCCAGAAGAAATGGTTGAAGAAGAAGTTAATCGTTTAATGGGTAGATTTGAAGAACAAATGAAGATGCAAGGAATTTCTTTAGATTTATATTATCAATTTACAAGATCTAGTGAAAAAGATTTAAGAAATCAAATGGAAAAAGAAGCTTATGCTAATGTATTATATCGTTTAATGCTTGAAGAAATTACAGTACTAGAAAAAATAGAAGTAAGTGAAGAAGAAGCTTTAAAAGAGGCTGAAGAATTAGCTGAGAAATACCAAATGGAAAAAGAAGAATTCTTAAATCAATTTGGTGGTTTAGATATGGTTCAATATGATCTTGAAATGCGTAAAACAATTGAAAGATTAAAAGAATTAAATAAATAAAAAAGGAAAAGTCAGTATGAATTATATTGACTTTTTTGATAGGATTGATAGAAATTGTTTTCTATCTTTTTTTGCCTAAAAAAAGACTTAATTAACAATTAATATTTAGGAAAATTTTTTATGTAGAAAAAGAGTTAAAATTGGTTGAAAAAATTTTAAAATTATATATAATAGAAAGAGTATTTATTAATTGGAGGTGAAATATCTTGGAAAATAAACTTTTAGTTTTAATTGTCAATGATATGGTAATCTTTCCAAACACTGAAGTAAGAATAGAATATGACAATGTTTATGATAAACAAATGATAGATATTGTTGATAAAATAGAAGATAATTTAATGCTGATAATTAATCCTTTAGAAGACAATATTAATAATGTTACAGCATTTCCTAATTATGGAGTTTTGGGTCGTTTAAAATTAAAAATAAATGTACCTAATGGAAAAACAAGGGTTGTTATTGAAGGATTAGAAAGAGTAGAAATTTCATCATATATTGAAGATGGAAATTTTTATAAGGCTTATTATAAGGAAGTACATATAGAAGATAATGATGAAAATGAGTACTATTTTAATATATTAATTAAAGCCTTGGAAAATTATGTGGATAGTGTTCCTTATATGGGAAATGCGATTATGACACAAATTACTAAAGTAAGTAATTTGGATAATTTATGTGACTTAATTGTTAGTTTTTTACCTATTAGCTACGAAGAAAAAAAGAAATATATAACAACAATTGATCCAATTAAAAGAACTAAGTATTTGATTGCTGATATGAGTAAAGAAAGAAAATTAGTGGAGTTAGAGCAAAAAATAGAGGCTGAAGTAGAAAATGAATTAAATGATTCCCAAAAAGAATACTTTTTACGTGAAAAAATAAAAGCTATGCAAAGAGAATTAGGGGAATTAAAAAGTAAAGATGAAGAAGTAGAAAATTTAAAGAAGAAATTAAAGAAGTTAAAATGTAGCTCTAAAGTAAAAGAAAAAGTTAAAAGGGAAATATCTAGGTATGAATCTTTAAGTAGTAATTCACCTGAGTTAGGAATGATTAGAGAATACCTTGATTGGATGCTTAATTTACCTTGGAATAATTATACTAAAGATACGGATGATTTAGAAAAAGTAAAGAATATTTTAGATGCTTCTCATTATGCTTTAGATGAAGTTAAAACACGTATTTTAGAGTATTTAGCAGTTAAACAAAATACGAATAATTTGCGTAGTCCCATTATTTGTTTAGTTGGTCCTCCAGGTGTTGGTAAAACGTCACTTGCTTTAAGTATTGCGAAAAGTTTAGGTAGAAAATCAGCTAAGATTAGTGTAGGAGGAATTAATGATGAGGCCGAGATAGTGGGTCATAGAAGAACATATATTGGAGCTAATCCAGGGAGAATAATTCAGGGTATAAGAAAAGCCGGAACAACTAATCCAGTCTTTATTATTGATGAAATAGATAAGATGACTAAAGATATAAAGGGTGATCCTGCTAGTAGTTTACTTGAAGTTTTAGATCCCGAACAAAATAGTAAATTTTCGGATCATTATATAGAAGAAGAATTTGATTTATCACAAGTTATGTTTATTGCTACGGCTAATTATGTAGAACAAATTCCATATGAATTAAAAGATCGTTTGGAAATAATTAATATATCTAGTTACACGGAATATGAAAAGTTAGATATTGTAAAAAAACATATTATACCAAAGCAATTGGAAGAACATGGTCTTACAGCCTTACAAGTAAGTATTGATGATGAAGCTTTAATAGAAATAATTAGAAATTATACTAAAGAAGCCGGTGTAAGGGAACTGGAAAGAGTAATTGCTACATTATTTAGAAAAATAGTTAAGAAATTATTGTTAGAAAAAGATGTAGTATTTTATAATATCGATTGCCAAGTTTTAGAAGAATTTTTAGGTAAAAAGAAATATTTGTATATGGAAAATTCCAAAAAAGATGAAGTTGGTGTTGTCAATGGAATGGCTTATACGGTTTTTGGAGGAGATATTTTACCAATAGAAGCTACTCTTTTTAAAGGTAAAGGGAATTTAATATTAACAGGTTCTTTAGGAGAAGTTATGCAAGAGTCTTGTCATATTGCACTTGATTATATAAAGGCCAATATGAAAAAGTTTGGTATAAAAAGCGAAGTATTAGAAAATGATATTCATATCCATGTTCCAGAAGGAGCTGTTAATAAAGATGGACCATCAGCTGGTATAACTATTACGACAACACTAATCAGTTTGTTTTTAAATAAAGTAGTTCCTAAAACAGTAGCTATGACAGGAGAAATTACATTACGGGGTCGAGTTTTGGCTATTGGTGGTTTAAAAGAAAAAGTTATTGGAGCTCATAGAGCAGGAATTAAGAAAATATTTTTACCAAGTGAAAACGAAAAAGATTTGGATGAAATACCAGAGGAGATAAAAAGAGATATTGAGTTTATTTTTGTAAAAAAATATAGTGAGGTTTTTGATAAGTTATTTAAAGGGGGATTAAAACTTGGAAAATAGTATTTTAGAATTTAAAAAAGTTCTTGATTTAAAAAGCGATTTAATTCTTAGAAATGAAGATGAATTATTAAATAAATATTTTGGAAAAGATAAGATAAGAGATTTTTTACAGTCTGTGAAAGTGTTAGTAGATAAAGAAACAGGGTTTTTACAATTAACACCTAGATTTATTGAAGAAATAGAAGATATTATTCAATTTAACTTTAGTTTTTTTAAGGATAAAGAAATAATAGCTTTAAAAAATGAAATCATTGTAAAACTTAATTTAGAAAAATTTCGTTCTGATGTTGTTAAGACATCTTTAGCTTTAAATTATGTTGAATATCAAGATAGTATTAGAAGACTTAGTTTTGCAGATATGAAACAATTTTTAGGAGCAATGTCATATGACGCTGTAATATTAGAAGATTTGTTAAAAGGTGATTTAGATTCTTTTGAATTTGATGATTTGTTTTTAGCAACTACAAATTATTTTTTAGAAATGATTCCTGAAATATATCAAGATGAAAATATTAGAAATATTACTTTGAATAGATTTGATAAAATTGATAAGAAAACCTTGTTTAAAAATAGAGGGTTAAAAAAATATATGAAAACAACAAAAGAAGTATTTCAGATGAAAGCATAGGTGATGATGATGGAAGAAAAATGTCCATTGACAGAGGAAGATAAAAAAATAATACGTTTTATTCAAACTTTAGATATTAAAGAAAAATTATTAACTTATGAAGTTAGTGATTTATTAGAGTGTTATGCAGATGAAGATAGTTTTAAGGATTTTATTTTAGGTTTAGGATATTTATTAGACGATGATGAAGATTTCTTGAAATTTATTCCGATTTTTATAGATGATATTGAATCTTTTTTAGCAGCTAAAAGGTTTACTATTACTGATAAAGAATTAATTCAGCAAATAAATAGTATAATTTGTCGGCTTAATATGTTAAAAAATGATTCGTTTGAAGAACAACTTGTTGATGCTGTTAATTATATTGATAAACAAAATCAATGGCGAGGACAAAAATTTAAATCAGTTGAAATGTTGACAGACTCCATGATAGCGGATATGGATATAATTATGGCTTTGCTTGATGATGAAGAGGCTAGTCATTTAGCCAATAATATGTTTTTCTTAGCTTCAACTAATTATTTTGTTCAGGCAGTTCCTGAACTTTATGATGAAGACTTAGTTAAATTTTCCCTAGATAAATGTGATATAATTGCGAAGAAAAGTAAATTATTTGATGCAAAGACAAAACAATATGTAAAGAAAACTAAAGAAAAGTTAAGAAAGGTTTAAAGGAGGCATAAGAGCTTCTTTTTTTTCATATGATAAAGCAGGAGGCTAAAATGAAAAAAACAGTAACTTTTGAGAAAAAAATAACATTTCCTACAATGATAGGAGAAATAACAGCTATTGATTTAGAGCATAATTTAAGATTTGTAGATGGAAGTAATGTCGAAGGAGATTTTTTTGTAAAGGGCAAATATAAATTAACAGAGGCATCAAGATTAGAAGAAGATTTTAATTATAAAATACCAACGGAGATTGCTCTTACGGAAAAATTAGATTTAGATACGGCAAAAATAGATATTGTTGATTTTTATTATCGTATTGAAAATGAAGATGTAATGGTTTGTAATATTGAATTAAAAATAGAAGGAGTAGAAGAAATTGAAACAGAAGTTGTAAAAGAAGAAGTTCAGGAAGATAGAAAAAGGGAAATAGAAGATGCTAATTTAGTTTTGGAGAAAATAGAAAATCAAGAAAGAGAAGAAAGGGAATGTGATGGTGATATGAAAAAAGAAGAAGAAAAGGAAATTCCACATAAAGAAGAAGAAAAAAAGATAGAAGAAGAGGTCCAAGAAATTAAGTTAGATGCTAAAGATTTGAATAAAGAAAAAGAAAGAGAAACAGAAGAAGTAGAAGAAGAAAGTTGGCAAAAAGAAAAAGAAGAGGTAGAAGTAATAGAAGAAAAAGATAATAATATTTCTTCCTTGTTTTCATCTTTGTCTGAAAAAGAAGAGACATTTGCGTCATATTCAGTTTATATATTAAGAGAAGAAGAAACTATTAATACTATTATTGATAAGTATAAAACAACGAAAGAAGAATTAGAAAAATATAATGATTTAAGTTCTTTGACAGTAGGAACCAAAATAATAATTCCCACTTTAGTAAATGATTAAGAATATTTTTAATGATAAAGATATAAGAGTTAATAATATAAGTTATAAGGGTAAGTGTTGTATATTAGATACTAGTAATGGTAAATTTGTGGTAAAGAGACGAAAAAATAATATTAAAGAAATACATGATTATTTGAGTCTAAAGAAATATTATAATTATTTACCATTAGTTAATAAATATAATGAACCATATGAAGTTTATCCTTTTGTAGAAGAAAAGATGGTTATACCAGCCGTAAAAGCCGTTGATTTAATATATGCACTTAGTATGTTACATATAAAAACAACGACGTATGAAGAAATAAATTTAGATGAAATTAAAAAAATATATGAAACAACTTTAGAACGGATAGATTATCTTTATAAATATTATTTAGATTTACAAGATTATATTGAAGCAAATGTTTATATGGCTCCAGCGGAATATTTGTTAATAAGAAATATTAGTATGATTTATAATTTATTAAGTTTTGCTAAAGAAAAGATAGATGAATGGTATAAAGAAAAAGAAAAATTAAAAAAAGAAAGATTTGTTTTATTAGTAAATAATTTGAAATTAGATCAGTTTTTGGAAGGCGAAGATAATTATTTTATAAATTGGAGTAAAGCTGAGAGAGGAATAGTAGTTTATGATTTCTTAAATTTTTTTAAACAAAATTATTTAGAGTTAGATATGAAGTCATTATATGATTTATATCAGTCTAAATATCCTTTTTCAACGGATGAAGAAAATTTGTTTTTAGCTTTGTTAGCATTACCGGAAAAAATTGAGTTTAAAGATGATAATTATATTAATACAGTTAAAGTTAAAAATTTGGTTATTTACCTTAGTAAAGTAGGAAAATTTATATCAGAAGAAAATAAAGAATATCAGGAAGAAAATAAATAAAAATTCAAAAAAGAGAATAAAAGCATTGAGTCTAGTAGTAATAAAGAGAAGTAAGAGTAATTGATAAAAAACAATAATAATAGAAATGACTACACCGGTTAAGAAGAAGACACTACTTCTTCTTTTTTGACGGCAGAAATTACAACGACAGAAAAAGGAATGTTTATTTTTCATGAATATCACCTATAATATTTTATGAAGATAAGAAAAAAAGGTTATTTTTCTTGCATAGAAAAATAATAATTTGTATAATTATACTGATAATAGAGGTATGATTTATGAAGTATAAATGTGTTGTTTGTGAAAAAGAATATGAAAATAGTGGCAGATGTAGTATTTGTGGTTCTGTGTTGGAAGAAGTAACAGAAAATCTTAAAACACCTGTTTTAGTGGCAAAGGACAATCCGGGAATAAGAAGAATTGAAGAACGTTGTATAAAGTGTGGCAGATGTAAATTCATTTGTCAAAACCAAGTAGGAGTTAAGTATGATTTACTTAAGGCTAAAGAAGCTGTGTGTTTATATTGTGGACAATGTGTGTTAAATTGTCCAGTAGCGTCATTGACGGTAAATTATAGTTATAAAAAGATAAGTGATTATTTAAATGATACTGAAAAAGTAATGGTAGCTTTTACGGCTCCAGCTGTTAGAGTGGCTTTAGGTGAAGAGTTTGGAGTAGAGGGTAATGTTGAAGGAAAAATGGTAAAGGCTTTGAAAGAATTAGGTTTTGATTACGTATTAGATACAACTTTTGGAGCAGATTTAACTATTATGGAAGAAGCTAGTGAGTTATTGGAAAGATTAAAGAAAAAGGAAAATTTACCGCAATTTACCAGTTGCTGTCCAGCTTGGGTAAGATATTTAGAGATATATCATCCTAATTTGATTAATAATTTGTCAACTTGCAAAAGTCCTATTAGTATGCAAGGAGCTATTATAAAAAGTTATTTTAGTGAAATGTTGGAAATTCCTAAAGAAAATATAGTAGCAGTAGCCATAACGCCATGTACGTCTAAAAAGTATGAAATTACATTACCAAATAATCGAGATACGGATTTTGTAGTAACAACTAGTGAGTTAGCGATGATGATTCGCGAAAAGGAATTAGACTTTGCTAATTTAGAAGAAGCAGAATTTGATTCGATTATGCGTAGAGGTAGTGGCGGAGGAGTTATTTTTGGTAATTCTGGTGGCGTAATGGAAGCTTGTATTAGAAATTTATATCATTTAATTACAGGTAAAGATCCGGATAAAAATTTGTTAAGGTTTAAAGAAGTAAGAGGTTATAAAAACGTTAAAGAAGCCACAATAAAGATAGAAGATTATGAATTGAATTTATTAATAATTCATGGTATAGTAAATATTGAGGACGTATTACAGAAAATAGAAAATAATGAAGTACATTATGATTTTATTGAAGTAATGAATTGTCCTGGTGGATGTGTTGGAGGTGGTGGCCAACCATTAGGAGTTGTTTCAAAACAACAAGAAACAGCTGAGAAAAGAATAGCTTTATTGTATGAAGAAGATAGTGATTTAAAAATAAGAAGTTGCTATCAAAATCAAGATATAATTGATTTATATAAAAGCTATTTAGGAGAACCACTTAGTAAGAAAAGTTTAGAACTTTTACATACTAAATATGTAGATAGGAGTGACATATTAGGAGAAGAAGCTCCTTAATATAAGAAAGGAAGGAATATTTATGGAATTAAAAGGAAGTAAAACAGAACAAAATTTAATGACTGCATTTGCAGGAGAAAGTCAAGCTAGAAATAAGTATACTTATTATGCTAGCAAAGCTAAAAAAGATGGCTATGAACAATTAGCAGCAATATTTTTAGAAACAGCTGAAAATGAAAAGGAACATGCTAAACTTTGGTTTAAAGAATTACATGGAGGAGAAATTCCAACAACAGAAGAAAATTTACAAGATGCCGCTAATGGTGAAAACTATGAATGGACTGAAATGTATAAAGAGTTTGCTGAAACAGCTAAAGAAGAAGGATTTACTCGTATAGCTTATTTATTTGAACAAGTTGGAGCAATTGAAAAAGAACATGAAAAAAGATATTTACAATTACTTCAAAATATTAAAGATGATAGAGTATTTCATAAAGATGGAGAAAAGATTTGGGTATGTCGTAATTGTGGACATGTTTATACAGGTAAAGATGCTTTGGAAGTATGCCCAGTATGTAAACATCCACAAAGTTTTATGGAATTAAAAGCTGAAAATTATTAAGAGGTGTAATAGTAATATTACACTTTTTATGTGAAAGAAATTTCTGTATTTAAATCATCATCAATAAGAGCAATATATAATAAAATAGCGCCCGCAACAGCAATTAAAATAGAAGCTAGTAAATTATAAAAAGCTAGTTTAGTAGTTTGATAATTATGTTCTAAAAGAGCTTCTTGATAACTAGTTAAACTATCATAGAAATAATAAAGATAAATGATAAAAGCAATGGTAAAAATAAAAATTAAAAGAGACCGGTATTTTTCTTTAGCTTGATAGTCATTTTCCGTAAAATATTTAGCTTCAAATGAGTTAGCGTAAATGGATAGACCAATTAAAATAAGACATATAATCCAGATAATATTTTCGGTTTTGATTTGGAATAATCTTTCATCAATTTTATTCATATTAAAATATATTCTAAGAAAGTAATTAATATAATTTTATAGGTGATGTGAATTGGGTATTCCAAATGTACGACCCCAACTATTTTCAGGTAGTGCTGTTGTTGTTGGATACTTGTTGATTGATGATATGACGGCTAATGAACAAAATGCGTTAGGTAACTGGTTAATGTTGACAGCTCAGGTCTTGTCTACAAATGCCTTTTATCAGCAAGTACAGCAGGAAAGAGGAAATATAAATAATACTAGAGGATTAAACTTTAATAAAAAAAATAATTTTACTACTAGTAATAATAATGAAAATAATAATGATGATAGTAAGCAAAATTCGGAAATAGCTATGCTTAAAAAAATGGTGAGTGCTTTACAACAAGAAATAAATAATTTAGAGAAGAGAATTTAGAGTATACTAAAGCTATTATTATATGGTAAAATAAGTAGTATATAGGGGTGATTTTAATGAAACATGAATTGCTTTGCCCGGCTGGAGATATGGCTAGTTTAGAGGAAGCTGTTGCGAACGGAGCTGATGCGGTCTATTTAGCATGTAAAAGTTTTGGAGCTAGGAAATTTGCGGAAAATTTTACAAATAAAGAAATTATTAAGGCTATAAATTTATGTCATCTTTATGGAGTAAAAATATATGTTACGATGAATACTTTAGTAAAAGATAATGAAGTAGGTATGTTTTTAGGACAGGTGGAATTTTTATATAAGAATGGGGTAGATGCTTTACTTATTCAGGACTTTGGAATGATTTGTTTAGTAAGAGAAAAATACCCAGATTTGGATATTCATGCTTCGACACAAGCTAATACATCGGCTAAAGAAACAGCAGAGTTATTTTACAAGTTAGGAGTTAAAAGAATTGTTTTTTCTCGAGAGTTAAGTTTAGCGGAAATTGAAAGTATTAAAGTACCAATTGAAAAAGAAGTATTTATTCATGGGGCATTATGTATTTCTTATTCAGGATGTTGTCTTCTAAGTAGTATGATAGGTGGTAGAAGTGGTAATAGAGGAGAATGTGCTGGAAGTTGTAGAATGCTTTATTCTTTAAAACGTGGCGAAAGAATGATAGTGGAAAATAAGTATTTATTGAGTACTAAAGAATTAAATACAGCTAGTAGATTTAAAGAATTATTAGATAGTGGAATTTATAGTTTTAAGATAGAAGGTAGGATGAAAAGTCCAGAATATGTAGGCTTTATTACAAGATATTATCGTAATTTGATAGATAATTATGGCAATGTTTTTGACTTAGAAGAGAAAACTAATGAGTTAAAAACACTTTATAATCGGGAATTTACAGTAGGTAGACTTTTTAATGCTAGCGATGAAGAAATTATGAATATAGAAAGTCCAAATCATATTGGCTTAGAAATTGGTAAAGTTATTAGTGTTACACCACAAAAGATAAAAATTAAACTAGATAGAGTTTTGAATCAACAAGATGGAATTAGATTTTTAAAAAGTGGAAAAGGTTTTATAGTAAATTATTTGTATGATGAACAAGGTAAATATATAAATTCAGCTGATGATATTTGTTATGTAGATAATAAAATTGATTTAAAAGAAAATGATATTGTTTGTAAGACACTTGATTATAAACTAATGAATGAATTGAGGGTGTTACCAAAAAGAAAAGTTCCTATTCGTATAGAAGCGGTTACTAGAATAGGACAACCTTTTACAGTAACGATGAATGATGGCGTAAATTCGGTAAAAGTTAGTGGTTCACCGGTAGAAGTTGCTATAAATGCGGTAGTTGACCAGTTTAAAATAAGAGAACAACTAGAAAAATTAGGAAATACTCCTTTTGAAAGTAAAGCAACGGTAGTAGAATGTGATGATAATATTTTTATAAATATAAAAGAAATAAATGAAATAAGAAGAATATTGGTAGAAAAATTAGTAGAAGTTAGAATAAAAGTTGCGAAACCATTTAATTCATTAGAAGTAAGTTTACAACCTCCTAATATAAAATCAGAACCAACTATTACTTGTAGTGTTGGAACATTAGAACAATTAGAAGCTTGCAATAGATTAAATGTAGAAAGAATCTATGTAGAAAAACAGAAATTGTATAATGATTTTCGTAGTTTTGATAATATTTATTTTCATATACCGAGAAATAGATTAATAATTAATGAATTTGTAGAACGAAAAAATTTGATTAGTGAATATTTTGAAGTTAATGATACCTTTGACAATGTAGGAGATTATGGACTTAATGTAAGTAATATTTATACGGCTTATTATTTGTATAAGATGGGAGTTAATCCCGTAACTTTATCGGTAGAATTAACTGAAGATGAGATTATTAATTTTATAAATACGTATGTAAAAGTATTTAAGAGTTATCCTAATATTGAAATAATTGGGTATGGGCCAGTTGAAAATATGATTATTAAGGGTAATATTTTAAACATAAAGGAAAATGATATGACATATACTTTGATAGATGGTAGTAAAAGAAGTTTTCCAGTTTACTTTGATGGTGTAAATACACATGTAATTAATTTTGAAAAAAAGGAATTAAAAAATTTAGAAGTTTTAAAGAAATATGCTAGTATTAGGTTAATATTTTTTGATGAAGATGAGAAGACAGTAAAAAATGTAATTGCAAAATTTAGATGATTTTTGACTATAAAAAATTAGTAAAGTGTGATAAAATGAAATTAATAGGAAGTGGATTTATGAGTAAAAAGGCTATGGAAAAGAAGAAATTTAAAAATTATATTTTATTATTACTTTTATTTGCTTTAGGTATCGGTATTACTCTTTATCTATGTAAATTATATCGTGTTTATGATGAATATCAGAAAGAAACGCCTGTTATTAGAGGGGTTATTTCAGAAATTAATAATGAAGAATTAGAACATTTTATAATGGAAAATCCTACGATATTAGTTTATATGTGTACATCTAGTGATATGATTTGTCGAAATTATGAAAAGGATTTTAAAAAGTTAATTGAAAAGAAAAATTTACAGGAAGAATTTGTTTATTTAAATTTAAGTGATATTGATCAAGAGGAGTTTGTTCAAAGTTTTAATGAGAAATATCATTATAAAAGTAAGTTAGCAGTAAATTATCCAGCTATTGTGATGTTTGAAGATGGAGTTGTTAGAAATATTTTACAAGGAAGTAAAGAGAAGAAATTAACTATTAAGAAAACAGAACAATTTATTGAATTAAATCATATTGGAGAGGGAGAGTAATCTCCTTTTTCTTATCAGGAGGAAATTATGAATAATATAGTGTTATTTGAACCAGAAATACCACAAAATACAGGTAATATTATGAGAACCTGTGTAGCGACAGATACTAAGTTACATTTAATTAAACCTTTAGGATTTAAATTAGATGATGCCCATTTAAAAAGAAGTGGTGTTAATTATATTGATAAATTAGTATATGAAGTATATGAAAATTGGGAGGATTTTACTAGTAAGAATCCAGGAATTTATTATTACTTTACAAGATATGGACATAAACCACATACTAGTTTTGATTATAGTAATAAAAATAAAGAAAATTTATATTTTATTTTTGGTAAAGAGTCAACAGGAATTCCAAAAGAAATATTGAAAAAAGATTTGTATCATTGTATGCGTATACCAATGACTAATAATGTACGAGCATTAAATGTTTCTAATAGTGTAGCGATTGTTATATATGAGGCATTGAGGCAACAGGATTATAATGATTTATTGAAAGAAGAACCAGATGATGTTAAACATAAAGGTAGTGACTATTTAGAACGAGATTAAGGGAATAGATGAATAAAAATAAGAACTTTCTATCACTATATGAGTGAGGAGGAAAGTTTTTTTATGGCAAAATATAAAGTAGAAATTAGTGGAATTAATACTAATGATTTAGATGTTTTAAGTAACGAGGAAATGGTTTTATTGTTTAAGAGAATGCAGGAAGGTGATAGCTTTGCGAGAGAATTATTAGCTCAGGGTAATTTAAAACTAGTTTTAGCTATTTTAAAGAGATTTAATAATAAGTATGATAATATGGATGATTTGTTTCAGATAGGGTGTATTGGTTTATTAAAAGCCATTGACAATTTTGATTTATCTTTTAATGTGAAATTTTCAACTTATGCAGTACCGATGATATTAGGAGAAATAAAAAGATATATTAGAGATAATAGTATTATAAGGGTTAGTCGTTCGGTAAAAGATATTGCGTATAAAACCCTTAAACTGAAAGAAGAATTTGTTAGTGAACATGGTTATGAACCGTCAGTGGAATACTTAGCTACAAAACTGGAATTAGAACCATTTGATATTATAAATGCTATGGAATCTTTAAGAGAACCAGTTAGTATGTATGAGGCCATTTATAATGATGGTGGTGATACAATTTATTTGTATGATCAAATCGAAGATAAAAAAGCTAATTCTAATGATTTTTCTAATAGATTAGCGTTAGAAAATGCTATTGATGATTTAAATAAAAGAGAAAAATTAATTTTAGATGAACGTTTTGTAGTAGGAAAAACGCAAACAGAGATTGCGAAAGAATTAGATATTAGTCAAGCTCAAGTGTCAAGATTAGAAAAAAGTGCCATTAAGCAATTAAAAAAGACTTTGAAATAGGAATTAAAAAAGTAATTTAGAATAATATTTAATAAGAAGGTGTTATATGAGATTATCAGATTTACAAACTAAAAAGATAGTTGATGTAGAAGATGGTAAAAATATGGGTAATATCATAGATGCTAACGTTTTGGAAAATGGTAATATAGAGTGTTTTATAATTGAACAAAATAAAAATTTCTTTTCTTTAAACAGAGAAAGTGATGTAAAAATATACTGGAATGATATAACTAAAATTGGAGAGGATGTCATATTGGTCAAAAAAGGAACTGTTTAAAATTAAAGGATAAAATAGTTATTTTATGCTTATTAACAGTTTTTTCTTCCTTGCTATTTTTATGGATTATAGATTTAAAAATTGGACCAATGTTACAAAACTATATTCAAATAGAAGCTGAAAGAATCGTTAGTAATATTGTTACATCTTCAATAAATGAGTTAGTTAGTAATAACTTTGCGAAAGATATGTTAGATATTGTAAAAGATAAAAATGCGGAAATTAAATATATATCTTATAACACTAAGGAAGTAAATAAGCTTTTGAATTTAATTAATAAAGATATTCACAAAAAACTTATGGCTTTTGAAGAGGGAAAGACGACTGATTTGTACATATCAAGTAATTTAAAAAGGGGTAGTTTTAAGAAGATAAAAAAGGGAGTTGTTTATGAAGTACCTTTTGGGTCAATAAGAAATTCAGTTTTATTTGGTAATATAGGTCCTAATATACCTATTAGAATGAGTTTTATAGGACAGATAAGTAGTAATTTTAGAACTAAAATAAATAATTATGGGATTAATAATTTGGTAGTGGAAGCATATATAAGTACAGAAATATTTGAACAGTCGACTATGCCTATTTCATCTAAACAACAAAAAATAAAAGTAGAAATACCTATTTCAGTAGAAATAATACAGGGAAATATTCCTACTTATTATGGTAGTTTTGATAATTTGTCAAATAATGCAACTATTCCTATTAAATAAATGATATAATAGGTTAAAGGCTGGTGGATTATGAAGACTTTAAATATAAATGATGTTGAATATGAAATTATGGAAAATGAACAAAATTGTTTAGATAAAGATGAATTATGTTCTAAGATGACTGATTATTTTGAACCTTATGACTATGTTTTTGGTGATTATGCTTATGACAAATTACGTCTAAAAGGTTTTTATGATTCTAAAAATAAAAATGCTAAGAAGATTAATGATATCAAGTTTTTAAGTGAATATAAGAAGGATTATTGTAGCTTTGGAGCTAAAACTTTCTTGATTAAAAAAGTTAAATAATGTCTTGTATTTATCTTAAAATATGATAAAATGATATTATATGAATAGTAAAAAGGGAGGATTTTTTGTATGGAAAATCAAGAAGTAGAAAAGAAAATGATGTCTATTGTTGCGGATGATGGCTCTGTTGAAGAGGTTGAAGTCATTTTAGCATTTGAATTTAAAGATAATAAAAGAGAATATGTTATATATACAAAAAATGAGAAAGATGAGAATGATAATGTAACAGTATATGTTTCACATGTGGATCGTTCTTCAGGCGAAGCAAAATTGGTAGGAATTGAAGACGAAGAAGAATGGAATAGAGTAAAAGACGTTTTACGTGAATTATCAAAAGCAGAATAGATAAGTGATTGGAGGTTTTAATATGCCAAATGGTACATATGATTTAGTTGATAGAGACTATGGAGTAGTAAACAGTCCAAAAAATCTTAGAAGTATTAGATTTAAAAGTGAAACTTTTCGCAGAATAACTGGTTTTTGGAATAAGTTTAGAATTGGACATTATCAAAGAAAAATGGAAAAAGCGACTAATGAATTTAAAAATATGGAGTTTTCAACGGCAACTTCTTCAGAGACTATGGAAAAGAAGATTATGAAGAAAGCTAGAGCAGTTGCTAAAATTGAAGAAAAATTGAGTATTCTTCATAATATTCCTGTTTCTATTGATTACGTAGAAAGTAGAGCTATTAAGTTAAAGAATAATATGATGAATAATCTAGTATTTAATTCTAATAATGCTTATTCAGTTCCTGATGAAGTTAAAGATGAGTTGTTTACAACTACTAATACAGAAAAAGAAACTCCAGATACGGAAAAAGAAGTAGAAAATAAAGATGAAAATATTGATCAGGTAATGGAAGATGAAGAAAAGAAATTAGCTGATGAAGTTAAAAAAATAGTAGATAATGAAAAAGAAGAAGTCGCTAAAGAAGAAGTAAAAGAACCGGTTGATGATAATGATAAAAATGTTCGTGATGATATCATTGTTGTTCCAGAAAGAGAAGTTAGAGAAGTTTTAGATAAAGAATTCTCTAAACAGGAAGAAAATTATAAGAAGCAAGAGGAAAACAAAGATGTAGAGAAAATTGAAAATGCAGAACCAGAAGCACCTCAAAATGATGAACATAATACTACACAAATGGAAGATATCGATAGAGAAGAAATAAAAAGAGCTGTTGAAGATGCAATGAGAGATGTTAAAATTTCTAAGAATGGCGCTACTTCAGCTAAGATTGAAAAATATGTTAATCCTAAAGATAATACTTATGTAAGAGATGATGGCACTTATCGTTTAAGACGTGAAGATATTGATGAAGATTTCAGGATAACAAAGATTAATGAATTTAAAAATAACATTCCTAAAATAAATCCAAAAGATGTATTTAGACCAGTTGATTCACCTGAAGTTGGAGATGGTGAAGAAGCTATAGAGGAAAATATTGATGAGGTTCCAGAAGAAGTAGCTTTAGAACAACCAGAAAATAATGAAGTTGAAGAGGTTGTTGAAGAAGCTAATAATGATGAAGTTGTAGAGACTCGAGAAGATAATATGAATGAGGAAGAAGTTGAAGAAGCAGCTGAAGTTCAAGAGGATAATGTGAACGAGGAAAATGTTGAGGAAGTAGCTGAAGTTCAAGAAGATGATATGAACGAGGAAAATGTTGAAGAAGCAGCTGAAGTTCAAGAAGATGATATGAACGAGGAAAATGTTGAGGAAGTAGCTGAAGTTCAAGAAGATGATATGAACGAGGAAAGCGTTGAAGAGGAAGCAGAAAATGAAACTACTTCAGAAGAAGAAATGGAAGAATCTACACACTTTAATTATGATGAAGATTCAGTAAAGAATTTAACAGAAGCAATAGATAGAGCAGGAACAAAAGATGATATCCAGGCTTTATTGAATAGAGTAAAGAAATTAAAAGAAAAACAAGATGAATCTAAGCGTTTAGCAGAGGAAGCAAGACTTAGAAAACTTGAGTCTGAAAAAGCAAAAGAAAACGCTCTTAATAAATTACGTGATTATGAGAGTGCTTTAAATGAGGACTTAGGCTTTAATCGTCGAGCTGCTGAAGAAGATAGGAAAAAGGCTGAGTCTAATGAAGAATTGATTGAAGAGATGTTAAAGATGATTCAACCAGAAGCAAAACCTGATTCTATTAGAACAAAGTAAAACTTGAAAAGAGTTTTACTTTTTTTGGCAAAAAAGCACTTGATAGACCATATAATTTAGTAGTGATTATATATGAAAAATACGATATTATACAATTATAATTTAAATGATATTTCAATTACAATTGTAAAAAATAATGCCTTGGTAAAAGATAAAGAAGAAATGTATTTATTTCAGAAAGTGGAAGACGCTAAAGAAGTAGAAAAACAGTATAATTTAACTAAAAATAATAAAGATTATTTTACTTTTGTAATTAATAAAGAAAAGTCTATTTTTACTAAATATAAAGATGCGTATTATGTGTTGTTACAGATAAAAGAACATAATAAATTTGAAGAAAAATTATTAAATCCTCCTAAGGTTCAAACGGATGAGATAAGGAAGAGTTGGATTGATTTATGGATGGAAAAGGGAGATTTTATTGAATATCAGATGATGCATATAAGTGGTAAATATAAAAGTATTGATGAAAGTGTTGATTATTATATTGGCTTGTTAGAGGTAGCCATTGCTTATTTAAAATATAATATAAAAAAACAAGATAATGTTAATTATTTAGTACATAAAAGAATTAATAAGAAAGATTTTTTTAATCCTCTTAATGTAACTATTGATGTAAAAGAGAGGGATATTGCTGGATATTTAAAATATTTATTTTTAAATGATCAATATAAAGAAGATGACATAAAAAAATTTTTAAGGTCTTTAAATTTAGACAAAGAAAGTAGGATTAGATTATTAGCAAGAATGTTGTATCCAAGTCATTATTTTGATTTATATGATAAGGTAGTTAGCGGAGAAGAAGATGAAGAAATAATAAAAAAAGTAGTCATAAGGACTACAGAATATGAAAATTATTTAAAAATTATTTTTGATAGTTTAAATCAAAAGAAGGATTTACCTTATATTCATTTTCTTTAATCATCTACGTTGACAACTTCTTTAACTTCAGGTATTTCGTTGACAATAAATTCTTCTATGCCATCTTTTAAAGTAATATCAATCATAGCACAGTCTTTGCAGGCACCTGTAAGTCTTACGTAAACGATGTTATTTTCATATTTGACAAATTCTAGATTGCCACCATCATTTATTAAGAAAGGGCGTAATTTGTCAATTAAAGCACGGATTTTTAATTCAATGTCATTATCAGTCATTCTAATCACCATGGTTATTATAACATTAAATTTCTTGTTATTCAATTTATTTAATGATATAATTAGCGAAGAGGGTGTATGTGATGAATTATAAAAAAGGTGACATTATAACCGTAGTAGTAACGGGAATTGAAAAGTATGGAATTTTTATTAATACAGAAGATGGTTTTAGTGGACTTATCCATATATCGGAAATTTCTAATACATTTGTAAAGAATGTTAATGATTATGCTACTGTTGGAGAAACTATTAAAGCAAGAATATTAGATATAGATGAGAAAAAACGACTTTTGAAATTAAGTGTTAAAGATTTTGATTATCGAATTACAAAGAAAAAAAGAACTAAAATTGTAGAAACAAAGAGTGGATTTACTAATTTGAAAAAACAATTAAATGTTTGGATTTTAGAGAAGATGGAAGAAATTAATAAAGAAAATGCAAAAAATTGAAAAAAAAAAGCTTTTTTTATTGACTAATTTATTATAATTTGGTATATTTAGTACTGTCAACTGATTTGATTTTGGGCGATTAGCTCAGTTGGTTAGAGCACCTGCCTTACAAGCAGGGGGTCACAGGTTCGAGTCCTATATCGCC
>CANQSQ010000003.1 GCA_947626565.1 uncultured Bacilli bacterium
TAATGAGAAAACTTTTAGGATATTAGTAGAAAAAAATAAAAAAAGTATTGTTTTTAAAAGAATAATTTGATATAATCAAAATGCAACTTGGAAATGGCGATGTAGCTCAGTTGGCTAGAGCGTCCGGTTCATACCCGGAAGGTCGTGGGTTCGACCCCCTCCGTCGCTACCATATGAAAGTTAACGTTGATAGTTCAACGTTTTTTTGTGAGCTTTTTCAATAAAATAATTTATTAATAATAATTTTAAAAATAACTATTTTTTTATTTGGTTTTAGTATATATTTTATTATTATTTAGATTTTGCCAAGTAAGGTTATTAGTACCTTGAACTAAAAGGTTATTTAGTAAAAACATAGAATTAGTTAATGAATTATATTGTTTTAAAATTTCAATTTTAGTAGGTGGTATAGACTCTAAAGTGTAACAATCACCACATTCACTTGATTGAATATAAAAATCAATATCTTTTAAGCTAAAACGTAAAAGATTTAAATAGGGGATATCTTTTTTATTATAAAGAACACTTACCCAATCTTCTACTAGGGAAAGAGCAGGGAAGAAATAAATAGCATTTATAATATCACCGACTTGTTGACATCTTTTACCACATTGAGGAAGAAGACCTTGTTTTTTAATACTAGCTAGTTTTTCAATGGAAGTGATATGATATCCATATAAATTAAAGACTTGAACTTGTTCATCAGTAAATTTCATAAAAAAACTCCTTTTTGAGTAGTAATGCTTTATTAGGTGTATTATTTTAACATAAGTTTATTTATTATTCAATAAAAAAGGTTGTAAAATGTGGAGAAAATGTGAAAATAAAGCTTTCTTTTTTTGATAATTTAAGGTAGAATAGGTGTGAATGTATTTATATTGCCCTATAGCCAAGTGGTAAGGCAGTGCTCTCTGACAGCATTATGCGTTAGTTCGAATCTAACTAGGGCAACCATTATTTTAGGGTTCGATAGTTTGAATAATATTATTCTTACTATTTTTTGTCTTAATTTTACATAAGAGGGTGAGAGAATGGATGTAAAAGAAAGAGAAATGTTAGCAGAAATATTGTTTCCTGATATTAAACACGATAGAGATTATTATGAAAAATTATATCCAGAACGTGATTTGAAAGATGGAGCAATGGTTACTAGATATGGACCTAGTCCTACAGGAAGTGTGCATCTTGGTAATTTGTTTTCAGCATTTTGTGATATGGTTTATGCTAGACAAAGTGGAGGTAAGTTCTTTTTAAGAATAGAAGATACAGATCAAAAAAGAGCTGTTGACGGTGGTATTGAGAATATTACAGGAGTTTTAAAAGGATTTAATATATTACCAAATGAAGGTTATTCTTATGGAGGAGAATATGGTCCATACTTACAGAGTGAAAGAACAGAAATATATCAGACTTACGTTAAAGATTTAATTATTAAGGGTTATGCTTATCCTTGTTTTATGACAGAAGAAGAGTTAGCTGCTATTAGAGAAGAACAAGAAATAAGTAAAGTAAAAATAGGAATATATGGACATTATGCTGTAGATAGAGATTTATCTTTAGAAGAAATAAAAGAAAAGTTAGCTAATGGTGAAGAATATGTTATTAGACTTAAATCACCAGGTAATAGTAAAAAAGAAGTAGAAATGGTTGATTGTATTAAAGGAAAAATCAAATTTCCGGAATATGATATGGATGTTGTATTATTAAAAAAAGATGGAACACCTACATATCATTTAGCTCATGTAATAGATGATCATTTAATGCATACAACACATGTTATTAGAGGTGATGAATGGGTATCTAGTTTACCTCTTCATATTCAATTATTTGAAATATTAGGCTTTAAAAGGCCAGAATATGCTCATATAGCTCCAATTACTATTAAAGATAGTGAAACGGGTACAATTAGAAAACTTTCCAAGAGAAAGGATTTATGGGCCGGTGCAAAGTATTATGAAGAAGAGGGTATTCCTATTGAAGCATTACATCTTTATCTAGCAACAATTACAAATACTAATTTTGAAGAGTGGTATTTGAATAATCAAGATAAAAGTATAGAAGATTTTACATTTAGTTTTGATAAACAAGCTATTGGAGGAACATCTTTTGATGAGGCTAAATTAAATAATATTTGTAAGACTTATTTTTCACGTAAAAGTGGTGAAGAAGTTTATGAAGAAACTTTAAAATATACGGAAAAATTTGATAAAGAATATCATAAATTGTTAGTAGAGAATAAAGATTTAATGATTAAATTTTTAAGTATAGAAAAAGATAGTAGTAGACCTCGTAAAGATATAAGTAAGTATAGTGATGTTAAAGAAGAATTCTCTTACGCTATTGATAGTATATTTAAAAAAGAAAATTATAGTAAATATGATGGCAATAAACAATATGATGTTAAGTTAGTAACAGATTATATAGATAATTATTTAGATTTAGATGTTTCTAATGATGAATGGTTTAGTAAGATAAAAGATTTTGCAAGAGAAAATGGTTATGCTAGTAGTCCTAAGGATTATAAAAATAATCCTGAGATGTACAAAGGTCATGTAGGTGATATTTGTGAGGCTATAAGAGTAATTGTTACAGGAAGAGATAAATCACCTGATTTATTTTCAATAATGAAAATTTTAGGAAAAGAGGATATTAAGAAAAGAATAAGGTTATATGATAATTATTTGAATAAATAGTATTTTTTACTAATTTTTTCAAAGTTTTGTGATATAATATGACCTAATGAAAGGGAATGTGGTTATGGAAGAGATTAATTTAAAAGAATTATGGATGTATTTTAAATCGAAAATAGGATTAATTATATTACTAGTTTTTCTTGTAATTACAATTGGTAATGCTTTTACAATATTTACAAGAGTACCAATGTATCAAAGTACAACGACGATAGTTTTAGTAAGTGAAAAAAGTGGTTCAGCAGTTAGTCAAACAGATTTAAATTTAAATAGAAATTTGATTGGAACTTATAGTGAAATTGTTAAAAGTAGAAAAGTTTTGAATAAGGTTATTGATAATTTAGGAATAAATGAATCAGTAGCGACACTTTCAGCAAATGTAGAAGTTAGTTCAGTTACTAATACTGATATTATAAAAATTACAGTAAATAATCCGAATAGTGAAGATGCTAAAAATATTGCGGATGAAGTTGCTGAAGTATTTATGGCTGAAATAAAAGATTTGTATAGTTTAAATAATATTAGTGTTCTTGATAAAGCTCAAAGTTCTTCAGCACCTTTTAATGTTAATTATGTTAAAGATAATGTAATTTATTTAGCTATTGGTTTAGTAATTGGTTTAGGTATTACATTTGTAATGTTCTATTTTGATACTACAATTAAAACAAATACAGAAATAGAAGATAAGTTAGGATTAACAGTACTTGGTATTGTACCTAGAGAAGAAAAGGAGTAGTGGCTATGGGAAATTCATCAGATTTAATTATTAGTAAAAATCCGAAAAGTATTTTTAGTGAAGCAATAAAGAGTATACGTACCAACTTAGCGTTTTCTTCTATTGATAAAGAAATTAAGGTAATATTAAATACATCTCCTGAAGCTGGTGATGGTAAGAGCTTTATTTCAGCTAATTTAGCAGTTGCTTATGCTCAAGCAGATAAACGTGTTTTAATAATTGATTGCGATTTACGTAGAGGTAGACAACATGAAATATTTGAGGTTATGAATGTAAGTAGTGGTGGTTATTCAAATTTAATTTTGAATTTTGAAGAAGGTATTGATTTTGCTAATTATATTTCAAGAACAAATGTTAAAGGAGTTCATTTGTTACCTACAGGACCAACACCACCAAATCCGGTAGAACTTTTGTCAAGTGATAATAATAAGAGACTTATAGCTCGTTTAAAAAGAATTTATGATGTTATTATTCTTGATTGTCCACCAGTTTTAGGACTTAGTGATGCTTTAGTTTTAACGCAATTTAGTGATGTTAATTTAGTAGTTGTGTCTGCTAAAAAGACTAAGTTTGAGAATTTAGAGAGAACTAAGAAACAATTTGAACAAGTAAAAGCAAGTATTGCTGGTGTTATTTTAAATAAATCTTGGTCTAATAAAAATGAGCAATACGGTTATTATTATAATGACTATTTCAACGATGATAAAAAAGAGAAAAAGAAAAAAGGTAAGAAATAATGAAAGATTTGCATTCACATTTGTTATATGGAATTGATGATGGTTCTAAGAGTTTAAAAGAAAGTCTTGAAATATTAAAAAAGGCGCAAGCAGCTGGTGTTACAGAGATGCTTATTACACCACATTATATTGAAGATAGCAAGTATAATTGTAATAATAAAGATAAGAAAAGTATTTTTAATAATTTAGTAAAAGAAGCTAAAAAAGAAAAAATAGATATTAAACTTTATTTAGGCAATGAGATTTATTTAACAGAAAATATTTTAGAATTAATAGAGAAGGGTGAAATATTACCTTTAAATGATAGTAAATATTTATTAATAGAATTTCCAATGAGTAATATGTTTCATAATACGAGTGATTTGTTGTTTTCTTTTATTAATAAAGGATATATTCCAATAATTGCTCATCCTGAAAGATATGTTGTTTTTCAGGAACACCCCGATTATGTTGAAAAATACTTAAATATGGGTGTATTATTTCAAGGAAATTATATGAGTTTATATGGAAAGTATGGCAGAGGAGCTAAAAAGACTTTAAAAAAGTTATTGAAGAGTGATTACATCTCTTTCTTAGCTAGTGATATACATCATGAAGATGATGAGTTTAAGTTAGATAAGATAAAAAAACATGTTAAAAGATATGTTAAAGATGAAGAAAAAGTTAATGATCTTTTAGAAAATAATTTTGATATAGTTGTTAAAAATAAAAACTTTGGAATAAAGAGATAATAATTAATTTTAGATGGTCATGGTATTAAAACTTGACTATCTTTTTTTTGAATTTTTTATTGAAGTTACTGGCTATAATGGTTAATTATGTTTGCAAATTATGTGATATTTAAGGAAAAATAGTACTGGCTATATAGCCAGTATCTGGAAGTAAAAAATTGTTGTATTTATGATGAAAAAAGGAAGTTTTTAATTTTATGTATTTCTTTAAAAGATAGTTATTGAAATTAATTATTATAATGGACTTTATTATTTAAGGTGGATATAATAAAAAAATTATTTATTATTATTGTTTAGAAAATTAGGATTTTTATAATTATCAATATTATCATTTACAAAAATAATGCGTATATTATAAAGAGAAAAAATATATTTGAGACATTTTCCTAAAGTTATATAATTTCTTTCTAATCTTGATAGGTCTTTTATAATTATAATATTTATTCTTTCTTATTTTATATCATTATAATTTTAAGAAAAGCTGATCGATTAAAATCTGTTCTCGTATAACCATCATCAATGTAATAATCAATTATTTTAATATTTTTTCATGAGCTAGATAAGCTAGTAATAAATTTTTTTGATTAGAAATACTATTGCTTTCTTTTATAGTTTCATCATTTCTAAATATATGAGCATATATACCAACTTTAAATAATTTACTATTCATTATACCATTCTTAATTTGATTATTATATTATAAATTAAAAAAATAGAGGTACTTGTTAAATTATAATTAAAAAGATTAAAATTTAATTTTATAAGTAATTATTGATGTATATTATTGACAATTTTTATTAATTTACATTGTTATTTTCTTTGAATTATTTTTATAAAATGATATAATTATTAAGGATATAGTTAATGGATGAAGTGAATGTAATTATTTAGTAATTAAATAACTATATTTTTCTTGCCTTTTTTTATTTAATATGTTATAATAACCGCAACATTTATTTAATGGGTGTTGCTTATATCTAATTTAATACAAATAAAAAAAATAAGAAAATGTTTAATAATGGTGGGAGAGTTGAACATAACATGCAAACATTCAATAAAAAAAAGAATGAAAAGATAGTAGATTTTAAAATAGCAATATTAGGTATCACAGGATGGTGGGCTTCACATGGACGAAGCTTTATTTTTGGAAAGGAGAATTACAATGGATAATAATGTTGAAAGTATGGAAACTTCTGTAGTAGCTTTTATTACCTTAAAAAAATGTATTTATGCTTGTCTTAAAAGATTGTTTGATATTGTATGTGCTCTTATTGGTTTAATTGTTTTAATACCAATAACTATTATCGTAAAAATTTCTTATTTATTATCAGGTGATTTTCATTCCATTATTTTTACTCAAAGTAGAATTGGTAAAAATGGAAAAGAATTTAAATTTTATAAATTTAGAACAATGGTTCCCAATGCTGATGAAGTTTTATTTAAACTTTTAAAAGAAGATAAAAAGGTAGCCAAAGAATATAAGAAAAATAAGAAATTAAAAAATGATCCCCGTATTACTAGAGTTGGAAAAATATTAAGAAGAACATCAGTTGATGAACTTCCTCAATTATTAAATGTTTTACTTGGCAATATGACAATGATTGGTAATCGACCATATTTACCAAGAGAAAAAGAAGATATGGGCAAATATTATAACGATATTATTAAAACTAAACCAGGAATAACAGGATATTGGCAAGTATCAGGAAAAGAGAATACTACATTTAATAAACGTTTAGAATTAGAAAGCTTCTATTCTAAAAATTGTGGCTTAAAAATGGATATAAAAATATTTTTTAAAACATTTGGAGCTGTGATTAAAGGCCATGGAGCAGAAGAATAATATTATTAATGAAAAAATATTATATGAAGAAAGATTAGAATTAAAATATTATTATGTTAAAAATATAATTTTGTCTTTAGAAGTTAAGTATATTTTTGATACAACAAAAACTATCATTACAAAAATGAAGCAAAATAAAGTTAAAAAGATATGCAATTATGTATGTCTTTTTGTTAATACAACATGAAAAATACTAAAATATAAAAGAATATTATTAAAATAAGAGGGGTAACTATATGAAACTTTTATTTATTCAAGGCGGAAGTAAATGGAAAATCGATACTGAAAATAATTTATATACCGATTCTAATTATAACGAGGATATTTGGAATAGATATTTGAGCTATTGTGAAGATTTAACTGTTGTTTTGAGAAAAGAAAGCAAAGTCTATTCTCCAGAAGTTGCTAAAAAGAGTTTTAATTTTTTTAATAAAAAAAATAAAAAGTTTGTTTTGTTGGATGATCTTTATAATCCTAAGAAAAACTATATTAATTTAAAAATAAGAGGTAGAATAAAAAAAGAAATTAAAAATTTAATTAGAAATTCTGATAGAATTATAATACGTTCTTTAGGAAATTATTATACAAATTATGCTATTAAAGTTGCTAAAAAATTCAATAAAATATTTTTGGTTGAGGTAACAGGATGCATTTTTGATGGATATTGGAATCATGGCATTTTTGGCAAATTAATAGCTTTTCCACAAGAATGTAATTATAAACGACTAATTAAAAATTCTCCATATACTTTATATGTAACTGAAAGTTTTTTACAAAAAAAGTATCCAGTATTAAATAAAAAAATAAGCTGTTCTGATGTTTATGTAGAAATTGATGAAAATGCATTAAGTAATAGAGTAAATAAAATAGAGAATAAGCCTAAAAAAATAGTAATTGGAACTATTGGCCAAGTTGATTCAAAGTTAAAAGGTCAACAAAATATTATCAAAATTATAAAAAATATTGAAGAAAAATTAGATGTAAAAATTGAATATCAATTAATAGGAAAAGGAAATAACAATAGGTTGTTAAATTTAGCAAAAAAATATAGAGTTGAAAATAGGGTTAAATTTCTAGGTCAAGTTCCTCATAAAGAAGTTTTAAAATGGTTAGATAATATTGATATATACATACATCCTAGTTATACAGAAGGACTTTGTAGATCAATTATAGAAGCAATGAGTAGAGCTTGTCCAATAATATGTTCCGATGTTGGTGGAAATTATGAATTAGTAGATAAAGAGTATTTGTACAAAAAAAATAATTTGAGTCAATTGATTGATAAAATAGAAAAAATTTTAAAACCTGAGAATATGAGAAGTCAGGCAATAAGTAATTTTGAAAGTTCAAAAAAATTTTCTAATGAATCTTTGTCTATGCGAAGAGATGTCTTCTATAAAGAATTTATAAATAATAATTAAATAGAAAGGAAGAAACTATAATAAATAGTTAGGAAATATTATGAAGGGTTATTTTATTTGTATTGTTGTAACACTTGTATTATCTTTTTTTGCTGACTTAAGTTTTAAAAAGGGACGAAAAAAAATTAGTATATTTTTTTTAATCTTTGCTGGTTTAGTTATGTCAGCCTTTGCAGGAGTTAGAAGTGATAGTGTTGGTAGAGACATTAAGAATTATGTATCGCCATTATTTTATAATTTTTTAAGTGGGCGTAGTATAATTGAAGTTTATAATATTTTTGGTAATGAGATTGGATATACCATATTAGTTTATATTTTTTCACTTTCTAAAAATTTAAATTTTGTTCTATTTGGTATAGAACTTGCAGTTGTTTTTCCAATTTTAATTTATTCGTACAAAGTTAAAGATAAAATTAGTATGACTTTAAATATTTTTATTTTTTTAATGATAATGTATAGTTATTCATTTAGTATGATGCGCCAAAGTATTGCAATAAGTATTGGGATTTTATCACTTTATTATTTTAGAAATAATTGTAACAAGAAAGGATTTTTATGTATTTTGCTTGCTTATTCATTTCATAGGACTGCAATAGCTCTAATATTTATATACTTGTTTGTTAAAAATATCTTTTACTTCAAAAAATATAATTATTTACTACCAGTTACCTTTTTATCAGTTGTTTCATTATTTTTAATTATAATTATTATTTCATTTTTGCCTTTGAAATATTCAATCTATATAAATAATGCTAATTATATAACATCTTTTAATATTTTAAGTTTTGTAAAAATTGCAATATGGCTTTTACCAATTTTTTTCTTAATTAATTTGATAAAAAATAAGGATTCTATAAAGTTTAAGGATTTAAAGTTGTCAATTATTTTGATTATATTTAGCATAGTAATTTATTTAATTGGAATAGAGGTACCTACATTTTCTAGATTATCACTATATTTTTCTGACATAGCTTCATTTATTTATATACCATATTTAGTAAAATGTACAAATCCAAAAGTAATTTCATTGATATCATTTTCAATTATTTTAATATTTCTTTGGTGGCATAT
Source organism: uncultured Bacilli bacterium (assembly GCA_947626565.1). Classification (GTDB taxonomy): domain Bacteria; phylum Bacillota_I; class Bacilli_A; order RF39; family UBA660; genus CANRGD01. The sequence goes on from CANQSQ010000003.1 coordinate 9,230, forward strand.
GATTACTAATGATAAAAGTGCCCAAATTTATCCTTATAGATCTGAATTGGTTAGTTTTTTAAATGAGTAATTGTAGTTAGTAATTATAAGTTTAGTGAAATAATTTGAAACATAAATGATTATGCACCATGAATAAGGTGGGAAAGAGTGAGTGTAATATGAAAAAAATTTTATTTTTTATTCCAACACTTCTTGGTGGTGGGGCAGAAAAAGTTCTTGTAAACATGGTTAATAGCATTGATAAGAGTAAGTTTGATGTAACTGTTATGACACTCTGCAATGTTGGAATAAATATTCAATACTTAGATGATGATGTTAAATATAAATATGTTTTTAAAAGAAATATTAAAGGAATAAGACACTTGTTGAAGCTTATTAAACCTAAAAAGTTATTTAAGAAATATATCACTGATAAATATGATACCATTGTTTCTTATTTAGAAGGACCAACTACTAGAATTGTATCTGGTTGTACTAATAATACTAAACTTATTGCTTGGATACATACTGAAAATACTAAAAGCTTTGATATTGCATTTAGAAATAAAATAGAAATGATTAATAGTTATCATGCATATGATAAAATTATATGTGTTTCAAATGATGTCTTAAAAAGTTTTAATAATTATACTGATTGCCAATTTGAAAAAAAACTTTTAGTGATAAAGAATATTTCAAATCCATTTGAGATAATAAAGTTATCAAAAGAAAAAGTGAATTTTAAATTTTTAAATAAAATTTTTAAAATTATTATAGTTGGTAGATTAGATAAAAATAAAGCTCAAGCTAGGATGGTTAATATTATTAAAAGGTTAAATGAAGAAGGTTTTTCTATTGAACTTAATATTTTGGGTGATGGTGTTGAAAAAGAAAACATAATTAATTTAATTAATAAGAATAATATTTCTAACATAAAGTTGTTGGGATATCAGAGTAATCCATATCCTTTCATAGCTAATTCAGATTTGTTCATATGTTGTTCACACAAAGAAGGCTTTAGTACAACAACAATAGAGGCATTAACATTAAATGTTCCCATACTTACTACTGATTGTTCTGGTATGAGAGAAATTCTTGGTAATAATGAATATGGTCTTATTGTGCCTGATAATGATGATGAAATATACAAAGGAATTAAGAAATATATTCAAGATAAGGCTTTTTTTAAAAAAATAGAGAAAAATCAAAGTAAAAGAATTGTTAAAATGAAAGATGAATTTAAACAAAATGTTTGCTCAATTCAAAATATTTTATAACTATATCAATTATTTATTTAGTTAAATAGTAAAATGCAATTTATATTAAATTAATGAAAAACAAGAGAAAATGTAATTTTTTCTTTAAAAAAATTATAAATAATGATATAATACCAGCTATTATTATTTATGTATTCTGAAACTTATGTTTATTTGATTGTGAGAGGAATGGTATTTAAATGGAAAAAGTATTGTTAAGTATTGTTATTCCAACATATAAAAGAAATGACTCTCTTTGTAGAGCAATTGATAGTGTTTTAAAAAATAAGGGAAGTTATGAAATAATTGTTGTTGATGATAATGATGAAGACTCAGTTTATAGAAAAAATAATATTGAGTTAATGAAAAAATATGACAATAACGATAAAGTAAAATATATTGTTCATGAAAAAAATAAAAATGGTGCGGCTGCGAGAAATACAGGTATAAGTCATTCGAAAGGACTTTATATTACTTTTTTAGATGATGATGATGAATTTACTTATGATAGAATAACTGAAATAGAAAAAGTAATTAGAAAAGAAAAAAAAACTGATTTTATTTTTACGGGAACCATTTTTAAAAGAAATAACAAAATTATTAGGACAAATAAAAAACTTAATGAAGAGAATCTTGATTCAAAGACACTTATTAAATTATTACTGCTTGAAGAATCATTTATTGGAACTGGCAGCAATATGATTTGTAGGAGCGAAATTGTTAAAAAGATAAATGGTTTTGATGAAACATTTACTAGAAATCAGGATTTGGAGTTTTTGATTAGATTTTTAGAATTATCAAAAAAAAATATTTATATTGATATGAATTTAGTTATAAAGCATTTAGATGATACTTCAAATTTTCCAACATATCAAAAAATGTTAATTGTTAAAGAAAAATTTTTGACTAAATTTTTACATTTGATAAATGAATATGATGCATGTACTATAAAAAAAATTTATACAAAAAATTATAAGACACTTTTAAGATGTGCTTATAATGATGAAAAAAGTCAACGCAAATTGGCAAGAATATATATCAAAAATAAAGGATATAATTTGTTCTTTTACGAATTAGAATTATCTATGAGAAGTAAATTAAAGAAAATAAAAAATTATTTGCAAAAACTTAAACATTAATGTGAGTATAGTTATGATTGGAAAAACTATTAGTTCTACTTATCTTTTATTAAGAAAATTGAAGAAAAGGAGTATAAATTATGATATCAATAAAAGAAAAAATAAAAAAATTAATTCCAGATAAAATATTTTTAAAGATTTTATATAGGAAAATCTTTAATGAAAAATTGAATTTAAAAAATCCACAAACATTTAACGAAAAATTGCAATGGTTAAAATTGTATAATAGAAATCCTGAATATACAAAAATGGTTGATAAATATGAAGCAAAAAATTATGTTGCATCAGTTATTGGCAAAGAATATATTATTCCTACTATAGGTTTATATGACAAGTTTGATGATATTGATTTTGATAAACTACCAAATCAATTTGTAATAAAGTGTACACATGATTGTGCAAGTACTATAATAGTAAAGGATAAAAATAATTTTGATATTAATGAGGTAAGAAAAAAAATTAATACTAATTTGAAAAAAAATTTTTTTTACAATGGACGTGAATGGGTTTATAAAAATGTAAAGCCTAGAATAATAATAGAAAAATATATGGAAGATAAACAAAATAAATCAATGAGAGATTACAAATTTTTTTGCTTCAATGGAATGGTTGAATTATTATATATAAGTGATGATTCTCATACAAATTATCAAAAAATTGCTTTTTTTGATAAGAATTTTAACAAATTAGACTGTAAAAGGAAAGATTATAATGATTTTAAACAATTACCAAATAAACCAAAAAATTTTGAAAAAATGAAAACTTTTTCTTCCATTCTTTCTAGAAATATACCACACGTTCGAGTTGATTGGTATGAAATTAATGGAAAACTTTATTTTGGCGAATTAACGTTTTATACATGTAGTGGTTTTATTCCTTTTGAAGATAAAGAATGGGATAAAAAATTAGGTGATTTGATTTCACTAGATAAGGTTGATATGCATGAGAAGTAAAAAAGCTTTGTATAATATAGTTAGTAACTTGGCATTGCAATTAATTATTATTATTTATGGATTTGTTGTACCAAAAATCATCATTAAGGGATATGGTTCAGATGTAAATGGTCTTGTTGTTTCTATTACACAATTTTTAACATATATTACTTTATTAGAATCTGGTTTTGGCCCAGTTATTAAGTCTATATTATATAAACCAATTTCTAAAAACCAAAAAGATAAAATTGTAAATATTTTAAAATCAGCAGAAAAATTTTTTAGAAATATTGCAAAAATATTTATAGTTTATATTATTATTTTAAGTTTTATTTATCCTATATTGGTAAACAATCAATTTTCTGCCTTATATACTGTATCATTAATTTTAATCATTTCAATAACAACTTTTTTTGAATATTATTTTGGAATTACTTACCGAATTTACTTGGAGGCTGAGCAGAAAAGCTATATTATTTCGTTGATTCAAATTATATTATATATAATCAGTATATTAGTAATATTAATTAGTAGTTACTTTAATTTGCCAATACATATTTTAAAATTAATTAGTGGTTTGATTTTTATCTTAAAACCGCTTATGCAAAATTTTTATATAAGAAAACATTATCAAATTAATTTAAATACTGCAAAAGAAAACTACAATATAAAAAACAAATGGGATGGCTTGGCTCAACATATTGCATTTGTTATTCATACAAATACAGACATAACGATTTTAACAATTTTTAGCACATTGAAAGAGGTATCAGTATACTCAACTTATTTATTAGTTGTAAAAGGAATAAAACAATTAATTCAAGCAATATCTTCGGGAATTGAGTCGTCATTTGGTGATATGATAGCAAGGAATGAAATAGAAAACTTAAATAAAAAATTTCATTTATATGAAATTATATATTTTTCATTGTGTACTGTTGTTTTTACATGCACTATAATTTTAATTACACCATTCATAGCTGTTTATACTAAAGGAATATCTGACGCAAATTATATTAGATATTCTTTTGGATACTTGTTAGTTATAAGTGAATATATTTGGGCAATTAGATTACCATATAGTACTATTACAATGGTGGCTGGACATTTTAAAGAGACTAGAAATGGAGCTTGGATAGAAGCTTTTACTAATATTTTTTTATCAATAATATTAGTATGGAAATATGGAATTATAGGTGTTACCATAGGAACAATTGTTGCTATGGTAATAAGAACTTTAGAATTTGTTTATCACACTAATAAATATATATTAAAAAGGAACTTATTTACTAGTGTAAAGAAAATCCTGATAATTATTGTCGAAACAATTGCCATTATATTATTAAGCAAATATATTCCTTGCTCTTTAAGTTTGTCATTTTTAAATTGGATTTTTAGAAGCTGCATTACATGTTTTGTAGCAATAGTTACTGTATTAATTATTAATTGTTTGTTTTATAAAAAAGAAATTAAAGACATTTTTAATAGTATATTTAAAAAAAGAAAATAAGTATTTAGAATTAAAATTTTTTGAAGGTGATGATTCAATGATAAAAAATAAAAAAGATTATTTAGAATATTTGAAAAGAGATAAAATAGCTTTAGGAAGGACAGCTAAATTTCCTAGTATGTTTGATTATATTTGGAAATATGAAATTTTATTAAGAAAATGTGAATATCTAAAAAATTGTGGGGGGGGGTATATAATAAAATATTATTTAAATATTTTATTATAAAGAGAAATAAATTAGGAATAAAGCTAGGTTTTAGTATACCATTAAATGTTTTTGACTCTGGTTTAAGTATTGCTCATATAGGACCAATAATTGTTAATGGAGGTGCCAAGATTGGAAAAAATTGTCGCATTCACGTTGGAGTTAATATAGGAACTAAAGCTGGTTTTGAGCATGATGCACCAATACTTGGGGATAATATATACATTGGACCGGGAGCAAAATTATTTGGAAAAATACATATAGCTGATAACATAGCTATAGGGGCTAATGCTGTTGTTAATAAAAGTTTTGCTGAAACAGGAATTTCAATAGCTGGTGTTCCAGCTAAAAAAATTAGTAATAAAGGTACAAAAAATATAATTAAGTTAAATAAATAGGAGGATTTTTTTGTGAAAATAGCAGTTGCAGGAACAGGTTATGTAGGATTATCACTTGCTACATTGCTTAGCCAAAATAATGAAGTTATGGCACTTGATGTCATAGAAGAAAAAGTTAATATGATTAATAATAGGATATCACCTATTAAAGACGAGTATATCGAAAAATTTTTTAAAGAAAAACAATTAAATTTAAAAGCAACTCTTGATTATGAAGAAGCTTTTAATAATGCTAAATTCATTATAATAAGTACCCCCACGAATTATGATGATGAACTAAACTATTTTGATACTTCTTCCGTTGAAGATATAATTGAAAAAGTTATTAGTATGAATATTGATACAACTATTGTTATTAAATCAACTATACCAGTAGGTTTTGTTGAATCTATGAAAAAGAAATATCATATTGATAATATTATGTTTTCACCTGAATTCTTACGTGAAGGAAAAGCTTTATATGATAACTTATATCCATCTAGAATAATAGTTGGATCTACTGATGATAAAGCTCATTTATTTGCTTCAATTCTAAAGGAAGCTTCTTTAAAAGAAGAGGTTCCTATTTTATATATGAATTCAACAGAAGCTGAAGCAGTTAAGTTATTTGCTAATACTTATTTAGCTTTAAGAGTATCTTATTTTAATGAATTAGACACCTATGCTGAAATTAAAAATCTAAATACAAAAGATATTATTGATGGAGTTTGTTTAGATCCAAGAATAGGAACTCATTATAATAATCCATCATTTGGTTATGGAGGGTATTGTTTACCAAAAGATACTAAGCAATTATTAGCTAATTATAAAGATGTACCTGAAAATTTAATAGAAGCTATAGTTAAGGCTAATGATACAAGAAAAGATCACATTGTTAATATGGTTTTGACAAAAAAACCTAAAGTCGTAGGAATTTATAGATTGACAATGAAAACTGATTCTGATAATTTTAGAGCTAGTGCTATTCAGGGTATAATTGAACGTTTAAAGAATAAAAATATTGAGATTATTATATATGAACCAACTTTAAATATTAATATTTTTAATGATTGTTTAGTAGTTAATGATTTTTCACAATTTTCAGAGAAAGCTGATTTAATTTTGGCTAATAGGCTAGATAGTAAAATTAAGATTTTAAAAGATAAAATATATACGAGAGACATTTTTTCAAGAGATTAAATTTAAATTATAAAGTCAAAATACAAATATTACATAATATTTGATTGAAAATGTAATGAATTGAAAGTGGTGATTTTAAAAATGAAAGAAATTAAAAGTATTAATTTTATAAAATTCTTTTCTTTTTTGTCAATTTTTTTGTTACATACTAATAATATAATTGATTTAAAAATAAATTCTTTGTCAAGATTTGGAGTAGAAATATTCATTGTTTTATCTGGCTTCCTAATGTATTACAATTATTATGATAAGTTTGACAATACTGGTGAAAAGATACCCTTTTTTTTAAAAAAACTTAAAAAATTTTATCCATTATTTATAATTTCTTTATTAATTAAATTGCCTGTTACTTTGTATAAATACTATTTGGAATTTAATGGATTAAATTTTCTATTTTTTACCAATTCAGTATTAAGACTAATTCCATCGCTATTTTTATTTCAAGCTTTTATACCTAGTGAAAAGTATTATTTTGCTTACAATGGTGTTGCTTGGTTTTTAGATGTTTTGTTCTTTTGTTATTTGTTTACACCATTTCTTGTAGGGCAACTAAAAAAAATAAAGAATAAAATTTTAGCTTCTGTAATTGTCTTTTTAATACAATGCTTTTACATCCTTATATTAAATAAATATCAAATTAATGAATACTGGTATTATATTTTTCCACTTTCTAGAATATTTGACTATATTCAAGGAATGTTACTATGCAGTATTTATCTTCATTTAAAAAAATGTAAACAAAATATGAAACCATATATATATATATATACAATAATAGAAGCAATAACTATATTTTTAATTTTTGTAGCTTTCTTTAATGATTGGTTTCATTATGATATATTTGTCTTATTAATGTCTCTTATCACAATTTTAGTATTTGTAATATGCAAAGGTCACATATCTAATTTTTTATCTAAATCTAGAATATTAAATAAATTTGGTAAACTTAATTTGGAATTTTATTTGTTACATCAGCCTATTATAAAATATTATGAATTTATTTATCAAAAACTTAATATAATTAATCCATATTTATCTGTTTTTATTATATTTGTCATTTTTGTTAATTTATATTTAATTTCGGTAATAATTCATGAAAAACTTTTTACCAAAAAAATTAAATGATAAAATGTTCTGTTAAATATTTAATAATTTTTAGAATTTTGCCATGATATAATATGCTTGATTATGTTGATTATTGTTTCATTATATAAAATTAGAAAGGAATATTATTTATGAAAAAGCAACCTCTTATAATTGCTCAAATAATGGGTAAATGGAATGGTGGTGGTGTTGAAGCAGTTGTTATGAATTATTATAGACATTTAGATAGAAATAACATACAATTTGATTTTATTTGTGATAATGATTCAACTAATATACCATATGAAGAAATAAAAAGGTTAGGTGGCAAAGTTTTTTTAGTACCACCTTATCAGAAAATATTCGAATATAATAAAGAATTATTTAAAATATTTAAAAAAGAAAAGTATAAAATAGTTCATTCACACATAAATACTTTGTCAATATTTCCATTGAGAATAGCAAAAAAAGCAAATATACCAGTGCGTATAGCTCATAGTCATTCGACCTCTAATAAAAAAGAATGGAAAAGGAATTTAATAAAGCAATTATTAAGACCATTTTCAAAAATGTATGCAACTGATTATATGTGCTGCAGTGAGTTTGCTGGAAGATGGCTTTTTGGAGATAAAGAATTTGACAAGGGAAATGTATATCTTTTAAACAATGCAATAGATGTAGATAAATTTAAATATGATGAAAAGATAAGAAAAATGAAAAGAGAAGAATTAGGCATAAATAAGGATACTCTAGTGATAGGTCATATTGGAAGATTTGTTTCTCAAAAGAACCATACATTTTTAATTGACATTTTTAAAGAAATACATAGACAAAATAAAAATACAACACTTTTATTGGTTGGACAAGGACCCCTTAAGAAGACAATAGAAGAAAAAGTAAAAGTATTGAACTTAGAAAATAGTGTTATATTTTTAGGACAAAGAGAAGATGTTAATGATTTGTACCAAACTATGGACGTATTTGTATTGCCAAGCCTTTATGAGGGGCTTCCTGTTGTTGGAGTTGAAGCTCAAGCGAGTGGTCTTTTATGCATGTTTTCTACTGACATGACAAGAGAAGTAAAAATATTAGATACATCTATTTTTATACCTTTGGAAAAGTCAAGCAGTTATTGGGCAAAAAAAATTATGGATAATTATACTGCAAATAAAAGAAAAGATGAAAGAAAAGCTGTTACTATGGCTAATTTTAGTATTAATGAAGAAGCACAAAAACTAGTAGAAAAATATAAATCTTTAATATAGGAGTTATTCTTTATGAAAAAAGTGGGAATTGTATCGTGTTATTTTAAAGAAAATTATGGAAGTGTCCTTCAAGCATATGCAACTCAAAGATTTTTGAATAATAATAATGTACAAAATGAAACTATTGAAATAGAAAAAAATATTGATTTTAAGAATGGCAAAAAAAAGTTTTATCTTTCTCAAATTATGAATTTTAACTTTTTAAAAACAAAGTTTGGAATGGTAAAATTTAAAATAGATAAAAAAATCAAGAAAAATTTAAAACAAAATATTTTGATAAGAAATAATGAATTTAAAAAATTTAAAAATAATTTTAGTTTATCCAAAAGTTGTAACACTTATAATGAATTGACGGAGTTATCAAAAAATAATTATTCAGACGTTATAGTTGGTAGTGATCAACTATGGCTACCAGTAAATGTTGTTGCTGATTACTATACTTTGAATTGGGTACCAAATGATATAAATAAAATTTCTTATGCCACAAGTTTTGGAATTTCTGAAATACCCAATAAATATCAAAAATTATATAAAAAGTTTTTGAAAAGAATTAATTATTTGTCAGTAAGAGAGGAAACTGGTGTAAATTTAGTAAAAAAAATGGCAAATAAAAATGCTAAATTAGTGTGTGATCCTGTATTCCTTTTAACTAAAGAAAAATGGGATGAGATAGCACCTAAAGAAAGAGTTATAAAAGATAAATATATTTTATGTTACTTTTTAGGAAATAATATTAATCATAGAAAGTTTGCAGAAAAACTAAAAGAAGCAACTGGCTATAAAATAGTTTCAATAAATCATTGTGATGAATATGTAAAATATTCAGACAAATTTGCTGATATTATACCATACGATGTTGGTCCAGATAAATGGTTGGATTTAATAAAAAATGCTGAATATGTATGCACTGATTCTTTTCATTGTACTGCCTTTTCAATAATTTACAATAAAGAATTTTTTGATTTTAGAAGATATAGTTCTAAAAATAGGAATTCCACTAATTCAAGAATTGATTCATTACTAAACTCATTAAAAATAGATAAAAATAGAATTTTAGCTGGGACTGAGGATGTAATAGATATTTTAAATCTTAAAATAGATTACGAAAAAGTAAACAAAAAATTAGATGAAATTTCTAAAACTTCAGGAGAATGGTTATTAAATTCTATTAAGTGGAAAAAAGAAGAAAGTAAATATATAAAAATTACTAATAAAGAATTTTGTACTGGATGTACTGCTTGTAAAAATATTTGTCCCAAAGATGCAATAGAAATGATAAGGGATGAAGAAGGTTTTTTATATCCAAAGGTAAATGAGCAAAATTGTATAAAATGTGGTTTATGCAAGAAAATCTGCCCAGTATTAAATAAGCTATTAAGAGAAGATTTCAAACAGGAAGGATATATTTTTCAGCATAGTAATAAAAAAATAAGAAAAGAAAGTACAAGTGGTGGAGCTTTCACTGCAATATCTGAATATATATTAAAAAATGGAGGAGTTGTTTATGGTGTTGGCTTTGATTCTAACTTTAATGTTAAACATATAAGAATTACACAAGAAAAAGATTTATATAAATTTAGAAATTCTAAATATGTCCAGAGTGATCCCAATTCTACATTTTTACAAGTATTAGATGATTTGAAAAAGAACTTGTTAGTTTGTTATAGTGGCACGGCTTGTCAGATTGAAGGATTAAAGGCATTTTTAAGGAAAGATTATGAAAATCTTATTACTGTTGATGTAGTTTGTAGGGCAGTTCCTTCACCATTATTATGGAAAAAATATTTTGATTATAGGAATAATCAAAAAAATATTAAAAAAATATATTTTAGAGAAAAATTTTATGGTTATAAATATTCCAATTTAAGTATTTATAATGAAAATGACTGTATTTATCATAACGGTATAGATACGGATCCATATCTACGAGCGTTTTTTTCTAACATTGCATGTAGACCATCGTGTTATAATTGTCATTTTAAGGAACAATTGCATAAGTCTGATTTTACAATATGGGACTGCTTTGAAGTAGATAAATTTTCCAAAGATTTTGATGATGACTTAGGTACTACGAGAGTGCTTATTAATAGTCAAAGAGGCAGGAAAATTTTTGACAATATTAAAATAGAACATAAATACAAAGCAATTGATGTTAATATATTGGTAAATAATTTTTATCAAATGTTTAATTCTATAAAATATAATTCTGAAAGAGAGCAATTTTTTGAAGATTTAAACAATGCTGATTTTAACTCCGTTATTAACAAGTATTTTCCAAATAATATTAAGTGTATGATAGAAAAATATTCTAGAAAAATATTAATATTTATTGGAATATATAAACCACTATTAAAATTGGGAAGAAAATTAAGAAGGCGTGACTAAACTATTTATTAAAAGCAGTACTATAAAAACATGTGATAAAAGTTATATGTAAATTACAAAATTTAAAATTTGATGAGTTTGAATAATAATAGGATATAAGATATTAAATTATTAAAAAACTTTTTTTAGCATAGCATAAATTAATTTAAAAGAGAGAAAATAAATATTCTCTGTCAAATAGTGTTGATAGACAATAAAAATGATAAATGAATTAAAATATAGAGGATGATTAAAGTCATCCTTGAATAATTTTTTTGATATAAAATGGTTTAACTTTGATAACATTCATAGGTGGCTTTTAATTCTTGATTAGTATTTATCATAAAAGTAACCATTTTTTTGAGATATAATTTTCTTAAAATATTTATAGTAATGATTAATATTAATTATATAGGTGCTTATTTAGGCACTTTTTATTTTGTAAATTTTTAGTACTACTGGCTATAGAGCCAGTGGTTGATAAAAAATACTACTGGTTCTACAGCCAGTATGAAATAGATATTATGTACTGGTCTTAGAGCCAGTATTGATAAATAAATTTGGTACTGGCTCTGTAACCAGTAGTGAATAGATAAATGTGGTACTGGTTGTAGAGCCAGTACTTTTGTTTTTTGTAATTATTGTTATTTGTAATAAAACTTAATCTTAATTTTAAATATTTTGTACTAATTTAGTTTCTTACTTTATTTAAAAATAAATTCTCTTTACATATATTAACGTTTATGTTAATATATATTTATAAATTAGAAAAATTTTTGAAAGGAGAAAAGTAGGGAGGTTTTACAACTAATGAATATAATATATACTAAGAGTTATGATAGAATGGCTAAAGGTCTGAAGAAACATATTAATGAAAAGAATACTTTAGAAGTTATAAAAGAATTAATTGAAAATTCAAGTGATTTTGCTGAATTAAAAAACAATCCTATAGCTAAAAGATATAATTATGAATGACTAAAACACCAATTAAATGAATTTTGGTCTTTTTATCTTGATAAAGATGGTGGAGTAATTAGACTTATAGTAAAACCTACTGAAAATACTGATGAGTTATATTTAGTATTTGTGAGCTTTGATCACTATGAAGATTTTTCTAAGGAAAAGGTGATTTATTATGATGAATAAATTTGGTAGTCAATTGGGTGAATTTTTAAATGATAATAATATTAGTATTAAAGAATTTGCTAATAGAATTAATACTTCTCAAAAAAATCTGATTGATATTTTAAAAGGAAAAATAGAGTTATCTCAAAATATGATTTATAATATTTCTTTTGTTACTAGTATTCCAGTTAATTATATTGAGAATGTAGAATCTAATTATAAATTAGAAGTAACACTAAAAAAATTTCTTGAAGAAAGAAATATGACGGTAAGAGAATTTATTAATAAATTTAGTTATAAAGAATTTTCTAAAAAATATAATTTTAAATTTAGTGATGAAAGAAATGATTATAGTATAGCTAAAGGCATATTAAAGTATTTAAGAATAACTGATCCTAGTCTGTTGTACAAAAAAGATAATACTATTTTTTATAAAAGTAAAAATGACAAGATTGAATTGTTAGTTTTATGGTTGGAAAGATGCTACAAGATTGTATCTGAACAAAAAATTAGTGAATATAAGAAAGAAAATATTGATATTGTGGTTGACTACATAAGAGATTGTGCAGCTAATGATGAGTTTAATGAAAAAAAGTTAATTACTAAATTTAATGATAATGGTATATATTTGGCAATTGAAGATGATTTAAAGGGTTCAAAAATTAGAGGAGCTTTTAAAGTGTTAAATGATAAACCAGCTATTTATATTACTAGAAAACATAAAAGATATGCCGATGTTTACTTTGCTTTGTTACATGAGTTAGCTCATTGTAAGAGTGATTTTAATAGGGCAAAAAATGGATCACTTGTGTCATTTCAAGATGAAACGATGGATGATGATTATGAAATTAGAGCAGATAAGACAGCATTTAATTGGATGGTAGATGATCAATTATATAATAAAATAAAATATAATTATAATAATATTGACAAATTTGAAGTTGTAAAATCATTCTTTGTATATAGATTAGCAAATGATAAAATTATCAGTTATGCTTCTAAATTATATCAGGAAAATAATAAAATAATAGTAAAGTAAAACTTTCTTTTCAATTTTATATAAAGTATGTTATAATCATTTTATGATAAAATAGATGATGAGAGGTTTTTATATGGGAAAAGAACAGAATGTAAATGAAGAAAAAGAAGAAATAAAAGAAACTAAAGAAGAAAAGCAGGAACAAGAAGATAAACCAGTAAGACACAGAAAAAAATATGTTAAGAAAAAAAGATTTAAAAAAATTAATATTTTAGGACTAATTAGTTTAATTTGTCTTAGTGTTTTCTTAGTTTTATTTGTAAGAATGGGTGTTTTACCTTTACCTTATTTGATTGTTTCTATTAATTTATTTATAATATTTCAGGTAATTGGTATTGTCTTAATTAATGTAAAAAAGAAAGCACTTAAAACAATTGGAATTATTTTGTTATGTTTATCAATACTAATAAATGGTGCTGGAAGTTATTATTTATATCATACCAATAAATTTTTAGATGATTCTTTTGGTAATGATGTTTTGATAAGTACTGATACTTATTATATAGTTACTAGTAAAACTAGTGGTTTAACTAAAGATACTATTCAAAATAATGTTTCTTATTATGATGGAACTAATAAAAATGAAAAAGCTCTTAAAAAGATTAATGAAATGTATGATGTTCAAATGAAACCATATGTTGATTTGGTATTAATGTTTAATGATATATTAGCAAATACAGCTAATTATATGTATATAGAGAAAAATCAATTTAATTATGTTATTGAATTAAATGATAGTTTAAATAAGGATGATTTTGTTATTTTAGATAAAATTGATATCAAGACAAAGACAACTATTAAAAAAGCTGAGGTAAAAGATACATTTAATATATATGTTGGTGGTGTTGACTTTACAGAGAATTGTGTAGATTTTAATATGATAATTAGTATTAATACAAAGACAAGTGCTGTTGTATTAACAAGTATTCCAAGAGATTATTATATTGAAGCTGTAGGTTATAATGGAGCATATGATACACTTAGTTTTATGGGACCATATGGTATAGAGACATCAATGAAGTCTATTGGAAAGTTGTTTGACATTGATATTGATTACTTTATAAAATTGAATACAACTAGTTTAGTTGAAGTAGTCGATAAAGTAGGGGGAATTACTTATTGTAGTGATGAAGCTTTTACTACGACACATGCCCTAGTTTTAGATACATATGATGACAGAGGACAAAAGTTACATGTTGATAAAGGATGTCAAGAAATAAATGGAATTCAAGCTTTGACGATTGCGAGAGAAAGAAATGCTTTTGTTGGAAGAGATAGAGTAAGACAAGAGAATTGCCGTAAAATATTATTAGCAATCTTAAAGAAATTGAATAATGTTAATACTATAAAAAATTATACAGGTATTTTAGATTCATTTAGTAATTTGTATGAAACAAATATTCCTAAAGAAGTTATTAGTAATATTGCTAAGACGACTTTAAATAATAAAGGAAATTGGAATATAACAGAACAATCAGTTAATGGTGGAGATGGTTTTGATTATGTGCATATGTCTGGTTTAAAATCATATGTAATGATACCAGATATGAATACAGTAAATGCTGCTAGTAGTAAAATAAAGGGAATTGTTAAGTAATTGACAATTCTTTTTTTTTAAGATTATTTGTGGTAAAATATTATTATAATGATGGAGATGATGTGATGAAAGATGATAAAAGAAATTTTTATTTAGCGATAATTGTGTTTATTAGTATTTTTACAATATGTTCTACGACGTCTTTTTTATATCCATTTTGTGATGAATCACATTGCTTTTTTAATGTGGGTAAAGCAATTTTAAATGGTCGGGTTTTATATAAGGATATTTTAGAACAAAAGGGTTTATTAATATATATTATTCAGATACCAGCTTATTTAATTTCACATACTAATTTTTTTGGTGTTTGGTTAGTTCAATTATGTTTTATGATACCTAGTGCTATAGCAATTTATAAGATAGCTAACTTTTATTTAAAATCATCATTTAAAAGTTTAATTGCTACAAGTTTGTGTGCTTTTATAATATTTACCTCTAATGCTTTAGCTAGTGGACAAGTAGTAGAAGTTTATGCTTTACCGTTTTTCTTATTTCCTCTATATTGGGCTATTAAATATATAAAGGAAGAAAATTTAATTCCAAATAAAAAAATATTTATATGTGGTTTATTCGCGGGAATTGTTTTTTGGATGAAATATTCTTTATTAGGCTTTTATTTTGGGTATATGGCTTATATTTGTATTAGACTTTTGAGTGAAAAAAAGATAAAAGAGGCATTTAAAAAAGGATTTATATTTGTGGGTGGTTTTATTCTAGTTAGTGTTCCGTGCATTTTATATTTTGTTTTTAATGATGCTACTAAGGAATTACTTGATTATTATTTTTTGAATAATATAGTAGGATATGGAACACAGCTTACTTTTATTTCAATGTTAAAAGTATATTGGCATAGTTTTATTCAACAATTCAGATGGAATTTATTATTAATGATATCCTTATTAATAGGGTTGATTTATGTATTGAAGAAGATGAAATTTAAAGATAGCTTATTAATTGCAGTTACATTTATAATTCAATATGCCATTATTTTTAGCCATGGAGGAATGTATGCATATTATTTGTTTGCCTTTTCATGCTTTGCTATTTTTGGTTGTGTGGCTATACTTGATATAAAATTTGTAAAAACCAAGGCTTTGCCTTGGTATATAGTATATACTATATGTTTATTCTTTATTGTAATGGCTAATATATTTAAACCATGTCCTAATCAATTTTTAAAAAAACCACAAAAACTAGCTCAATATCAATTTGCAGATTATATGAATAGTCATTATAAAAAACCAACAATGTTGGATTTAGACTTAGATGGAGGTTTTTATACAGTGGCTGATATAGTGCCAAGTACTTGGGCATATTGTAAATTGAATTGGGGTAATTCTAAGATGATAGATGATCAAAATAATACAATTAAGAATAAATTAGTCGATTTTATTGTTTTTAGGCAAATAGAGGGTGAAGAGAAAAGAAAGGTACCTTATTTAGAAGAAAATTATAAGTTAGTTAAAAAGGTTGGGCAATATAGGGATGATATTTATATAACTTATTATTTATATGAAGTTGTTAGAGAGAAAGTTTAATTTCTCTTTTTTTATAACTTATATTTTTCTTTATTTATGGTAGTGATTGTGTTATTATAAATAATTAAATAAATGGAGGTAGAGTTGATGAAATTACAGGTAAAATATATAAAAGAGCGAATAAAAGCTGTTCAAGAGAAGATAAGAAGATATCTTAAAATTAGATTAGCAAAGAATGTAGACTATGCACCTCTTTCTCCAGTAGAAATTGTAGAAGAACATATTGATGAATACATGAAAGTTTTAAATATGGTTATAAATAATGATGAGTTAAATAATGTAGCAATAACAGGGGGATATGGTACAGGTAAAAGTTCCATAATAAAGACGTTTATAAAACGACTTTGTTTAAAGAAAAAACAATATAGTATTATAACTATTGGATCATATTTTAAAGACGAAAGTATTAGAAAAGATGTTTTACAAAGAAATAATTTAAATAATGAAAGTGATGAGGAAAAAGAAAATAAGAATATAGAAGATAATAAGCAAGAAAAAAGAACATTAGAAGAAAGTAGAGAAAGTGATTACTACTTAAGTGAAGATGAGATAAGATTAGTTAATAAAATAGAAAATGCTATTATAAGACAATTACTTTTTAAAAATAACTCAGAAGATATTTTAGAAAGTAATTTCAAAAGATTAAGTAGTAGAAGTCATAGAATTATACAATTATTTAGTTATTTATATTTACTTTGGTTTGGCTTATTATTAATAATTTTAAAATTTATTTTTACGTATCAAGAAGAAATTACTTCATTTATGATAAATAATTTTTATAAGATGGTTGTATTTTTTAATAGTTCTATTTTTGATAAGATTTCTCCGGTAATTATTTTGAGCATAATTATATTATTAATATTTGCTGGTGGTAGTTTAATAGTAAGTATTGCTGAAGGGATATTTAAAGCAACTAAGCATTTTAATTTTAGTGTAAAACAGAATAAATTATCATTGGCAGTTAGTTATGATATGGCTTTTGCTAAGGAACTTAGAGAAATAATAGCTTTTTTTGCCTATAATAAAAAGTGTAGAATAGTCTTCTTTGAAGACATTGATCGTTTTTCAGTTGATGTTAGTTTGAAAATGGTAGAGGAGTTAAAAGAACTTAATACTATTATTAATAATTCGGATTCGGTAGAACAAAATGTAACTTTTATATATTCTTTTAAAGAGGATATTTTTAAGAATTATAAAGATAAAAGTAAGTTTTATGACTATATTATATCAGTGATGCCTATATCTACTTTTTATAATTCTGCAGAGGTTTTAGAAATGGCTTTAAAAAAAGCTAATGTAACTTATAAAATTTCTGATAAATTACTAGATATTGTAGCTAATAATATTTATGATGTAAGAACACTTAATTTGATAGTTAATGATTTTAAGTTATTTGTGAAAACATTAAAGACCAATAATTATGATAAAGTGTTTGCTATGGTTACATTTAAAAATTACTATATAAAAGAATATGATGGTATTTTAGAAAAAGATAATTTTATTGATAAGAGATTTAATGCATATTTTAATAAGAAAAGTGAATTATATAAAATTACTAATCGTAAAATTACTGAGTTAAAGGGAAAAATAAAAGAGTTTACGAGTGAGGTTTGTAGTAATGTTAGGGAATTGAAACAATTATTATGGTTTAATAATTTTAATAATAGTGTAAATAATACTCACATTTTTTGTAATGGAAAATATTATTACTATCAAGATTTTATGAAAGATAACTTTGATATGGAACAGTTAAGAAATAATGAAATTAGGATTTATGGTGCTTTTAATAATTATTTTGATTATGAATTTGCGGGTGGCAAAGTTAAGTTTTTCGAACGGTTAGATAAAATTACTAATAAAGAGAAGTTACGAGAATTAGAAGAAGAATTAGCTGCTAGTAAGTATGATTTAGATAGAATTGATGATTTAACAAAGAATGAAGTTATACTAGAATATGGTAAAGAAGAGGTCGTTGTTATTGATCTTTTGGATCAATTAATAATTAATAATTTTATTGAAAGAGATTATTTAGATTATATAACGTTACCACCTAGTAATGGTTTAACTGTTAGTGATAATAAATTTATTTTTGATGTTAAACATAAAAGTTTTTCAGAAATGACAGGAATAACTAATTGTGCTAAAATCTTAGAAAAATTGGCATTAGAAGAGTTTAATGGAGTGTATACTTTCAATGTTAACTTAATAAATTTTTTAATTAATAATAAAGACCAGTATACTACTATTTATGGAATGATTTTGGATAATTACAAAAGATTAGATGATGTTAAGATTAAACAAATTGAAATGCTTTATAATTTTTCATTAGTGGTATATTTAAAATTTATGAATGATATTAATAAAACAGGTACTGATATTTGGAATGTTTTTATGGATAAGGTTAGTGAAGAAAATAGAAATATTTACAGTAAGATGATGTTTGAAACAATATTATTATTAGATAAAACTACTAATATGGGAAATAAAAAAACATTTATTGAATATGCTAATGAGTATTTTAATAAGACAGCTAATATAAGGGAAAACTTTGCTATGCTTTTTAGATTAACGGATAACGTTAAAAGAAATTTAGTAAAATTATTGGGTTATAATTTACGAATTATTGATTTAAATGAATTTTTAGAAAAAGAAAAAGACTTTTTTATTAATAATGGAATGTATTATTATAATATAAATAATATGAAAGAAATATTGAAGTTTATACCTACTAGTCTAAGTAATAGTGCTTTGAAAGGAATAAGAGAAGGAGAAGTATTTATTGAGCATATTCTAAATAATTTTAATTGTTTTGCGAAAGAATATTATTTAGAAAATAATTTTAAAATTGATGATAAAGATATTATAAAGAAACTATTACTGAGAAATGATATAGCACCAGAAATTAAGAAAGAAATCTTAAAACGGGAGCAGTTTACGGTATATAAGGATGAAGTAGACGAGGGTTTTGATGAGTTGATGTTTGAATATAATCATTGGACTAGTTCTTGGATTCTTGTTAATTATGTATATGAAAAAATGGGACTAAAAAAAGTAGGTTCTTATGTTTATAAGAATAGAGATACATTATTAAAAGATGCGGGTATTAAAGAAGCAGAAATGGTTGTAAAACCAGAGATAATGGCAGAAATAGTAGTGGAGTTATTAAGAATTGATATTGAGTTAGATATTGATAAGTTAATGCGAAAATGCTTACAAGAAAAAGACTTTAAATATGAATCATTTAAAATGTTTTATAATAATGAACAAATATTTTTGATTTTAGAAAAAAATGATTTATTAAAATATGGTCATAAAGCATTTTTAAATAGATTAATAAATATATCCTTAGACTTAGCTTGTGATTACTTAAATAAGTGGTATAAGAGTGAAAAAAATATTAAGGATATTTATTTGGATATTAAAAATAATAAGAAATTAATAGCTAAATTATTAAGGGTGATTGAAGATAATGATGCGAAAATGAAAATTATTTTAGAAGAAGTTAAGAAAGATAATGAACAATTAGGACCATTAATAGAGATAGCTTTTAAAAAAGAAATAAAATATCAAGTTACGTATGATTCAGATTTACTAAAGTATATTTTTAAAACTACTATGGCTTCTAAAATATTTAAAAATATTAAGATAATGAAAGGTACTATAGAATTTATCCGATAAAGGTAGTATAAACTAGGTAGTTAATTAATACTAAACTTGTATATTGAATAGTCGTTTGAAAAGGAAAAAGTTAAATTCAGTAGATGAATTTAACTTTTTTAGGTTGTTTATACTTTGAAAAAATATTTTTAGACATTTTACCTATTTAAAATTTTATGCTTAAATAAGTGCATTAAATTTAGACAAATTTCCATATTATTAAATAGGAGGGGTAAAATGTTGAAAAGTCTATTAATATGTTTGCTAATTATATTATTATTGTTTATATATTGTGCTTTAAGAGTTAGTAGTATGTGTGATGAAGAGGAAGAAAAAAAGACATTCAAATAAGAATGCTTTTATAATATTTCAACATCTTCTTCAGATTCGGTTTCTGAGTTAGATGAATCTTTAGTAGTATCTTCTTCTTTAGTTGTTTCTGCTTGAGAAGGTTCTTCTTTAGATTCTTCTGCTTGAGCAATTGGTTCTTCTTTGGCTGGAGCTTCTTCTTGAGCTTGTTTTTCTTCTGATGAGGTATCTTCTTTAGGTTGTTCCTTAGTTTGTTCCTCTTTGGTAGAATCTTTGGAAGTCTCAGAAGATGAAGTAGAAGTGGTTTTTTGATCAAGTGGTTCAAGTTGTTTTTTTAGAATATTTTGGAAAAAGTTTAAATTTAAAAGTTTAGAACCAACTCTAGTATTAAGACGATCTTTTTTCAACTTAATATTTATTAAAGCCTCATTGGCATAATCTACTATTAGAGGGTGTCCACTGATAAAACCAGCCATATCACTATTTAAGAAAATTAATGGTAAAGCCATTTCCTCAGGAGTAGCTAGACGATGAGCAACACCAGTTTCAGCAATTAAAGCATCATTGCCACCAGCTTCAACTTCAAATTCATCTATCATTCCAGTATCAGTACTACCTGGAAGTAAAGCATTGACTCTAATACCAATGTCGCCTAATTCAGCGGCTTTTTCAGCCATATAGAAGTTCATAGCTCTTTTTGATAGAGGATAACTCATCATACCAATAGTGTCTTCATTAGCTTGATTGTGAAGAGCGGTAATCATTTCTTCCCAAGTTTTTGCCTTAATAAAAGGGGCAAATTCATGGGAGTATTTTTCCCAGTGACGACCACCAGATGAAGTTACATAAGCAATAGCACCACCTTGAGACATCCTTGGTTTTAAATACTCTTCAGTAATATATTTATTAGCAATAAAATTAACAGTAAAAGTTGTGTAATAATTGGTTATAGCTCCTGATAGGCCAGCAACTCCGAAGAAACAATCAATGTGATCAGGAATTAATTTAAAAGCATCATCAATGCTATTTTTATCATTTAAATCAACAGAAATATATTTGACATTTTCTTGATCAATTGGATTTCTATCTAAAGCATAAACTTCAGCATTTAATTCATTAAGGATATCAATAGTAGCTTTACCAATACCAGAAGCAGCTCCTGTAACAACACAAATTTTACCAGTATAGTTAAGATAATCTTTCATAAAAATCCTCCTTATTCTTTACTATATTGTAACATTTTAGAATTTAAATTAACATAGTATTATGTAAAGTATTGTTTTTTGTTGACATTATTTTGTAAAATTTAAGAACTTGTGATAGACTAAAGAAAAGGAGATTAATATGAAAAAAGTAGAGAAAAAGGATAATAAAAAAATAATATTCATAGTACTTGCTGTTGTAGCTGTAATAATAATTTTAATAGTAGTTTGGGGAGTTAGTACATATAATGGTCTAGTATCATTGAAAGAAGATGTAACGGGAGAATATGCTAATATTGAAGTACAGTTGGAAAGAAGAGCTGATTTAGTACCTAATTTAGTTAATACTGTTGAAGGATATGTTAAACATGAAAGTAGTGTTATTAAAGATATTACTTCAGCAAGAGAAAGATTAATTTATGCTGATGATATAGAAGATAAGGCTAAGGCTAATAGTGAGTTAACAAGAGCTATTGATGCTTTGATGGTAGTAGTAGAAAATTATCCTGATTTAAAAGCTAATACTAATTTTATTAATTTACAAGATGAATTAGCTGGAACAGAAAATAGAATTGCGACAGCTAGAAGAGATTATAATGAAATAGCTAAAAAATATAATAGTAAAATCAAAAGAATTCCCACTAATATTATTGCAGAGATTGGAGAATTTGATGATGTTGATTACTTTGAGGCTAGTGCAGATAAAACGTCTGTTCCTGAAGTAGATTTTGATGATTAAAGGGTTGATTGAGAAGAGAAATCTTCTTTTTCTTTAAGGAGAAAGTTATGAAAAAATATGGGCAAGACTTATTGATTTTCGTTAGTATTATAATTATTTTCTTTAGTAGTAGTGTTTGTTATGCGCTGGTAAAACCTACAAAGAATTTTTATGTAAATGATTATGCAGATATTTTGAGTTCGGATGTTGAAAAGCTTATTATAGATTATTCTTATAGTTTAGAGAAAAAGACAAAGGCTCAAATTGTAGTAGTGACTGTTAAAAATTTGGAAGGAAAAGCAATCGAAGAATATGCTACAGAGTTGTTTCGTAAATTTGGAATTGGTGATAAAAAAGAAAATAATGGGTTATTACTGTTATTAGCTTTAGAAGAAAGAGAATTTAGAATAGAAGTTGGCTACGGTTTAGAAGGAATATTACCTGATGGTTTAACAGGTAGATATCGAGATGAATATATTTTGCCCTATTTAAAAGAAAATAAATGGGATGAAGGAATAAAAAATGGTTATTTAGCTTTTTATAAGAAAATTTGTAGTGAATATGGAGTTGATACTAGTATGGTAGAAGCTCCTAAGGTAATTGAAGAAGGACAAGAAATAGATGAATTAACTAGTACAATAGCTACGCTTTCAGTATCTTTTTCTCTAATTATGGGTGCTGTTTTTGGTACTTTTATGTTAGAACGCAAAAGAAGTCGTAGAAAAAAGAAAAATAAAAATGATAAATCTTTACTACTTTTTTTGATGGGTATGCTTGTACTTAATATTGGTTTATTAGTTTATGATTATTTTATGTTATTTATAGCTTTTGCTGTTTCCTTAGCTGTAGAAATTTTTACTTATGTTTTGGTTAGATTTACTCCGTTTATGAGTTCAAGTAGAAGATTTAGATCTGGTGGATGGGGAGGCTTTGGAGGCTTTTCGGGTGGCTCTTCATCATTTGGAGGTTTTTCCGGTGGAGGAGGTTCATCAGGTGGAGGAGGAAGCTCTGGTAAATTTTAAATAGACAGAGCTTTTTCTTTTGAAATAAATTAAGGTCATTTAGTGGACTATTTTCCTAATAAATGAAGTTTTCAAGCTTTCCAAAGAAAAGTATTTTTGATATAATGTGATTAGTGGTGAACAGAAATATGAAACGTAGTGAAGTAGATAGAGAAAAATTAAGTCCCATGATGCAACAATATATGGATATAAAAGATAAATACGAAGATTGTATTGTTTTTTTTCGATTAGGTGACTTTTATGAAATGTTTTTTGACGACGCTATTTTAACTTCAAGACTTCTAGAATTGGCCTTGACAGGAAAACAAGCTGGATTAGACGAAAGAGTACCTATGTGTGGGATACCACATCATGCTTATAGTACTTATGCAGATGAATTAGTTGATAAAGGCTATAAAGTAGCTATTTGTGAGCAATTAGAAGATCCTAAAGAAGTTAAAGGGATGGTAAAAAGAGATGTTATTCAGGTAATTACTAAAGGAACAAGAATAGACTCTAATATTGATTCAAAGAGTAATAATTTTATAGCCAATATATATTCATTTAATTATTGCTATGGAATAAGTTATGCCGATATTTCTACAGGAGATGTTTATGCTTTATTGGTAGAGGGAGATAATGATAAAGTTATTAAAGAAATAACAAGACATAATTTTCGAGAAATAATTGTTAATGATGAAGTTGATAGAGAAATAGTAGAGACTTTAAGAAAAAATTATGATGCTTTAGTAACGATTACTAAGGAAGAATTAAATGATAAAAATTATGAATATATTTATAAAGATATTGAAGATGTAAGATTAGTTAATACATTAAAACACTTGCTTTTTTATATAATTGATACTAAAAAAGGAGACTTACATCATTTACAAAAATGTCAGATTATTAAGGCTAAAGAATACTTAGAATTTGATAATAATACGAAGAAGAATTTAGAATTAGTAGAGACTCTAAGAAATCGTGAGAGACAATTTAGTTTGTTGTGGTTACTTGATAAAAATAAGACAGCTATGGGGTCAAGATTTTTAAAACATAATATAGAAAATCCTTTAACAGATAAAGAGGCTATTGAAAAAAGATATGATTTTGTTTCTAAATTGTCAACGGAATTTATTTTAAGAGATGATTTAATAAAAGCATTAGGTAATGTCTATGATTTAGAAAGGTTATGTGGAAGAATAACTTATGGTAATTTAAATGCTAAAGATTTGTTACAGTTAAAGAGTTCATTAAAAGAATTACCTGGTATAAAGAAAATTTTACAAGAATTAAAGTACGATAAAGAAATTGAAACATTTGAGGAGTTATATTCATTGTTAGAAAGAACTATTTATGAAGATGCACCTTTTACATTACATGAAGGACATTTGATAAAAAGTGGGTATAATGAAGAGTTAGATGAATTGAAAAAGATAAGTAGTGGTTCAAAAGACTTTATTTTAGAGATGGAAAAAGAAGAAAAAGAGAAGACTGGTATTAAGACTTTGAAAGTAGGCTTTAATAAAGTTTTTGGTTATTATATAGAAGTTAGTAAGGGACAGATTCCTCTTATTAAAGAAGAATTTGGGTATGAAAGAAAACAGACACTGGCTAACTGTGAAAGATTTATTACTCCTGTTTTGAAAGAGAAAGAAAATATTATTTTAGGGGCTGAAGAAAAGATAATTAATTTAGAATATAAATTATTTATGGATATTCGAGAAGTCGTTAAAAGATATGTTAAGAAATTACAAAGATTAGCTAAAGTAATAAGTGAAGTAGATATGTTACAGGCTTTTTCGGTTGTAAGTGATACTTATAAATTTGTAAGACCGGAATTGACAGAAGAAAAAATGATTAAGATGATTGAATGTCGTCATCCAGTTGTGGAACAAGTTATGAAAGATAAATATATTCCAAATGATATTATTATGGATAAGACGACTAATATTTTGCTTATTACTGGACCTAATATGGCTGGTAAATCAACTTATATGAGGCAATGTGCAATTACGGTTATAATGGCGCAAATTGGTTGCTTTGTTCCTTGTAAAAGTTGTGTTATGCCTATTTTTGATAAAATCTTTACTAGAATTGGAGCTAGTGATGACTTAGTTAGTGGTGAATCAACCTTTATGGTAGAGATGAAAGAAGCTAATTATGCTATTAGTGAGGCCACAGAAAATAGTTTGATTCTCTTTGATGAGTTAGGAAGAGGAACAGCAACATATGATGGAATGAGTTTAGCTCAAGCTATTTTGGAATATATTCATGATAAAATAAAAGCTAAGACCATGTTTTCGACACATTATCATGAACTTACTTCATTAGAAAGAGATTTAAAACATCTTAAGAATATTCATGTTTCAGCTATTGAAGAAAATGGAAGTATTACTTTTTTACATAAGATAAAAATGGGAGCTGTTGATAAGAGTTATGGTATTCATGTAGCAGCTTTAGCTAAATTACCAGATTCGTTAATAAAAAGAGCAGATGACATTTTAAATGTCTATGAGAAAAAGACAGTCAAAAAAGAAGTATTTACTCAAACATCGTTGTTTGAATTAGCAGATGTTGAAGTTAAAGAAAAGACTAGTCCTATAGAAGAGGAAATTAAAAAGATTAATCCTTTGGAAATGACACCAATGGAGGCCCTTAATTTCTTATATAATTTAAAAAAAGAAATAAAAGAATAATAATAAAGAAATAGATAAGAAGAGGTGATATAAGTGAAAAACCGTAGTGAATTAAGAGAAATTATCATGAAAGTTATTTATCAAGTAAAAATTTTTAATGACGCCAAAACAGATTATGATGTAAAGGATTTAATAAAAGAACAATTAGAAGTAGAAAATGAATTTGTAAATAGTTCTGTTTTGGGTATAATAGAAAAGAAAAAGGAGATAAATAAATTAGCTAATAAATATTTAAAAGATTGGACTATTGATAGATTGAATAAGGTTGATCAAGCAATTCTCTCTTTAGGTATTTATGAATTATGTTATACAGATACTCCTTCAGTGGTAGCGATAAATGAAGCTATTGAATTAGCAAAGAAATATTCTGATGAAGCAGTTGTGAAAATGATTAACGGAGTTTTAGATAAGATTTATCACGAAGAAGAAAAATAAGAGGTTTTTATGAATGATAAATATATTACAGTAACACAATTAACGAGATATATTAAATATAAAATTGATAATGATATTCATTTGAATGAAGTTTTTCTAAAGGGAGAAATTTCTAATTTTAAAGCACATAGTAGAGGACATTTTTATTTTACTTTGAAAGATGAAGGTAGTAGAATCAATGCTATTATGTTTGCTTCTAATGCTAGAAGTATTAAGTTTAGACCACAAGATGGAATGAAAGTATTGGTAGTAGGAAAAATAAGTGTTTTTGAAGCTAATGGTTCTTATCAAATTTATGTTAATGACATGGTTGAAGATGGAGTAGGAAATTTATATATTGCTTACGAACAACTTAAGAAAAAATTGGAAATGGAAGGGTTGTTTGATGTAAATGTTAAGAAGAAAATTCCTAAAATTCCAAGTAAAATTGGGGTAATTACAGCTCCAACGGGAGCCGCTATTAAAGATATTATTTCCACTATAAAAAGAAGATGGCCTTTAGGAGAAATATATTTATTTCCGTCATTAGTACAAGGTGAACAGGCTAAAGATGATATTGTAAAGCAAATTAATAGGGCTCAGGAATATGATTTAGATACTTTAATTGTAGGTCGTGGTGGTGGAAGTATTGAAGACTTGTGGCCTTTTAATGAGGAAGTCGTCGCTAGAGCTATTTATGATTGTAAGATTCCAGTTATTAGTGCTGTAGGGCATGAAATTGATTTTACAATAGCTGATTTTGTAGCTGATTTGCGAGCACCAACACCAACAGGAGCGGCGGAAATGGCCGTACCACAAATTAATGATGTGGCTAATTATTTGAATCAGTTAGAAATACGATTAAATACAATAATTGCTCATAAAATTAAAAATTATCGACAGAAATTAACGGATATTAAAAGTCGAAGTATATTTATGAATCCCGTTATGATATATCAAGCTAAAGATATGTTATTTGATAATTTGTTAGAAAGATTGAAACATAGTACTTTAAATTTAGTTAATATTAAAGGAAGAGAACTAGGTGAAATAAAAAATTCGTATGTGTTAAAAAGTCCATATCAATTACTGGATAAGAAAGCCAATAAGTATTTACAGATTGTGTCAAAGTTAGAGACTTTAAGTCCCCTTTTAACGTTAAAAAGAGGTTATACGATGACAAAAGTGAATGGTAAAGTTATTAATTCTGTAAAAAATGTTAAAAAAGATGAAAAAATAGAAGTAACCTTTAATGATGGTTCAATAGATGCAATAGTTATATAGGAGGAAAATTATGGCAAAAGTTGAAAAAAAAGAGGAGCAAGAAGAAAAATTAAGTTTTGAAGAAAGTCTTGCGAAATTGGAAGAAATAGTAAAAAAATTAGAAGTTGGTGATGTACCTTTAGATGATGCGATAAATGAATTTAATAAAGCTATGAAATTGGCTGCGGTTTGTGATGAAAAATTAAAAAATGCCGAGGAAGCCATAACAAAATTAGTAAAAGATAATGGAGAAGTAGAAGATTTTGAGGTTGAAGAATAATACTTCTTTTTTTTGCCAAAAATTGTAAGGTGTAGATTTAATAGAAGAGGTGAAACTATTAATGTAGTAATTGAAAAAGAGGTGAATTTATGGAGAAAAAAAGAAGATTATTACAATTTGTATTTTTACTATTAGCTTTATTTCTACCTTTAAATGTTTTAGCCTATTCTGATAAAGTTATTGTAGGTGGTGAAACAATTGGAATCGAAGTGCATTCAAAAGGGGTTTTAATAGTAGATTTTTACAAAATAAATGATAAATATATTGCGAAAGATGCTGGGTTTCAAGTAGGAGATATTATTACTAAAGTAAGTGGTGAGGAAATAAATGGTATTGAAGAACTTACTAATATGCTGGAAGGTAGACAGGGAGAAATTACTTTTACGGTGGAAAGAAATGGTAAGGAAAAGTATATTAATTTTACATTAGTAGAAGATGAAAATGGTATATTAAAGACAGGTCTTTATATAAAAGATCAAATTAATGGAGTTGGAACTCTTTCTTACATTGATCCAAATAGTAAAATCTTTGGTTCTTTGGGACATGAAATAATAGAGAAATCGACTATTTCTAAGTTTGAAATAAAAGATGGCGAAATATATGAGGCTAATGTTACTAATATTATTAAAAGTACAGATGGAAGAGCTGGAGAAAAGAATTCAGTTTACAATAGAGAAAATGTATATGGTAAAATTGAAGAAAATGAATTAACGGGTATTTTTGGTACTTATACTGGAGATTTGACTGAAAAAGAAATTATGGAAGTTGGTAAAGAAGAAGATGTACATACGGGTAAGGCTAGTATTAGAACCGTTGTTAGTGATAATAATGTAGAAGAGTTTGATATTAATATTTTGACACTTAATTTAGACAGTGAAACAAAAAATATTTTGTTTGAAATAACTGATAAAGAATTATTAGAAAAAACAGGAGGAGTTATTCAAGGAATGAGTGGTTCACCCATTTTGCAAGATGGTAAAATAATTGGGGCAGTAAACTACGTTATTGTAAATGATACATCGAAAGGTTATGGAGTCTTTATAACAACGATGTTAGAAGAAGGGGAAAATTAAAAATAAGATGTTGGTATGAAATAAGATGTTTGGTATGCATCTTATTTTTAAATGAAAAGAATTTAGGATTGAAAAAGTAGGTAAAAATAGTTATAATTAATGGTATAGTAGTGAGGAGTAGAAATGAAAAAGAGTAAGAGGAAGAAGAATAAGAATGAAAAAAAATTAAAAGGTTTCACATTAGTAGAACTTTTAGCTGCTATTACGATAATGGGCATTATTCTCATTATGGCGATGCCTTCAATAGGCTATATTCAATCTAAAAATGAAAAACAACGTTATGAAAAATATGCTAATACTCTTGAAGCAGCTGGAAAGTTATATACCGATTCTAATGCTATTGATATGTTTGGTTATAATGGAGTAGGTTGCTATGACATTTCATTTGCTGATTTGAAAGATAAGAAATTAATAAGTGATATTGAATATAAAAGCGTTACTTGTGCTGATAGTTCTAAGAAAAGAACTTTTGTTAGAGTAAAAAAATACCAAGATACTTTTGATTATCAAGTATCCATATATTGTGCTGATGGGAATAAGAACGAGATATATTCTAGTTTAATAGGAAGTGACGCTATTTGTACTGAGGAAACTTCTACTGAAGGACCAACTATTACTTTGACACCGACCGGTACAAAACCTAATAATGATCCTAAGTATCAAGTAAATATCAAAATTGAAGATCAAGATGGTTTATTAGAAAACACTATTGTAGAATATGCTTGGAGTACGGATAAAGATACAAATAATGGTACTTATCAGAAGGTATATTTTAAAAACAAACGTAACGATAAAAAGACATCTCATAAAGTAACAAGACCAGCTAAAGATGGAACATATTATTTGTTTGTTAAGCCTGTGGCAGTGGCTGATGTTTTTAATAATCAAAGTATTGATACAGTGAAAACAGGACCTTATGTTTTCGATACTGTACCACCAGATTGTCCTACGATAACAACTAATATTGCGGACAATAAATGGACGAATCAAAATATTCAATTTACCTTTAAGTTTACAAGTGATACCGTTAAATATAATTGGTATACGAATACTAATGGCGGAAGTTATAGTGATTTTGGTTCCAATAATGCTTCTGTAACAACCAAAACATTGTCAGGTGAAGGAACAAGACAAGTAAAGGTTCGTGTTTACGATGAAGCTGGTAATTATAGTGAATGTATCAATAATAGTAAAAAATATTTAATAGATTTAACTAGACCTA
This sequence comes from uncultured Bacilli bacterium, assembly GCA_947626565.1. GTDB lineage: Bacteria > Bacillota_I > Bacilli_A > RF39 > UBA660 > CANRGD01. The sequence continues at coordinate 39,674 of CANQSQ010000003.1, forward strand.
CTTGTACTTCAAGTGGTGGTAGTACCAGTTGGACTAATGGTAGTAGAACCTTAACAGGAACTTGTCATGATACCGGTGGTAGTGGTTGTGTTGGAAATGCTACTAAAGGTTATACAACTGAAATAAATAGTAGTAAAGAGTCTCCTGGTACTGTTTATGACCATGCAGGTAATTCTAGAGCTTGCGATGCCAACCAAACGGTTAAAATAGATAAAACGGCACCAACTAATCCAAGTATATCTAATCCAACAGGTGGTAACTGGACGAAAGATAATTTTCAATTAAAAGTTTCGGCTAAAGATAATCGTTCTAGTATTAATTCTGGAATACATCATTGGGCTTATAGTTATGATAATGCTAACTATACAAATTATCCATCATCAGCAGTTGAGAACTTTACGACTTCAGCATTTAGTACAGAAAGAGGTCAAGTTGTTTATATAAGAGTATGTGATAATGCCGGTAATTGTTCAACTAACTCAACTTGGATAAGAATAGATAAACATGCTCCATCATGCAGTATTAACTTGTCAGGAACAGCTGGTAGTAATGGTTGGTACAAATCAAATGTAGGGGTTAATATGACACCATCCGATAATGCCAGTGGCGTATCTAGTTATGGTCTAACAACATCAACATCAGCTACTTATAATAGTTCCAAGAGTGCAAGTCAAGGTAATACTACTGGTGTAACTTGGTATGGTTATGTTAAAGATAATGCTGGTAATACTAGTAGTTGTTCTAAAAACTTTAAAGTTGATGCTAGTCCGCCAACATGTTCAACATCAGGTGGTGGTGGTTGGACAAATAGAAATGTTCAAATTACAGGTACTTGTAGTGATACTGGTGGCAGTGGTTGTAGTAAAGCTTCAGTAAGTAAAACATTTACTGATAGTAGTAGAAATTCTAATGAAACACCTGGTGCTGTTTCAGATAATGCTGGTAATAGCGTTACTTGTCCATATACTTCAGTAATGATAGATAAAATTTATCCTACTTTTGCCGTAACAGGAAGTACTTATGCTAATAATATTGACGGCTATAGAAATCATTATTTAAAATTGTATATAGATTGGGGCGATACCGGTGGTAGTGGTGTAAAAGATAATTGCGTACCATTTTATTATTGCTACGGGGCTTCAAGTTGTAGGTCTTTAGGTTATGATATTAATTCTCCAACCATACCAGATAGTGAATACAAAGTTAACGCTTTAGAGTATCATTTGTATTTTGGTTATCGAGCTAATACTTTTTATTCATATTTTAAAATATGTGATTATGCTGGTAACTGTTCATATTATAATTACCGAGTATCATGGAATTATGGTCCAGCAAGTTACCAATTAATTGCTCAAACAAGAAATTAAAGAAGGTTGTATATATGTATATTGATTTAGTAGTATTTATTGTTTTAATATTAGTTGTAGTAATGTTTTTTAAACGATTTGATTCATTTGTATATTTTATGGCTATAATTGACATATTCTTGAGAATTTTAGCATTTATAAAAAATAATATCGGTTTACCAGATGTTAGGGCTTTGATTGATAAATATTTACCAGAAAGTGTCATAGCAATTATAAATAAATATACAACAGGATTAGTTAATACATTATTACAATGGGCTTTTGTAGTTATTATGGCAATATTTTTAAGCTATGTAATAAAGATATTTGTAAAGAAAAAGAAAATTTAATTTGAGAAGTAAAAACGACAATTAAGTCGTTTTTTTCTTTGTATATTAATGCTGGTGATATATATTGAAGATATATTTAGATGTGGTCTTTTTACTTAACTTTATATTGGATTTCTTTATTTTATATGGAGTATTAAAAGTACTTAAAAGAAATAAGAAGATTTATCGCCTATTATTAGGTAGTTTAGTAGGAAGTTTGACGACTTTTTTACTATTAGTAAAAATAAGTTCAGGAGAGTTGTTTTTATGTAAAATACTTTTAAGTTGTTTAATTATAATAGTTAGTTTTGGTAAAGAAGAGTTCTTTAAAAATCTTTCGTATTTTTATTTGATTAGTATTATTTTAGGAGGCTGTTTTTATTTATTAGATTTAGGAGTTGTATTTCAAGGAAAAGGTTTAATTATAGCGAAAGATAAACAGTTATTTAATTTTATTTTTTTAATAGGTGGAAGTTTAGTAATTATCTTTTTATTTATAAGAGAACAATTACAGTATAAAAGTACTTATAGTGATAAATATATAGTGAAGATATATATTAATAAAAAATGTTATGATTTGGAGGGGATGATTGATACTGGTAATAGATTAAAAGATCCATATAAGAAAAGAGATGTTATATTAGTTAATTTAAAGTTAGATAGAAGATATAAATATATTTATGTACCATATAAAGCTTTAAATACAGAAGGAGTTATTCCTTGCTTAAAACCCGATAAAGTAGTGATTGCAGAAAAGGAATTTAGTAATTGCTTAATTGGGTTTAGTAAAGATCATTTTGCTTTAGATGGTGCTAATTGTATATTACCAAATACTTTTAAGGAGGAATTATGAAAAAAATAATTGCATTTTTTAAAAAGTTATTTTTAAAAGTTGGTAGTTGTTTTTATGTTGGGGCAACTGATATGTTACCGGAACCATTATCTAGAGAAATGGAGGATTATTATATAAGTTTAAAGGATGATGGTGACCCATTAGCGAGAGATAAATTAATTGAACATAATTTAAGATTAGTGGTGTTCTTGGCTAAAAAGTATGAAAATACAGGAGTTGACTTGGAAGATTTAGTTAGTATAGGGACGATTGGTTTAATTAAAGGAATTAATACATTTAGTCGAGGGAAAAATATAAAGTTAGCTACTTATGCTTCCCGGTGTATAGATAATGAGATATTAATGTATTTACGGAAAAATAAAAAGATTAAAAGTGAAGTTAGTATTGATCAATCTTTATCGTTTGATGGTGAAGGTAATGAGTTACATTTAGAAGATATTTTAGGAACCGATCCTGATGTTGTGACGCGAGGTATAGAAGAAGAAACAGAAAGAAGTATTATGATTAATGAAGTTTTACATTTAAAACCAAGAGACCGCGATATTATGATTTTAAGATATGGTTTGATGGGTAATGAAGAGATGACCCAGAAAGAGGTGGCTGAAAAATTAGGGATTAGTCAATCATATATTTCTAGAATAGAAAAGAAAGTAATAAAAAGATTAAAAACTCTAGTTAATTATAGTTAAAGTTTGCTATAATTAATTAGGAGGTAAGGTATATGGCAGAATTATATTTTAGATATGGAGCCATGAATAGTGGTAAATCTTCATTAATTTTACAAGTTGCTCATAATTATGAAGAAAAAAAGATGAATATTTTATTAATGAAACCAATGGTTGATTCAAAAGGAGATGACATGATTGTTTCAAGAATTGGTTTACAAAGAAAAGTTGATCATTTAATTGATATAGATGAGGATTTATATCAGTTTATAAAAGATTATAATGATATTAAAGAAATAAAAGCTGTTTTAGTAGATGAAGCGCAATTTTTAGAGGAAGAACAGGTTGACCAATTATTAAAAGTAGTGACAAAGTTAGATATTCCAGTTATTTGTTATGGTTTGAGAGTGGACTTTTTACAAAATGGTTTTAAAGGCTCTAATCGATTATTATTACTTAGTCATAGATTAGAAGAAATGAAAACGGTGTGCAGATGTGGTAGAAAAGCTATGGATAATGCTAGAGTAGTTAATGGTGAATATGTATTTGAAGGAGATCAATTAGCTATTGATGGTCAATTAGATATATCTTATGAGTCTCTTTGTCATCATTGCTATTTAGAGGAAAAAGAAAAGTATTTACAAAGGATTAAGGAAAGAGGAAAAGTTAAGGTCAAAGAAAAAAGCCTTTAAAGGGCTAAGAAAAAAGATGAGGATTGTAATCTAATAGGTACAATCCTTTTAAGTTAGGAAGTTTCATCGAAAATGAAGATGTCTTTAATTATATCGTAATCATAATTTTTTAAGAGGGAAAGTTTTGTTTGGGGAATATTAATAAGATAGATAATTGAGGAGTTAAAGTCTTTAGTATAAGATATATTTTTAAGAAGATAATCAAGTTGTTTTTGTTTAGTATAAGGAATAATTAATTTTACTTGATAGCCAGCAAGGACATTTTTAATTGTTGCTTTAGTTAGGGCATCTTTAACTGATTGTTGATACGCTCTAATTAGGCCTCCTGGTCCTAGTTTAATACCACCAAAATAACGAACTGTAACGGCTAAGATATTTATTAACTCTTGGTGTTCTAGGACATTTAACATAGGAAGACCAGCCGTATTACTTGGTTCTTTGTCATCACTATAATGTTTACTTTCTTTAGTGATATAGGCATAACAATAATGAGTAGCTTTAGGATATTTTTGTTCTAACTTTAGAAGATAATCTTTAACTTCACTGGGAGAAGAAAGTGGAAAAAGTTCAGTAATAAACTTAGAATTTTTAATTACTATTGTATTGTTGACATTATTGACGATTGTTTTCATCTAATCACCAATAATATTATATAATAAAAACTACAAATATAAAATATTTGTGTTATAATTATTAAAGAGGAGGAGTCTTATGTTGAAAAAGAAGAAAGATACGGAATTAGATATTCATAGTTTAAATAGTATCTTAGTTACAGGTAAAAAACTAATTAATTTAGGTTATTTTATGGCAATAATAGCTTTAATATTATTAGGTACTTATTTAGTAAAAGAATGGATGATATTAGGTTTTTTTAAGGAATTATTGATAGTTATATCACCGATTTTTATAGGGTTTATTATTGCTTGGTTATTTGATCCAGCTGTTTCTTATTTACAAGAGAAAAAATTACCTAGAGTTATTGCTTGTATTTTAGTTTATTTATTATTTGTAGGAGGAATAGTGTTATTCTTTTGGTTAATTATTCCAACCTTTTTAACGCAAATTAAAGAGTTTGTATCTACTATTCCAAGTATTTTGAAAGATGTAGCAGGTTTTATTGATAATTTATTTAAAGGTATAAATACAAATAATATTAATATTGGTGATATTAAACAAAAAATTTATCAATCATTAGAAGATTTTGGAGTTAATATTACAACAGAGTTACCAAACTATATTGTTGGTTTTGGAAAGAGTATGTTTAGTGGCGGTATGACAATTGTTTTAGGACTAATGATTGGTTTTTATATGTTATTTGATTTTAATAAGATTAATTCTAATTTAAGAAAAATGATGCCTAGAAGTTGGCATAGTAATTATGATGATTTATGTAATAGAATAAATACATCACTTAGAAATTATATTCAAGGTGTCTTACTTGTAATGATTTTAGTATTTGTAACACAAAGTATAGGACTAACTTTAGCGGGATTAGAAGCTCCAATGATTTTTGCCATGTTTTGTGCTATTACAGATATAATTCCTTATTTTGGACCATATATTGGAGCTATACCGGCTATTATTGTTGGTTTTACTATTTCACCTTTAACAGGAGTTTGCTCTATTATTTCAATTGTAGTAGTACAATTATTAGAAAATAATTTCTATCAACCATTAATTATGGGACATACTATGAAATTACATCCAGTAACAATAATGGTAGGGCTATTGATTTTTCAACATTTCTTTGGTATTATTGGTATGGTAGTAGCAACTCCAGTCATTGCTTGCTTAAAAGTCATTTTAGTATTTGTAAATGAAAAATTAAATTTGACTGATTATGTTATAAAAAGTGATGATGAGAAAGACAAAAAACCGCTAGTAGAAAAACTAGATGAAGTATAAAAAAATAAAACGTTGATAAAAGATGAGTACTAGAAAAGATTATTTAAAGAGAGTTAATGGTGGGTGCAAATTAACAATAAGATTTTTAGGAAGCTACTTTGGGAGTTTTATCGGTTATGACCGTTATAGTAATTAAGACCGAAATAGGATGGTACCGGGCTTATTAGTCCTCCTAGGAAGGTCTTTTATTTGTTGTAAAGGAGAGTAAAAATGAAAATATATGTAATTGGTGGTAAGGCTAAGAGTGGAAAAACAACTTTTGGAGAATATTTAAGAGAAGAATTGAAAGAGTATGGATATAAACCTTGTGTTATGCATATAACAGAACCATTATATACGTATGCAAGAGAGTATTTTTCTTGGAATGGACAAGATGCGGATAAACCGAGAGAATTTTTACAGAAAATGGGATTTGAAATAATTAGAGAAAAGTTAGGTAAAAAGAAATTTTTGCTAAATAGATTATTTGAAGATATAGAAATATTAAGTTCTTTCTTTGATACTTTTATAATTACAGATGCTAGATTAGTAGATGAATTTGAAGAAATTAAAAAGACTTATGATAATGTTGTGACGATTAAACTTAATCGGGAAAATTATAATGATTTTTTAACTGATGAAGAAAGACAACATACTACAGAAGTAGAAATTGATGGGTATAATGATTTTGATTATAGAGTACAAAATAAGTCTTTAGCTAGTTTACAAGAGGCAGCACATAATATTGTTAAAAGTGAAGAAAGGAGTGAAGTTATATGAAAAAATTATTAGCAATTGTAGGTATGAGTGGTAGTGGTAAAAGTATTGCGACAGAGTATTTAGAAAAAGCGGGTTGGACGAAATTATACTTTGGTGGTATTACATATAAATTAATGAAAGAAGCCGGTATTGAAAGAACAAGTGATGGCAAGAGTGAAAAAGAATTTAGAGAAAAGTTACGTAGAGAACATGGCAAAGAATGCTACGCTAAGTTTTTAGAGGAAGATATAAGAGAAGCTTTAAAAACAAATGATGTAGTCTTAGATGGATTATATTCTTGGTATGAATATAAATATTTAATTGATAAGTTTCCTAATTTAAAGTTAATTAGTATAATTAGTGATAAAGAAATTCGTTATGAAAGGGTAGCTAAGAGAGTAGATAGACCCTTTGCAAGAGAAGATATAATATATCGAGATTTATCAGAAATAGAAAATTTAGCTAAAGGTGGTCCTATTGCTTTTGCCGATTATTACATAGATAATAATAAAGATATAAAAGAATATTATAAGAGGCTAGAAGAAATATTAGATGATATAAGTAAACATGAAGGAGAGTAGATAATATGAAATATATGAGTCATGATGATATTAGAAAAATGTGGTTTAAGTTTTTTGAAGAAAGAGGTCATAAAGTATATGAAAGTGCTTCATTAGTTCCAGTAAATGATAATAGTTTATTATGGATAAATGCTGGGGTTGCTTCATTAAAAAAATATTTTGATGGAACAGAAGTTCCTGATTCAAGACGAATTGTAAATATTCAAAAGTGTATTAGAACTAATGATGTAGAAAATGTAGGTATTACTAAGAGACATCAGACTTTTTTTGAAATGATGGGAAATTTTTCTATTGGAGATTATTTTAAGGAAGAAGCTATTGAATTTGCTTTTACTTTGCTTACTAGTAAAGAGTATTTTGCTATTGATAAAGATTTATTATATGTAACAGTTTATAAAGATGATGAGGTGGCTAAAAAACGTTGGATAGAAGTTGGCCTTAATCCTAGTCATATTGTACCGCTAGAAGGTAATTTTTGGGAGATAGGTGAGGGTCCATGTGGTCCAGATTCAGAAATATTCTTTGATAGAGGAGATAAGTATGATCCAAATCATGATGCTTTTGATTTATTTAAAAATGATGAAGATCAAGAACGCTATATTGAGATTTGGAATAATGTTTTTAGTCAGTATAATGCTAAAGCGGGTGTAGATAGAAAAGATTATAAAGAATTACCTAGTAAAAATATAGATACAGGAGCAGGTCTTGAAAGATGGTGTTGTATTTTTCAAGGTGTTGATTCTAACTTTGAGACTGATTTATTTAAACCTATAATTAAGCATATTGAAGAATTAGCTAAGTTTGAATATGTTGGTCAAAAAGAATTTAAAATTATAGCCGATCATATTAGAGCTATTACGTTTGCTTTAGCTGATGGAGCTTGTTTTGAAAATGTAGGACGTGGTTATGTTTTAAGAAGATTACTTCGTCGTAGTGTGCGTTTTGGACGTCAGATTGGTTTAGAATGTCCATTTATGTATAAAATAGTTAGCGATGTTGTTGATGTAATGAAAGAAGCTTATCCTTATTTATTAGAAAAAAGACCTATCATTGAAGCTTTAGTTTTAGATGAAGAAAAACTATTCTTAAAGACGTTAGAAGCAGGAGAAAGAAGATTAAAGGAACTAATTGCAGAATCAGAGGATGGATATATAAGTGGTGAAGAGGCTTTTAAATTATATGATACTTATGGTTTCCCATTTGAATTAACTGAGGAATATTTACAAGAATTAGGTTATAGAGTAGATAAAGATGAATTTGATAAGTACATGCAGGCACAAAAAGATTTAGCAAAGAAAAATGCTAAAAATAAGAGTCAAATGGCTAGTCAAAAGAAAGTACTTTTAGATTTTAAAGACAAGTCACAATTTGTGTATGGTATATATCGTCTTAAAAGTAAAGTTTTAGCTATTTTTTCCAAAGATGAGATGGTTGATGCTATTGATCATGATACTTACATAGCTGTAGAAAGAACCTGTTTTTATGCAGAATCTGGTGGTCAAGTAAGTGATACAGGTATGATTGTTGGTAAAAACTTTAAAGCTAGAGTTGTTGATGTTTTTAAAGGACCTAATGGTCAACATATTCATAAAGTACGTTTATTAGATGGTATTATTAGAAAAGATGATGAGTGTGAACTAATAATTGATGAAGATCGAAGAAAAAAGATTCAAGCTAATCACTCAACTGTTCATATTTTACAATATGCATTGCAACAAGTAATTTCAGGAACTATTAAACAAGCTGGTAGTTATGTCGATGATGAAAAATTAAGATTTGATTTTACTTATGCTGGTAAGATTACAGATAATAATATTTTAGAAGTTGAAAAATTTGCTAATGACATGATTAATAAGCATTTAATTGTTTCAACAGAGATTATGCCTCTTGATAAAGCTAAAGAATTAGGAGCTATGGCTTTATTTAGTGAAAAGTATGGCGATGTAGTTAGAGTTGTTAAAATAGGTAAATCAATCGAATTATGTGGTGGTACACATGTTACAGATACAAAAGATATAGGTAAAATGGCTATATATTTATGTGAGTCTAAAGGAAGTAATGTTTATCGTATTGAAGCTGCTACTAATGATAAGATTGAAGATATCTTATTTGAGACTATAAAACCATATAACGATGAAATGATTAAATTATTAATGAAAGCTAGAGAGATACTTGATAATGCTAAAGCTGATGGTATTAAATTAGATTTTGATGTAGATATAAATAATGATAAACCCGTTTCTTATAAAGATATTATCTTTAATAAAAATGAATTACAGTATATTCAACAAGAAGTTAAGAATTTAGAAAAGAAGTATTTTGACTTAAAAGAAAAACAAATATTAGAAAATTTAGATATTTATCGTGAAAAAGTAAAACAATATAATAAAGTTTTAGGAATAGTAATGGAGTTACACGATAAAGATGTTAACTTAGTTAAAAGTATTGCGGATGCTTTAATAAATGAATTAGGAGAAGGTTTAGTTTTCTTTGCTAATGTAAAGAAAGATAATTCTGTTAATTTCATTTGTCGTAGTTCATGTCAAGTTAATGCTGGTTTAATAGTTAAAGAAGCTAGTGTCTTAGCTCATGGTAATGGGGGAGGTAGTGCCACATTTGCTCAAGGAGGCGGCAAAGAAGTTACCAATTTAGAAGAAATCTTTAACTATGTAGGGAAAGCTTTAGAAGATGCATAATTACTTATTAGAAGGACTTGACAATTTAGCCATAGAATTAGAAGTTAATAAAATAATAAAAAGTAATAAATTTGAAGAGGCTTCAAAAAACATTTACGATATGGAAATAACGACTTTAGATAAAGCCTTAGAAGATTTAGATACTTATAATTTTTTAAGTACTAAAAAGATTGTAGAGATTAGAAAGATAGAAGAATTAAATCAAGATGAAAATAAAGAGTTTTTAAATCATTTATATAAATACTTAGATAATCCTAATGATGATAATTTACTAATAATTGAAACTAATAAACTTAATAATACATTAAAAATGACTAAGGAATTAAAAAAGAAATGTCAATATGTTTTTTGCGAAGAAAATGTTAAAATTTTTATTAAGAGTAGTTTAAAAGGATATAATATTGATAATGAAACATTAGATTTATTAGATGAATTTTGTCTTGGAGATATAAGTAAAGCTTATAATGAATGTCAAAAATTAAAAGATTATGCTTATAAGGAAAAGACTATTACCAAAGAAATGGTTTTGGATTTGGTAGTTCAAAAATTAGGTGATAGTAAAGATTTAACGTTTGCTTTTACGAGAAGTTTAGCAGAAAAGGATAAAAAGAAGGCTTTAGAAAAATATAATAAATTATTAGCTTATAATATAGAACCAGTCGCAATTTTAGGTTTATTAGCTAGTCAAATAAGGATAATGTATCAGGTTAAGGTTTTAGAGAAAAAACATTTAACAAATAAAGAGATAGCAACAATATTAAAAGAAAAGTCTGATTATCGAATTAGTAAGACAAAAGAATTAACAAAATATTATAGTGAAGATGAGATTTTAGAATTAATGATTAAGTTAGGGCAAATAGATGTACAAATGAAAAGTCAGGATGTTGATTCTAATTTCTTAATTCAATTATTTATAATGAATATGGGTGAGTAAAGGAAGTTGGTATAACAACTTCTTTTTTGGTAGAAAAAAAGAAAAGCTTAGGAGTTATTAAGCTTTTCAAGACGTTCATAAATTTCTTTTAGAGTTTTTTCATAGCCTAGATCTTTAGGATGATAGTATTTAGCATTTTTAATATTGTCGGGAAGATATTGTTGTTTTACAAAGGCGGATTTATAATCATGAGGGTATTTGTATAGTGGGGAGTTATTTTTTAAGTGAGGAGGAAGGTTACCAGTATTACCTTTTTCAATATCTTGAAGAGCAGCATCAAAAGCTAGGTGAGCGGTGTTACTTTTAGGAGATAAGGCCATTTCAATAACAATGGTACCTAGAGGAATACGAGCTTCAGGAAGACCAATTCTTTCAGCAGCATTGATAGCAGCTTCTAGACGAGGACCAATGGCTGGGTTAGCTAAACCAATATCTTCATAGGCAATGACTGATAAACGACGATATATAGAGTCAAGATCACCTTCAGTTAGTAAACGACCTAAATAGTGAAGACTAGCATCGACATTACTACCACGAATAGATTTTTGAAGTCCACTTAAAACATCATAATGACCATCACCATTTTTATCAGTAAAGAAAACAGGACGATTATTAATATTTTTAATGGTTGTAGTAGTTATTTGTTTATGATCAGTAGAATAATAGGCTATTTCAAGGAGATTATAGGCGTATCTTAGGTCATTTCCGGATAATTTAGCTATGAGATTGATACTTTCTTCGTCAATAGTAATTCCGGCTAAATCAGGGTGTTTTAGGGCCTTTTTTAGACCAGTTATGATATCGGTAGTAGTTAATTCATGAAGTTCAAATAATTGACAACGACTACGAATAGCTGGATTAATAGCGTGGTAAGGATTAGAAGTAGTCATACCAATTAAAGTAATAAGACCACTTTCTAAGGCCGGAAGAAGGATATCTTGTTTATCTTTATTAAGACGATGGATTTCATCCATAATTAAAATGAGTCCATCATACATTTTAGCTTCTTCAATAACAATATCAAGGTCTTTTTTAGTATTAATAGTTGCATTTAAAAAACGATAACGTTCTTGCAAATCATTGACTAAAGCATTAGCTATAGAAGTTTTACCAATACCAGGTTTACCATAAAGAATCATAGAAAAAAGTTTTTTATTCTTAACTAAATTAGTAAGAATTTTACCTTCTCCTAGTAAATGGTGTTGACCTATGACATCAGATAGAGTTTTAGGAGCTAATTTGGTTGCGAGAAGTTTATTCATTTAAATCACCTTTATATATTGTAACAAAGTTTTAGGATTATAAAAATTAATTCATGAAAAAACTATATATATTATATATAGTTAATCGCCATAATAATTTGGTCGTATTTTTTGATAAAGTTTTTTTTCAATAGCCGTTGGAGTGGTAGCTTTGATATGAGAGGTTGCTTCATAGGCATCACCAGTAGTTGGAAATTCATCTAATATTTTAGTAAGGTCTATGTGACCATTACTGCGAGCTTGTATAGCTACTTCTTTTTCAGAGGTATGACCAATAGCAAAAGCGGCATCTACTTTATATCTAAAGCACATTTCAGTAGCTTCTTTTAATTCTTCTTCGGTATATTTTTTGTGTTCTTCACCAGTGACACAAGCTATTGAGTAACTTAAGACTTTAATATTATTTAAAACCAAATTTTTAATTTTTTGATTTTGAGAATCTTCTTCAATTAAAAAAGCATTAGTACTATCAATATCAGCGCCAGTATCAATAAGATAAGAAGCTAATTTAATGGTTTCATTAGCTTTACCTTTTTTACTAAAGCGGTTACTAGCAAGATAAATACCGGTATATAAGTAGGTTGCTAATTCTTTATCAAATCTTATTTTAGATTGATGTAACAGTTTAGTAATAATTTCACATAAACTAACATAATTAGAAAAAACAAATGTTTGATTATTATTTAAATAGGTTTCTGAAGTAGTAGGTTCTTCATATGTTAAAGAAATAACTTGTTTAAGAGCACTTTTTTTAGAAAGATAAGTTTTATCTAGAGGTACTTTTGATAGGTCTTTACCTAGTAAAATGATAAGAAAGTTATTAGCAGGAGGAAGAGTACTAGTAGTATGAAAACCACGACGTTTAATGATACTGTATAAAATTTTAGAACTATTATGTAAATTGTCAGGATCTTCAATGAAAATAGAAGGCATTTTGTTAGCTCTTAAACTTAGAATATATAAAGCTATACTAGCAGCAATGGCATCAAAGTCACGATAATTACTTGGAATAATAATGACTTCGTCTGTTGTAGCAAACTTTTTAGTAATAGTATTGTTTAAGTTATTAATGTCTTCATCCATGATAGTTTTTATTTTCATATTAATTGCTCCCTTCCTTTTTCTTGGTAGGGATATTTTATAACATTTTAGCTATTTTGTCAATTTTAAAGGCATTTAATTGACTATTTTGTGTTAAGATATATTTAAGGTGGTAAGTATGAATATTCAGGAAGCAATAGATGACTTTTTAAATTATTGTATTTTTGAAAAGGGATTGGCAGATAAGACCAAAGAATCATACGCTAATGATTTAGACGTTTATTTAAATTTTTTAAAGGAGCAAGGAAAGACAAAAACCTCAGAGATAAAGAGTGATGATATTAAATTATTTTTAAAAATAAGAAGTGGAGAAGCATCAACTACTATTGCTCATAATTTAACGGTTATTAAGAATTTTCATGCTTATTTAGTAAAGGAAAAGATTTGCAAAGAAGATCCAGCAGAATTTATAGAACGACCAAAGTTAAGAAAAGCTTTGCCTAAAACACTAAGTGAAGATGATGTTGATAAGTTGCTGGATATTAATTTAGTAACACCGTTTGACTATCGCAATAAGGCTATGTTAGAATTAATGTATGGTTGTGGTTTAAGAGTAAGTGAAGTTATTAATTTAGAAATAAATGATATTGATGTTACTAATTGTTTAATTAGAATACTTGGTAAAGGTAGTAAAGAAAGAGATGTCCCTGTTGGAGAGTATGCTCTTAAGTATTTGGAACTTTATTTGGAAAAGAGAGAACTTTTACTTAAAAATAAGTCTTGTGATAAGTTATTTTTAAACAATCATGGAGTAGGAATGACTAGACAGGGCTTTTTCAAGAATTTAAAGCAAATTTTAAAGGAAAAAGGTTTGAATACTGATGTTTCTCCTCATACTTTGAGACATTCTTTTGCTACACATTTAGTAAATAGGGGAGCTGACCTTAGAAGTATTCAGGAAATGTTAGGACATTCAGATATTTCAACCACAAAAATATATGCTGAAGTTAGTGATGATAAAGTGATAAAAGATTATAATAAATATCATTTAAGAAGTCATAAGTAAGGAGATTAAATATGAGATTTAAAAGAGTTTTTTTAATTGTACTTGATTCCTTAGGAGTAGGGGAAACAGCTGATGCGGCTAACTTTAAGGATAATGGATGCAATACTTTGGGACATATTAATGAGCAATATAATTTATTTATTCCAAATTTAAAGAAAATTGGTTTTTTAAATACTTTAAATATGAATGAGGATAGTAAAGTAGAAGCTTATTATACGATTGCGAAACCAGTAAATGCTGGTAAAGATACTTTAAATGGTCATTATGAGATGGTTGGGATAAAGAATGATATTCCGTTTAAAACTTTTAATCAAGGCTTTGTATTTGAAATTTTAAGTGGTATAGAACAAGTTACGGGTCGTAGTGTGATTGGTAATAAGTGTTGCAATGACGACAGTATTATTCAAGAATTAGGTGAAAGACAAGTTAATTATGGTTCACTTATTGTGTATACTTCAGCAGATTCTGATTTACAGGTAGCTGCTCATGAAGATAGTGTACCAATTAGTACATTATATCAGTATTGTGAAAAGATTAGAGCTTTGACTTTACAAGAAGACTGGCGCATTGGTAGAGTTATAGCTAGACCTTTTACGGGTACCCCTGGTAAGTATAAGTTTATTAATAGTGGACGGAGAGATTATGCTGTTAAACCACCTAAGAGGACAGTTTTAGATAGTTTGTTAGAGAATAATTATAATGTTATTGGTATTGGAAAGATTAATGATATTTTTGATGGGCAAGGTATTAATAAAAATATTAAGGCAACAAATAATACTGAAGCTATAAATAAACTTACTGATATTATGGAGAAGAATTTTACGGGTCTTTGTATGGTTAATTTAGCTGATTTTGATAGTTTATATGGTCATGCTAGAGATGTGCAAGGATATGCCAATGCTATTGAGGAGTTAGATGTTGATATACCAATTATATTAAATAAGTTGGAATTAGATGATTTATTAATTATTACGGCAGATCATGGTAATGATCCAACGTTTAGAGGCAATGATCATACTAGGGAAAATGTTCCTGTAATTATTTATAGTAGGAATTTTAAAGAACCTAAGAGATTAAGTCCTTTTGAGACGTTTGCTAATATAGGCGCAACAATTGCTGATAATTTTGAGGTAGAATCTCCTGAAATAGGTAAAAGTATTTTAGATGAATTAGTGTAAAGAAGAAAGTAGGGGAAGCAAAAAGGGGAGTGGTTCCCCTTTTTTTATATTTCAGCAGTTACTTCATATTCATTATCTGTAATAATACCTCTTGTTGTTTCAAAACTTTGACAGATAGTTTCTTCAGGATAGCTACAAGAAGAATTATTACAGGTACAAGAAATGTTAACTTTTTCTAAGGTACAAGTCCCCTCTTCATTATTATTGTGATTGCAGCTATCGACATCACATTTAATAGTATTTTTTTTATTCATAAATTGACCTCTTTTCTTTTAGTTATATTATTAGTTTGATGCAGATAAAGATTTTTATACAAAAACTAAAGTGAATTTTAAGCGATTTAATTATTAGAAAACGGATAGTTCTTAAGCTCGATTTCCTAAAATTGATGCAAATCTTCTAGGAAATATTTTAATAGTTAAAGAGAGAGGGGTTATTATGAATGATTATTAAGAGTACTTATTATTAGAATTAAGTTATATTATATAATGTATAATTAGTTGTAAAATAAAGATAATTTATAAAGATATATTTTATTTTTAGGAAAATAAATGGTATGATAATAACATAGTAATTAAGTAAGAAGTATTTGAGGTATTTATATATTGTAGTTAGGGGAGTATTTATTTATATATTTAAAATAGTTTATATAGAAGTTAACATAATATCAATTATAGGAAGTTGATTAAAACGTTGTCATATATAGCAATACTTTCATTTATACAACCTTTTTTGATTTATCGGAAGTAACTAAGTATCTAACTCTTTATTCTTTTCCTTATTATTAAGCGATTTTATATAAAGTATTTTAAGGACAAATTTAATAATTTGAAATTTATTTAAAATATTTTTTTTATTAAAATTTAATTAAATTTACGGTTTCATTATAAATATTAATATTATATGCTTACTTATGATTAATAAATAATCTATCTGATTATTAATCTGGGACAATACACTCCCTACTCTAATTTAAATGAAATGAGATGATTAAGTAGAATGAATAATATTAATATTTTTTCTTTTATTTTCTATCTTATTATGATTGTTATGGCAATGAGATTAATAGCTATGGCTTTAAAAGATAATAATAAGGAAGAAACGTCTGAAACAGCCAAAACTATATATAAAAAGAAAGATTTTATGACGTTAGCAGAAAGAGATTTTTTTAATAAAATTAAAGTATTAGAAACGGATTATAATTATAGAATTGTACCTCAACTTAATTTAGCAACTATTGCTCAAAAGACTACTAATAGTTATTATTATACTGATTTATTTAGAAATATAGATTTTGCTATATTTGATAATGATTATAAACAAATATTACTATTAATAGAGTTAAATGATGCTACTCATAAAAGGAAAAAAAGACAAGCAAGAGATATAAAAGTTCAAAATATTTGTGAAGAAATTGGAGTACCATTATTGAAGTTTTATACTAATTATAGTAATGAAACAACTTACGTAATAAATAGAATAATAAAAACTATAATTGATAATAATAAGGCAAATTAAAACACTATATTTAAATAAGATTATATAGTGTTTTTTTAACTTTTAAACTTTACGAGATTGAATTTCAGCTATCTTTTCAAAGACTTCTTTAGCATTATCTTCATTTATTTCATTAAATCCTAACTCTTTTAGAGCTTGAACTTTAACCGTATTTAATTCTTGGGTACGAGATAACTTTTCTTCTTTTTTCTGCTCTATATGTTGAACAAAACGCTTATGAGATTCACTAAGTCTAGTCTTAGAAGCTCCACCATTATTATATAGAGTCATAGCAGAAAACATAATACTTTCAAAAATAAATTGCTTCTCTTTGTTAAAAGCAAATTCTAAAGGATCTGTAAAACCTAGGGATTTAGACATATAAGCTAAAATATATTTTAATTCTTCATTAGTTTCCATTGATTGAAGGAAATGAAATAAATATAAAAAAGTATTATAAGTTTCTTTAGTTTTATCTTGAGATAATTTCTCTTTTAAAATATTAATAATTTCAGATAAAAGTTCTTGTTCCTTTTTATTAAAACCTTTTAAATCAGCAAGTACCTCTTTATTAGAAGTGTCTTTAACGCCTTCATTTAATCTATTTTCTACTTCAATTATATATTCACCAGAAATTTTTAAAGTATTTAAGTCACTAATTTTTTCAATATTTAATAAACTTAATAATTTAGCAGCTTTTTCTTTTGGCCAATCATTAATATCATCAATTGCTAAATAATTATATAACATTTGTCTTGATACTCCTAAGTATTTAGCTAAACGAACTTTACTTATACCTAGTTCAGTAAGTGTTTTATTTAAATCTTTCATTTTTTTACCCTCCTAATATAATTATAGGCATTTAAGTGTAAATAATCAAGTGTAAATTGACAGATTTTTAAAAATAAAGAAATTTTATAAAATGGGGAACGATATAAGTTTCTAGAAGACTACTTATTAAGACTAGAAATAAAGAGATAAAAAGAATTTTTAAATATCTTTTTACTAGGAGAGATTTATGATAATTTTCCTTTTTAAAGAGATGTTTATATAGCATGATGGAAAAGTTTAAAGAATAGTAAGTTAAAAAGAAAAGAGTTAATAAATTGAGTAATTGGGGCATGACATATATTAGGGCTAATAAAAGACCTTTTAATTTATAATTATATAAAATACTAGTAAAAGTAAAACTAAAAAGGAAACTTTTGAAACTAAAGATAAGAATTATTATCGGAAAGCCTATTAAAGAGATTCCTAAGAGCCAAATTAGACCTACTATGAATAAATTACTACCGGTAATCTTAATTAAGCTCTTAGAGTAAATTATGGCGTTATTTTTTATTTGATCAAGATAATATGAAATACTATCTTTTATGAGATTTTTATTTTGATTATCTAGGAAACTTATATAAAAAAGACCTAGAAAAAAAGAAATAAGTAGAAGACTTAGTAAGATTATTAGTAATTTATTTTTATGCGCTTTTAATGGATATTTTTTCATATTATCACCCTACTCTACTTTATTAGGGTTAATATAAAATAATACCTTAAATTATTTTACTTTTTATTACAAATATTTTATAATTAATTAGAGGTGAATACTTAATGAGTGATAAAGTAATAAAGATAGTAGCAATTGTAATGGTTATTGCGATGATAGCTGGATTTTTAAGTGTTTTAATTTTTATGTAAAAAGCTAGAACGAAAGATAGTAATTTTAAGGATTGTAACTGAGGTATCAGGATACAATTTTTTTTTACTTAGTTATGAGAAATATAATAAACATTTGGGAGAAGTATTAATATTGTTTTAGAAAAAAATAGTAGGATTTTCCTACTATTTTCTTTATTTACTTTCTTTTTGGATATAACCTTCTATTTCCGGTAAGATATTATCAATACGAGAAGTAATATTATATTTATTTATAATATCATTTATACGCCTATTATCTTTAGCAAGATAAAGCATTAATAAGCCCCCTATTCTATTGGCAGTATATTGGTCTAGTTTTTTTAAATCGGTAGCTGATAAATTATATTTTTTGGCTATATCAAGAATAGGTCCATATTCATATATATAGTTAGTAAGAGCTTTAGCTATTGTTTCAATGTCTTTATTTTTATCAGTAATATGAATTTTAGTCCATATTTTCATAAGACACCTTCTTTCTTATCAAGTCATTATACTAACATAAATAAGAAAAAAAATAAAGATTTTAATTCTTTATTTTAGGTAAGGATTATGTTCCTTTTCATATTTTAAAGTTGTTTCTTCATTATGACCAGGATATAGTTTTATATCATCATCGTAGGTCAATATTTTTTTAATAGATTCTTGCATTTCAGTAGCACTACCACTTGGTAGATCAGTACGACCAATACTTTCTTTAAAAATGAAATCACCAATGAACATGACTTTTTCATCTTCAAAATAGAAAGTTACGGAATCTTTAGAATGTCCAGGAGTATAGATACATTTAAATTTAAAACTCCCTATTTGATATTCATGATTTTCTTCTAAACTACTTCGTTTAAATATTTTTATACTTCTTTTGGTTAAGAAGTTTCGTAAAGCCCCAATATGATCAAAATGAGAATGAGTTATTAATACTCCTAGAATTTTATTAGGACCAATGGCTTCTTTAATTTTTAAAAAATCATCACCTGGGTCTATTACTAAACACTCATTATTATTAATGACGATGTAGCAATTTTCATCTAAAACACCTGTAATAACTTTTTTAATTTCCATAATAATTCACCTTGCTTATTTTAATATTTTTCTTGATATTCTTTACTTACATATATGTAATTATAATTGGTATCTAATTTAAAAGTATAAATATAAGTACCACTTTTTAAATAGTCAGGTGGCGTTGTTGATTCGGTACCAGAATATTTTACTTCTTCTTTTAAGGTAATAGCATTGCCAGTAGAAATGGCTTCTGTTAATTCTTTAGTAACTTTAAATGAGGTTGTAAAATGATTAGCGCAGTATCCTTCAACATATTCACCACGAGCCGCAATATATTGAAAACCACCCATACAGTTTTTACCTATTTGAACATTAGCATTAGCTATTTCTGTTTTTTCACCAAAAAGCTTTTTTAATTCAAGTTGCATGGTTTCTTCTTTAAATGCTCGAGGAGTGAAAGTAGAAGTTACTTGACAAGTATATGGTTCCATAGCATTTTCATCAAATAAGTTACAGTTAGAATCATAAAATTTATCAGGAGCAATTTGACGGTAAGCTAGGTAAAGTTTCATACTATCATTTAATTCAACAGAAGATAAATCTTCCCGAATATTTGTTTTTACTTTATTATAAAGGTCTTGTACAATTGTGGAATTTAAGTCTAATTTTTCTTCTTCTCCAGCTTTAACGGGACTACACTCATATTTTAATTTTTCAATGGTCGAATTATGATCTTGAGTTGCATAGACAATATAAGCAATTAAAATTACAATAATAAATACTAAAAAAGGTGTCATGTGAGACTTTTTTTTAGGTTTTTCTACTTTAGTTTCAGGACTTGGAGAAGTTACTGGCGGAGTACTAGGAGTAGTAGCTTCAGTAGTTGGCACAGTAATATTAGTAGCTTCGGTATTAGTATTGGTTGTATTTGTATTAACCCCATTATTCATTCTTTATCACCTATCTTTTCATACTATTTAAATTTTAATATATTTTTTGATAATTTACAAGAGCAAAAGAAAAAGAAGTAGTAAATTTACTCTTCTTCGACTTGAAATTGCGAATTATATAAATTAGCATAAAAGCCATTTTTTTGTAATAATTCTTGATGATTACCTTGCTCGATAATGTCACCATTATTCATAACTAAAATTAAATCGGCATTTTTAATAGTTGATAAACGGTGAGCAATAATAAAACTGGTTCGTCCTTCCATTAGTTTATCCATGGCTTTTTGAATTAAGATTTCTGTTCTGGTATCTACACTTGAGGTAGCTTCGTCAAGAATTAAAATTTTAGGGTCAGATAAAATGACACGGGCTATTGTTAGTAATTGTTTTTGACCACCGGAAATGTTATCAGCTTCTTCATTTAAAACCATGTTGTAATCATTAGGAAGGGTTTTAATAAAGTGATGAACGCTGGCTGTTTTACAAGCTTCTATTACTTCTTGGTCGGTAGCATCTAGTTTACCATATTTGATATTATCTTTTATGGTACCATTAAATAACCAGGTATCTTGTAATACCATACCAAATAATTTACGTAAATCTTGACGTTTAAAGGAATTGATATTTTTATTATCTATTAAAATACTACCACTATTTAATTCATAGAAGTGCATTAATAGTTTTACTATTGTTGTTTTACCAGCACCAGTTGGTCCTACAATAGCAATTTTTTGACCTTTTTTAATTTTAGTTGAAAAATCATTAATAATAATTTTGTTAGGATTATAGCCAAAATGAACATTTTTAAATTCTATGTTACCTTTTATATCAGCAATACTTTCAGCATTAGTAGTAACATCTTGTTCTTCTTCTAATTTTAGAAAGTCAAAGACTCTTTCACTAGCGGCTATAGCTGATTGAACATTGGCCATAACTTGGGATAATTGATTGATTTGTTGAGTGAAATTACGAACGTATTGCGTAAATGATTGAATATCCCCTACTTCAATTTTATCTAAAATAACCATGTAGCCACCTAGGATTGAGATAACAACATAACCTAAGTTTCCAATAAATTGCATTATAGGATGCATAGCAGTAGCTAAAAATTGCGATTTCCAAGCACTTTGGTATAAGGTCTTATTTAGGCCTTTAAAGGTTTCGATAGCAGCGTTTTCTCCATTAAAAGCTTTGACAATATCATGACCACCATATATTTCTTCAACATGACCATTCATGTGGCCTAGATATTCTTGTTGCATGACAAAGTATTTTTGAGAACGAACGACGATTTTATTAAGGATAAACATACAGAAAGGAATGATTAAAAGTGTAGCAATTGTCATAGGAATATTAATAGATATCATCATAATTAATACACCGATTATAGTTGCTATTCCTCTAATGATTTCGGTAATAGATTGATTTAAACATTGTGTTAGAGTATCAATATCATTAGTTACAATTGATAATATTTCTCCATGGGTTTTAGAATCAAAGTATTTCATTGGTAAGTGATTTATTTTTTTACTTAAAGCATTACGTAAGTTGTAGGAAATATCATTAGAAATACCAGTCATTATAATACCTTGAATAGCACTAAATAAGGAACTAATAGTATAAAGAATAATAAGAATGATAGTAGTTTTTTCAATGTAGTTAAAGTTTATGCCACCAGTATTAGATATTTTTTTAATTAAACCATTAAAAATTTCCGTAGTTATATTACCCATTATTTTGGGTCCTATGATGACAAAGACAGTTGAAGCAATGGAGAAGATTATTACAAAGAATAAACCTAATTTATAGTTCTTTAAATATGATAAAAGTTCTAGTAAAGTCTTTTTAAAATCTTTTGCTTTTTCAGATGGCATTGGTCCACGTGATCTAGGCATTTTCTAACTCCTCCTTACTTAATTGAGATAAAGCAATTTCTTTATAAACTTGACAGTTTTTTAGTAAATCTTGATGTTTACCAATACCGACAATGTTTCCTTCATTTAAAACAACAATTTTGTCGGCATTCATAATAGTAGATATTCTTTGGGCAACAATTAAAACAGTTTTATTTTTAGTGATAGTTTTTAATTCTTTACGAAGTTTAGCATCAGTTTTGAAATCAAGAGCTGAAAAGGAATCATCAAAGATATAAATATCAGGATTTTTAGCTAGGGCACGGGCTATAGAAAGACGTTGTTTTTGACCACCTGATACATTAGTTCCACCTTGAGCGATAAGGTAGTTTTCTTGATCTTTTAATTTGGTAACAAATTCTTCAGATTGAGATATTTTTAGTGCTTCTTGAACTTTAGCATTGGAAATATTGGCATTACTATATTTAATATTATCTTTAATAGTACCGGTAAATAAAATTCCTTTTTGAGGAACATAACCGATTTTGTTGCGTAGTTCTTGCAAATTGGCATCTTTTATATTAATGCCATCGACTAATAATTCACCACCAGTAACATCATAAAAACGTGGTATTAAATTAATCAAGGTAGATTTTCCTGAGCCGGTAGAACCAATAAAAGCCGTTGTTTCACCTGGATTGGCAGTAAAGTTTATATCAGTAATTACGTCATAATCAGCATCGGGATAGCGGAATGAAACATTACGGAATTCAATTTTACCACGCTCTTTTTTAGAAAATGGTAAAGGATTTTTAGGATTCAGGATGGTATTTTTAGTTTCTAAAACTTCCATAATTCTTTTTGCAGAGACGTTAGCTCGTGGAAGCATAATTGACATCATAGATATCATTAGAAAGGCCATGATAATTTGCATTGTGTATTGGATATAAGCTAGAATATCCCCTACTTGCATGGTTCCATTATCAACACCTTTAGCGCCTTTATAGACGATAGCTAAACAAACAAAATTCATAATAAGCATCATAATAGGCATCATAAAACTCATGGTTCTATTAACAAAAATATTAATTTTAGTTAGTCGCTTATTGGCATCATCAAAACGTTTTTCTTCATGTTCTTCATTAGAAAAGGCTTTTATTACTGGTAAACCAGATAAAATTTCACGGGTTACTAGGTTTAACTTATCAATTAATTTTTGAATCTTCGTAAATTTGGGCATAGCAATAGCAAATAAAAGAATTACAAAGGAGAAAATTGAGGCTACAGCAACACCAATGATATAAGTCATTGAAGAATTAGTATGTAAGGCTTTAATAACGCCTCCAATACCAATTATAGGAGCATAGATAACAACTCTAAATAAGAAAACAATAACCATTTGAACTTGCTGAATGTCATTGGTTGTTCTAGTAATTAGGGATGCAGCACCATAAGTTTTCATTTCGTTTTTAGAGAAACTAACTACTTTTTTAAAGACCTTTTCACGTAAATTTTTTGATAAAGTAGCGGCCATTCTTGAACCTACAAATACAGTTAAAATACCACAAAGCATAACACTTAAAGCAATTAAGGTCATAATAATACCAACTTTGATGATGTAGTTAATTTGTAGTTTGTCAATATCTACATCGAGACGTTGATATTCATTAGTGACATAAGAAATAGCAGCTTGATTAACAAGGGTATCAGGGTAATTTTGTAACTGTTTATCAATTTTTTGTAAAAGAACTTTTTTATCAGCACTACTAGCATACTTTAAAGCGGTAAAAAAGGCATCACTATTAGGAAGAGTATTATCTTTCGCTTGATCACTACTTAAGAAAAGAGCAATAGTCATCGGTTTAGCAAAGATAGTACTAATTTTGTCAGTATTAGCCTTTTTTTGTAATTGATAAATAGGCTCTTTAGTATCTTTTTTAGTAAGTTGATAATTATCCATTATATATTTTTTATCCTTAGCAGTCATTAAAAGAGTTAAATTATCTAATTCTGTTTTACCTATTTTTTCAATGGCAGCATTTTCAATACCATTTTGTTGAACACCTACATTAATTATTTTAGATGTATACTCAGGTAAAGTTAAATCTAACCAAGCTTGTACAATAAGAAGTAAGATAATTACAATGACAGATAAAAATGATTTTTTTAAGTATTTAAATATTTTTAACATTAATATTCCTCCTTATATATTCCATAACATAATATGTCTAATTTTTGAAAATATTTTCTTTTTGTCGCGGAATAGTCTTTGGTTAAAGAAAATTCTTCAATAGATAAAAATAAATTATGCATAAGCATGGTAAAAATAAATTGAACATCTTGTTTTAAGTTAGTGGTATCTATATACTCTTTTATGTCTAAAAAGAGGTCCTGATGAGGATTTTTAAGTGGCTTGTTTCGTAAACTCTTAAAGATAAAAATGTTTTTAAAAATACCAATAGCTTCTTCTTTATAATATTTTTTAGTAATTTCTTCAAATAGAGATTTAAAAGTTTTATATAAATCACCTTGATTTTTAATAAGAAGATTTTTGATGATACTATTTATTTCTTTAGTATTTAATTCAATTAAGTATTCAAATAAGTCTTCTTTATCTTTAAAATACATATAAAAACTACCTCGAGGTATATTAGAATTAGCAATAATTTTATTGATAGATACTTCGTGATACTTTTTAGTAGCAAATTCTTTTAAGCTGTTCGCGATTAGGGTTTGTTGCTTTGAAGAATCTAAATTGAAGAAAGTATTACTGGGCATAAAATCATCCTTTCAACCATGCCTATTCATTATAATATGACAAGTTGTCATATGTCAATATAAGAAACAAAAAAAGTGATTATTAGTCACTTTAATTTTTTATTGGTAGTCTGTACGGGTTTCGAACCCGTGAATGCCACCTTGAGAGGGTGGTGTGTTAAGCCACTTCACCAACAGACCAAGTAATAATGTCTAAATTTGACATTATTAATTTTAGCATATTTATTTGGGAAATACAAGGGAGAAAAGTATTTTTCTAACTATAAATTAGCTGCTACTTCCCCTACTCCTTAATAATTGGTCTATAACAATAATGATTAAGTAAGTAGTAATTTTTTAGGGTTAGAAGAATTAAGAAGAGCTAGTTTTAATTTAGGTATTATTTGGGTATAGATTATTTGCTCTTCTGCATTGGTAACATTACCATGATTAGGATATTCTAGGTAGTTAGAACCATAAAATTTTCGTAAAAGAAGACATTCATCTGAACTTAGCGAAGTAAGAATTACTGACAATTGGTCAATAGTAGTATCAAGGATAGCTAATAGTGTTTGACGTCGTGGATGATGAGGTCTATTTTCTTTAATAGCTAGGACCTCTTCTAAATAAGCTTGAAGAAGATAATCATCAGTTTCCTTAATTAGTTTTTGTAAAGTAAGAATATCTAATTTTTGCTTAGCTAAAGTTGAAAGATAAGTTGTTCTTAAATAAATTTGTTCTTCTTCGGTAAAGTTTTTTAAAGCATTTTGAAGAGAACTAGTGGTATTTTTAGTATTATTTGTGTGGTCTAATTTTTCTTTAGCTTTTTTTAATTTAGGAATAATTATTTTGTTAAAGTAATATTCAAGAGGTGGAGCAATAGTAACAGGTTCAGCTAAAAGATTAGGATATTTTTGCTGAACAATTTCTCGGTCATGAAGAGGAAGTTGAGAAAGAACTTGTTCAATAGGTTTTTGAGAAGTATAGTCTAAAATATTTAAAAGACTAGTTGTTGTAATCTTGATATTATCATCATTACAAAGAGCTCGGGAATAGAAATTAATTTTTTTGATAAGATAATTTAATTCTGAATCTTCTATATCTAATATTCTAGCTGATAAGTCTGAACCAAAAAGAGTTCTTAAGTATTTCTTTTCAGCAGGGCTAAGATATTCAATAGCTTTTAAAGCAATGTATTTAGGTGATGTTATTCTTTGAAAAAGAGTTGTTTTGGTTTCATACCTAGGAAGATTAGAACTTTGATCAAAATCAAGATAGTTTTTATTGGCTATCATTTTAGGATTATTACGAAGTTTACGTAAGGCTTTTACTTCAATTTGGCGAACTCTTTCACGAGTAACTTTTAATAAGGCACCAACTTCTTGAAGAGTCTTTATAGGTTCATTATTTAGACCAAAACGATGTACAATGACAAAGCGTTCTTTTGGTGATAATTTTTCAAGAGCAGGAAGGATGCTTCTTTGAAGGTCAGCATCTATAAATTTTTGTTCTATATCGATGGTGTCATCAACAAGAAAGTCTTCTAAAGTTGAATCAGCTTCTTCCGTATTGACAGGATTATTAAGACTAAGAATATCTTGGGAATAAGATAAGTATTCATTAATTTTTTCTTTACTCATATTTAGTGATTCACTTAATTCATCAAGACTAGCTTGAGAGCCATTATTAGCTAGATGAAGACTTTGACACTTATTAATTTTATTTATAGTTTCACAGACATGAACTGGTAAACGAATAGAACGACTATAATTAGATATATTACGAGTAATAGCTTGTCTTATCCACCAAGTAGCATATGTTGAGAACTTATAACCTTTAGTGTAGTCAAACTTTTCGATAGCTTTCATAAGACCAATATTGCCTTCTTGAATTAAATCCATTAAAGGAATATTATGACCTAAAAATCTTCTAGCAATTCGAATAACTAGACGGAGATTATGATTAATAACATATTCTTTAGCATTTTCATCACCCTTAGCAATTAGAGAAAAATAATATTGTTCTTCTTCAGCAGTTAAGACTTTAGATGGTAAATTACTTAGATAATCTTTAACAATATCAGTCGAAAAAGAAGCACTTTTAAAATTAGTAGTCAAAGAAAAGTTGGCCTCATTGGAATAGTTAAAGTCACTATCAGATTCAAAATTCTCTAGAAGTGAAGAGTCTACTTCAAGGTTATTTTTCTCTATAAATGGATCAAGTAAGATAATTAAATCAGTATTAAGTAAAGAATATAGTTTAGACATATTTAATTTATCATTGGTATAGATAACACTATTTATAAGGTTTTTAATAAGAGTATTTTCTTCAATTAAATAAAGACAACTTTCAAAAGAAATATCAGGATAATATGTTTGTAAAAGAGAAATATATTTAAGTAATGCTCTTTCATTTTTAGCTGGGTCTTTATCTAGTTTTAAGTGATTATTAGTAAATAATTCTAAAAAAGAATTGTCAGAATCATTTAGTAATTGCCTTTTAATTAATAAAGTATACTCATTATTAAGATATCTAGGTAATACTTTAGTAATAGCATTTAAAGATACAGTTGTATATTTAGTTAAAAAACGATTAAGAGCTTGTTGATATAACTCTTCTTCTTCGTTTGAAGATAAATTAAGCCAGGCATATTTTTTATGAATGTTGGCCTTTAAATTATTTAGATTTTCCATAATTAATTGTTTGTTTTTTTCATTATTGGTATTCAAAAATTTTCACCTATCCCCTCGGTTGCTCTTTAATAATACCATAAATTTCGTTATTTTTGAAGAAAAAAATGCATTTTTGCCGGAAAAGATTGTTTAGAAGGATTTATTTAAGAAAATAAAGAGCTTTATAGAGGCAAAAAAAGAGTATTGAAATTAATACTCTAATTAAACTAACTTAATTTATAAAACCTTTTTGAAAGCATTTATTAGTCCATCAACGTAAGCACAGCCCATGAAACAAATAATAGAATCTTTTTCTGGAAGTAATTTGTCGATAGTTTCTTCACTAATAATTTCAGCATTTGGTAATTCATCAATAATAATATGTGAAGTAATTCCAGGGTAATCTAGAGGATTTTCTCTATTACAATCTATTTCAGTTAAATAAGTCTTATCAGCTACTTGAAAAGCTTGAATAAAATCATCTTTAAAATCTCTAGTTCGAGAATAAGTATTAGGAACAAAAACAACAACTAATTTTTTATGAGGATATTTTTGTTTTATTGCTTCAAGGGTTACTTTTATTTCAGTTGGATGATGAGCATAATCATCAATTATAATTGTATCTTTGACTTCTTGTTCCGCAAAACGACGTTTAGCATTATGAAAAGTAAGTAGATTGTCTTTAATAGTTTCGACAGGAATATTTAAATCAAGGCAAATAATAATAGCAGCAGCGGTATTATAAACCATGTGTTTACCAAATAAAGGAATACTAAATTTACCTAGTAATTGGTCATGATGATATAAAGTGAAATTAGAACCTTGTTCATTTAAATCTAAATCCTTTATTATATAATCATTGGTAGGATTAATTCCATAGGTTACCATAGTAGTTGAAAGAGACATTTTTTGAACTTCAGGATTATCACCATTAGCAACAACTAATTTTTTGGTTTGATTAGCAAAAATTTCAAAAGTTTGTCTAATATCATCAATATCTTTATAATGTTCTAAGTGTTCTGCCTCAATATTAGTAATTATGGAGTAAGTAGGATGATAAGCGGTAAAATGACGATTGAATTCATCACTTTCAACAACAAAATACTTATTCTTTTTAGTGGCATAGCCATCTCCAGCCCCAATAAAGTAATTACAACCACCATTTAATTCTAAAATGTGTTTTATAAGGGATGAAGTTGTTGTTTTACCATGAGTACCACTAACACCAATGGAAGTAAATAAATCAATAACTTGACCCATTAATTCATTATATTTCATGACTTTAAGTCCTAGATCAGTAACTCTTTTTAGTTCAGGGTGATCTTTAGAAAAAGCCACACTATAGGTAACTATGGTATCTTTATCTATAGGATGACTATGGTCATAGTAAATAGGAATATTTCTTTCTTCTAAGCCATCTTGCGTAAATTTGTGCCCTTTAGCATCATCGTAACCACTTACTTCATTGCCTAAGTCATGTAAGATTTGAGCTAAAGCAGACATACCAGTTCCTTTAATACCAATGCAATAATACTTCATATCAACACCTCTTTTTTATAATTAAAGTATACTATTTAGAAAATTGATTGTAAAGTTTTTTAAAGATGATTTACAGGTTTGATAGTTTTTATTTATGCAAAGAAAGATGATAATATGTTTAAAAGTATTTATTAAAAAGAAGATGATTACTTTTATTTGATAAGTGGAATTTATTAAAAAAAAGATAAAACTTTTAATTAGTTTTATCTAGGTCTTTTTTAGAATAAAGACAACCACAATAATTTTGACGATATAAATTATATTCTTTAGATAATTCAATACTTCTATGATAGCCATTATGTTTTTTAAAATCAGAATATAAGAAAATAGAATCATATTGATCATTTAAAATGTTACCTATTTCATTAATCCAAGTACTATTTTTATAGGGAGATAGACTTAAAGTAGTCGTAAAATAAGGAAAAGATAGTTCCGTAGCAAGATTAGCTGTTTCTTCTAGACGCATATAATAACATTTATAACAACGTTTACCTCTTTCTGGTTCATTTTCTAAGCCTTC
This sequence comes from uncultured Bacilli bacterium, assembly GCA_947626565.1. Lineage (GTDB taxonomy): Bacteria > Bacillota_I > Bacilli_A > RF39 > UBA660 > CANRGD01. Next base: position 69,442 of record CANQSQ010000003.1, read on the forward strand.
AGCCATAGCAAAGAATTTGTTTGGTTCATATTTCCCTTCTATTAAGTGAAGAGGATATTTAGTTTTAAAATTAGTAATAAAATTTTTTATCTCCCCTACTCGTTTTTGATATTCATTAGCGTCAGTAATATTAGGATTATAATAATAAATAGTTATTTCAAAAATATTACTTAGACGTTCAATGACAGCTGATGAGCAAGGAGCACAACAGGCATGTAATAAAAGTTTAGTTCCTGGAGTAATATTAGCTAATTGTTTTTGCATTTCTAAATCATAATTCATATAAAAACCTTCATTTCTAATTTCAGCAAAAAAGTAGGCACTTGTATTAATTGATTATAGCATATTTTATTTTTTTTAGCATACTTTTTACTATGAATAGAACAATATTTAGTTTTAGTATTACTTTTTTAGCAGGGATTGCGACGATTTTAGGGATTATCCCTTGCTACTTAAAAGAAAAATATAAAGATTTAACCATTGCTTTTTCCTTAGCATTTTCTAGTGGAGTTATGTTGACAATTTCAATATTATCCCTAATACCAGAAGCTGTAAGTTTATTTGGAAAAATATTTAAGATTATGCCTTTAGTTTTAATTTGCTTGATTTTTATTGTTATAGGTATTCTTTTTTCTTCGATGATTGATGAAAAAATTGAAGAAAAATTTACGAAAAATAAACTTTATAAATTAGGTTTAATTTCTGTTATTGTATTAATGCTTCATAATATTCCGGAAGGTATAACAACTTTTATATCTACTTCAACTAATATGTCATTAGGTTTAAGTTTATCTTTAGCTATTGCCTTACATAATATTCCGGAAGGTATTGCGATTGCAGTACCAATTTATTATGCAACAGGTAGTAGAAAACGAGCTTTTTGTTATACCTTAATATCAGGCTTTTCAGAGTTTTTTGGAGCGGTTATTGCTTACTTATTTATTGCTAGATATATAAATAACTTCATTTTGGCTATAATACTAGCTATGACAGCAGGAATAATGATTCATATTGCTATTTATGAGTTATTACCAAATTCGTTAGATTATAAAAAGAAGAAAGTAACAATCATAGGTTTTATTATAGGAATGATTATTATGTTATTATGTGAAAAGTTATTTTAAGACTCACTATTATAGTCACAAGAATAATATATTTTTTCACCATAAGGAGTTTGCCTTAGGGTCCTTTCGCAAGCACAAAAATCATTTTTAGTAATAGAGTCATTGTAAATATCGTAATCAACATCACAATTATAACTTGTTAATTCTACCTTGCTGTCGGCTATTTCTACATGGTAGCCATTTTCTGTTGAATCTTTAGAATATAAATAAATATGACCAAGATTATCAAGTAATTTATTTATAGTTTCACTAGAAGCAGTTACAGTGATATCTTGATAAGTATTATTACCATATATTTTTATAGTATCATTTTTTAAATTATTAATAAATTCATTATATAAGACTTTTAAATCAACAAAAGAAGCATGATAATGAAGTTCTATATTAGGCATATTATAATAATTTTTTTTCGTTAAAGATATAGTGTGATAGGCCTTATCATAGTCAGTAGAGATAGTAATTTTATCAGCTGGCATAGTATCATCGATAACGTACTTGGTGGTTGGAAAATCTAAAAATAATTTATCTTCATAAGTTATTGTTTTGGTGTAAGTAGCTTTTGTTAAGTAATTATTTTCAGAGATATAGGTATATTCTTTTATAGAAAGTACAGATAAACCTGTACCAATTACGGTAGTACAGAATAAAATACTAGCAGCAATAAGAGAATATTTTAAATTAGGTTTTTTATTAAAACAAAATACAACTAAGAAATAAATGATAATTACGGTAAAACCTATTAAACCAAATAAAGCTAAATTTATACCTGTAAATAGTTCGGCATAAATAGATAAAGGTAGTAAAACGACTAGAGTTACGGATAAAGCAAAAAGTATACCTATACCAAGAAGAACAAACCAAAAAGCAATGAATCTACATATCATTAAGACAAAGTTTGATAATACAGATAAAAAAGCAAATGGTTCATGATTAGAATCTCTAATAATTATTTTAGGTTGTCTGTTAGTAGAGAAATTTTTATTTGAGATTTCTTCTGAATTATGAGGATTTATTTCTTTAGAATTATCAATATCTTTCTCATCTTGTAAGTCAAAATAATCTAGATAACGAATCTTAAAAATATGAATAATAATAATTATAGAAATGATTATCCATATTAGACTAGATATAGACCAAAAAATATTGTAGACAATGTGATGTAGTTTAGGAAGAGCCTCAAAAAAATTAGCAAATATTAAGGGAATAGTATTAATAACGATAGCTCCTAATAGGAAGAGCATAGATGCAATTATAAATAATTCTATTAAACATTTCAAAATATTAGTAAATTTCATATTAGCAAACATATTGACTGTTTTAGTTATAAAGGATAAAAGAGAATCAAAGACAATATTTAATTGATTTTCTTTCTTTTTAGAACTTCTGTCTATTTTATCAATATCAGTAATTTTATCGTTTATTAAATCATCCATAGAGCAATCAAAAATAGCACATATTTGAATAATCTTATCAGTTTCAGGATAAGTGTTATTACTTTCCCATTTAGATACTGATTGTCGAGAGACATTTAGTTTCTCTGCTAAGTCTTCTTGAGACATTCCTTTCTTTTTTCTTAGGGCAATTAATTTATCGCCAAATTTCATATTTTCACCTCTTTCACGATTAATTTTATGAAAAAATGTGGTTGCATTCTACCAATTTTAATTGAAAATTTGTAAATTTTAGGTTGCAATTACTAATTTTTTATTCTTTTATACTCTATTTAAGGTTATTTGTAAATAGTTAAAAGTAAATTATTTTTAAAGATAGAAATGAGTAAATATTTGGTATAATGATAATAGAGGTGCTAGTATGGGTAAGGTAGTAAAAATAGTTAATCTTTTTCAATATAATTCAAAAGTTATTTTAAGTTATTTCTTTATTTGTTTAGGAGTTTTATTTCTATCATATATAACTAATGAAAAAAGTGATAGATTCTTTTCTTCAGGTCGAGCTTCTTTATTAAATCCTTTAACTTATTGGGGATTTGTCAGTCATATATTTGGTCATAGTGAATGGGAACATTTATCACATAATTTTGTGTTAATCTTATTAATCGGTCCAATGATAGAAGAAAAATATGGAAGCTTACTTTTATTAAAAATGATTCTAGGCTGTGCTGTTATTATTGGTATTTTGAACTTTATTTTTAGTAAAAAATGGATTTATGGATCTAGTGGTATTTTATATATGTTAATTGTATTAAGTTCTTTTGTAAATATCGAAACAGGAAAGATTCCTTTAACGTTAGTTTTTATTTGTTTATTTTATGTAATTGGCGAAGTAAAAAGTTTATTACAAAGAAAAAAGGATAATGTATCCCATTTAGGTCATTTGATTGGCGCTTTATGTGGTTTAGCCTTTGGATTACTTATTTATTATGATATACCTTGGTTATTTTAAAATAATTAATGGTCTTTGGAATTAGCTTGGGAACAAAAACAGTTTAATTCATGGTCATTTATAATACCAATAGCTTGGAGATATGAATAGATGATGGTACTACCCACGAATTTCATACCTCTTTTTTTTAGGTCACGGGAAATAGCATCCGATAATGGAGAGGTTGTTGCGAAAGTATCGTTTTTATTAATGATTTGTTTATTGTTAGTAAAATGCCAAATGTAGTTAGAAAAACTGTGATACTCTTTTTGAATTTTTAAAAAAACTTGGGCATTAGTAATAGCCGCTTGAATTTTTAATTTATTTCGAATAATACCTGGTGTTTGGAGTAACTTTGATATCTTAGTGGCATCATATTGAGCAATTTTTTGATACGAAAAGTTGTCAAAAGCTTTCCTAAAATTAGCTCGTTTATTTAAAATACATTCCCAAGATAGACCAGCTTGAAATGATTCTAAGAGAAGCATTTCAAATAGATAAGCATCATCATATGAGGGCTTGCCCCACTCTAAATCATGATAAGCAACATATAAAGGATTATTTTCATTTACCCATCGACATCTTTGCATTGTTATCACCTCTTTTATTTTAACATATAATGATATTAATAATATCGTTAAAAAAGATTTTTTGATCATCAACGACTAAATATTTATAGGAATAATTTATTTTAGTAATTAAACCTTTAATAGTCTGATAAGAGGTTAAATGATAATACTTTATAACAACAAGCATATTAACTTGTAACAAACTAAGGTTAAATGATAGTTCTTCAGCGGCATCAGCTAGGAGATTTTTGCGTTCTTCAACTGTTTTTTCTTTGAGACGAAGGGCTTCAGTGAAACCTTTTAAAGAATTCATAGGTAAAAATTGTTTAGCTCGATTAAAATTATTCAGCATTGTGACCTCCTATTAAAGTATTTCTAGTTAAAGCTGTAGCGTTACTTGTATAACTAATTGCTCGAAGAATAATATTTTTACCATATTTGTCTTTTAAATAATTAATATTTTGTTCAAGTTTAGGATTAGAAGTACTTGGTGAGAAAAAAGATAATTGATAGTCTTGATTTTTAGTTAAGTTACCAAAAGAAAGAGATATTCTTCTAATAGGAATAATTTTATTAACCTTATTTTGATATTCATTTAAAATAAGATGAGAAAGAAGTTGATACGAAGCAGTAGCTTGCTTTAACTTTTTGGTTATTTTTAAAGGAGAAATGGTATTACGAGTATATGTTATGCCTAGAAATAAACAACTTGTTTTAGCCTCTTTGGCACATAAATCTAAGAGAAGTTGATTAAGCATTTCTAGGAGAACTTTACGGGCATCAGTATAAGAATAATCATGAAAAAGAACTTGACTAGTAGAAAGAGAGGTTGCGGTAGGAGTATAGTTTTTAATATCTTTAATAGTTGTCGGTTCAAGACCTTTAGAATGGTCAATTAAAAGACGAGCATTAATACCAAATTCCTGAAATAGGAGATTTTCATTAGTGGTGGCTAAATCATGCATGGTATAAATATTTAGTTTATTTAAGCGAAGGGCAATTTTCTCACCTATTTGCCAAAAATCAGTTAAAGGTTGATGATACCATAATTTTTGTTTATAGAGTGCTTCATCTAGGTAACCAATGTTGGCTGGGTTATGTTTAGCGATAATATCAAGGGCAATTTTAGCTAGATAAAGATTAGTTCCAATACCGGCAGTTGCGGTGATGCCTGTTTCTAAATAAATTTCTTTTAGAAGGGCTTTGGCTAGGGATATGGGTGTTTTTTGATATAAAGATAAGTAGTTGGTTACATCGATAAAGACTTCATCAATTGAGTAGACATGAATATCTTCTTTAGAAAAGTATTTTAAGTAAAGTTCATAAATGTTTGCTGAGTAAGTAATGTATTTTTTCATTCGGGGTTTAGCAATAATGTAAGGAATATGCGAAGGAATTTCATAGAGGCGACAACGATTTTTTAGACCTTGTTCTTTTAGTTTTGGAGTGATAGCTAAACAGATAGTACCTTTTTGTCTACTAGGATCAGCTACAACTAAATTAGTTTTAAGAGGATCTAAATTTCTTTCAACACATTCAACAGAAGCATAAAAAGATTTTAAATCTATACATAAATAAATATGTGTCATTTTCAATCACCAAGTCTAGTATAGACGAACATTTGTTTTTATTCTATAATAAATACTTAATTACCATATATTGGTATAAAAAAGCATATATAGAAATTCTATATACGCTTTTTATATGATGATTAACCTCTATTATTTTCATAGTGGAAACAAGTTTTATTTCTAGTACAAGTACTACAACCATAACTACAAGTGTTACTTCCATATTTACAATCATCCCACCATCTACTACGAGTTTCTGTTTTGCAACAACACTCAGTATTCATCATTGCTTGATCGGAAACACATGAACGTCTACTAGTATCATTACTATAGTTTTGACTTGAACAGCTAGAAGGTCCATATTTACCGGTAGTACAGGTGTAACCAGAACTGCTCCAGCCACTATAAACATAACCACCTGAACAAGTATTAGAGCCATAATAACAACTACTACAATTACAACTATATGTCTCAGTACCACATGATGAATGCCTACTCCATTTAGATACTGATACAGTTCTAGTATCCCAAACGCGGTTACCAGCATTATCGGTACATTCAAAATCATAATGTCTATTATAATCACCGGCAGGTAGATATTCAGTAAAACTACCACCTAAGTAAGTATTACTACTTAGACCACTACCTCCAGTATCAGTACATTTTATGGTAACTGTGACACCTGGATTATTTTTATCTTCATAAACAGAGGTTTTGTTATTTTGAACTTTAGACGGAGTATAAGTAATTGTTGGAGGTTTTTTATCAATATACCACTGTTCATTGGCACCTTCACAAGAACGTTTATTACCAGCTAAATCAAAGACTTCATATTTTATGCCTCGTTTACCATTACCACTAATACTTACAGTAGTTTTACTAGGACTTTTCTCTCCAAAATCATTCCATGAGCCTGTTCCCGTATTAGTATACCATTTCCATTTATTGGTATCACTGGCAAAGTTAAAGGTGAATTTAATATCATAATTTACCCATGTTTTTCTAG
>CANQSQ010000004.1 GCA_947626565.1 uncultured Bacilli bacterium
TCCTTGACTAAAGTAGATGAAAGACTAAATTTCAACTCTTTATTTTTAAACGCAATTTACTTTTTCATTTAACATTTCTCAAAAAACATCATAAAACAAATTTAGTTTTTATGGAAAATATGTTATAATTAATAACATAATAGGAGGTACTTTTATGAAACTAGAACCCATATTTACTAATAGTTATTTTAAATGTTATAATGAAGCTCAAGGGGTAGCTGATGCTAAAAATTTAATTTTAAAGACCAAAAACACTGATGTTACGACTCATTTAGAAAATGTTCTATTCCTTTGTCTTCTCATTTTACTAATATCTGTCCTTTGCTTATTGTTAAAATATTATCTTTGTTTTTACCTTTGCTTTTTTGGTAATATTATTTACTTTTTAACTAATATTTTTTATCTACTAAATAAAGCTATCAATGGTCCCATTACCAAAGGAACTACAATGATTACTAGAGATGGTATTATGAATGATTCTTTCCAAAATATTCAAATGCTTTTTCCTTGGGAATTAATTCAAGCTGTTGTTGTTAAAAAATATACGATATGTATTCTAACTTCAACTAGTTGTTTTTTCTACTTTGATATTTCTTATAAAGATAAAATTATTGCTACTTTAGAAAAGTATAATAAAACTAAACTTTTAATTGGTACTAAAAAACGTCGCTCTAAGTCTCATCGAGCAACTAAATCTACAAATAAATAAAAAGGTAAGGAGTATGTCTATGAAATATATTTATCAAACTAAAGGTGTTTGTCCTAAAGCTATTTCCGTTGAATTAGACTCTGATAAAATTATCAACGTCGAATTTCTCAATGGTGGTTGTCCTGGTAATCTACAAGCCGTTCCAAGACTAGTAAAAGGTATGAGGGTCTCTGAAGTAAAAGAAAAATTATCCGGAATAAAATGTGGTTTAAAAGCAACTTCTTGTGCTGATCAATTAGTTCATGCCCTTGAAGAAGCTCTTGCTCAAGAAAAACAAACTATTAAAAATTAGGTGCCTATCCTATAGACCAATAAAAATGGGCGTCTAATTTTTTTATTTTGCCTTTTTCTTCTTCTAAAGAATAGCCCGTATTATTTCGATACATAGGACTAAAAACATCATTATTTCCTAATATGTATATTTCCTCAACTTTGTTGCTTAATAACCCCTGTAGTAAGCCACTCTTAAAAGTAAAATCCGTTGTCATAGTACTATTCTTTTTACCTTGAAGCATATTCAATACCTCTTTAGCTAACACAAATCCCTTTATATCTGGCTGAAAAATATCATTATACTCACTATTTTTACATACAATATTTAAACAAGGATCAAAAGCATATTCTTCGTTTAATAATTTTAACGTAATCCAAGCATGATAATAATTTCTCCTTCCACCATGTAAATTACCCCTTTGAATAACACTTTGTCCATCTAATACAAGACAAGCTGTCTCCGTTGTTTGAAAACAATAGCCTTCTAATAAACCTTTTCTCATTAAGTCCATTAAATATCCTTGATATTCTCCCGCAATATTTATTTTTACCTTCCTAAGTTTTAAATCTAAGTACTTTTGAGCTAATAAATCTCTTCTTTCTTGTAAATAAGTAATTTTTTCTCTCAAATTATCCATTAACCTCAACTCCTTAAATATTTATCTATTATAGCACAAGTATAAAAACTTTTAATTTTTAAAAATCTATGCTAAAATTATTTTAATAAAAAGTTAAGGAGACTAATTATGATTGACTTACAAAAGAAAGTAGCTATTGTAACAGGAGGTACTAGAGGAATAGGCTTTGAAATTGTCAAAACTTTTGCGGAAAATAACGCTCAAGTTATATTCTTTGGTTCTAAAGAAACTTCTGTTAATAAAGCTTTAGAAGAATTTAATAAATTAGGAATTCAAGTGGAAGGTTATTATCCTAATCTTAGTAACTATGAAGAAGTCGAAAAAATAGTTGCGACTATCTATAACAAGTATCAACATATTGATATCGTTGTAAATAATGCTGGTATGTCTGCTAATAAAAAGATTGAAGATACTACTCTTGAGGAGTTTGAAAAAATTATGAATCTTAATGTAACAGCTATTTTCAATTTATGTAAAGCCGTTGTTCCATATATGAAAAAACAAAAAGAAGGGGTTATTCTAAATACTAGTTCTATGGTAAGTATTTATGGTCAACCATCTGGAGTAGGGTATCCTACTAGTAAATTTGCTGTCAATGGTTTAACTAAATCCTTAGCTCGGGAATTAGCCCCTGCTAACATTAGAGTTAATGCCGTTGCTCCAGGTATTACTAATACTGAAATGATGGCCACTCTTCCTGAAGAAATGATTGCTCCTCTCATCAAAAATATTCCTCTTGGTAGAATAGGAGAACCAAAAGATATTGCTAATGCCTTTCTTTTCTTAGCAAGTGACTTAGCTAGTTATATTACCGGTGTTATTCTTCAAGTTGATGGAGCTGCCCACAACTAGTAGCCTATGAAAAAAATATATATTATTCTAATGCACACTAAAACTATACCGGCCAAACTAATTGGTTTCTTTACTCGTTCTCCTTACACTCACGTTGGTTTATGTCTTGATAAGGATTGTTCATTAATATATAGTTTTGGTCGTCGTAATCTCCATTGCTTTTTTATTGGCGGTTTTACTACTGAAAAGAAAAATGGCGCGTTCTTTACTAAATTTAAACAAACAGATTGTAAAATTTTTGAACTAGCTATAACTGATAAAAAGTATCAAAAATTAACCAAACGTCTTAATAAAATGCAAAAAAATGCTAAAACATATAAATACGACTTTTTAGGTATTATTCCTCACTTACTTGGTATTCCTTTATCTTTTAAAAATAAATACGTTTGTAGTTCTTTTGTTGCTACAATATTAATGGATTTAAATATCTGTAAGTTTACTAAAAAGCCCTGTCTTATTAAACCTCAAGACTTTAATTTATTTAACTTTAAAACTATTTACGAAGGACAATATGCCCTATATCAATAGAGGTGAATTTCTTTGAAAAAACAAAAATTTGAAGATGTTTTATTTTATAAAATAATAAGACCCCTAGTAACTATTTTCTGTAAGGTCGTCTTTCATCCTACCATTATCGGTCAAGAAAATATTCCTTCTCAAGGAAGAATAATTCTTGCTGGTAATCATACAAATAATTTTGATAGTATTTTATTAATTAGTTCTACCAAAAGAAATATTCATTTTTTAGCTAAAAAAGAATTATGGGAAGGTCCTAAAAAAATTATTTTTTCTTCTCTAGGTTTAATACCTGTAGATAGGTCTAAAAAAGATCATCATTCTTTAGAAATAGCCTATAATTACTTACAAAATGACAAAGTAATTGGTATTTTTCCCGAAGGAACAACCGAAAAAGGACGACCTCTTCTTCCTTTTAAAATAGGAGCCGTCAAAATGGCCTCGGAAAAAGATTCTCCTATAATTCCCTTTGTTATCAAAGGAGAATATAAATTATTTTCTAAGAATTTACAAATTGAATTTTTAAAACCTTTTAAAATTAATCCACAATTAAGTTTAGATGACAATAATGATCATTTAAGAAATATCATTAAAGAAAAATTGGAGGCGGATATAAATGTCCATATTTGATATGTTTAGAGTCAAAAAGAAACTTAAAGCTCCTTGGCGTAAATATTATACTGATGAAGAATTTAATATAAAAATACCTGATATAAGTCTTTATGACCAAGTTGAAAAGAGTACCGGAAAGTATCCTGATTATAAAGCTATAGAGTACATGGGTAAAAGTATTACTTATAAAAAGTTTATGAAACTAATTGATAAGGCCAGTATTTCTTTACAAAAAATGAATGTCAAAAAAGGAGACATCATTACTATTTGTACTCCTAATATTCCTGAAGCTCTTATTATCTTTTATGCTTTAAATAAATTAGGAGCTATCGCTAATATGTTACATCCTTTATCATCTGAAGAGGAAATTAAAAATAGTCTACTTTCTACAAAAAGCAAATATTTCTTTTTTGTTGATATGTTTTATGATAAAATCAAAGATGTTATTTTTGAAACTGATGTCGAGAAAGTTATTTTTATCTCTCCAGCTGATTCTCTAAATATTTTCATGCGTCTAGCTTATAATATTTCTCAAATTGGTAAATATAAGAGATATCCTCATCACAAATTGTTCATGTCTTACCGAAAATTTATGCGTCTATCTCTCTTTACCGAGAGTAAGCCATGTCCTAAATTTGGTCGAGATACACCTGCTGTTATCCTTCATAGTGGTGGTACCAGTGGTAAACCTAAAAATGTTGTTATTCAAAATAGATCCTTTATTTTAGCAGCTCGTCAAGAACAAATTATGATGAAAAATCTTAAAGCTGGTGATTGTTGTTTAGCTATCATGCCTAATTTTCATGGCTTTGGTTTAAGCGTTTTAATGCACACCCCTTTAGCTTTAGGTTGCTACAGTATTTTAATACCAAAATTTGACTCGAGAAAATTTGATACTTTATTTAAAGAAACTAGAGCTACTTGTGTTCTAGGAGTTCCCACCCTTTATGAAGCTTTAATCAATTGTCACAATGAAAAAGACTTAGATTTATCTTTCTTAAAATATGTTGTCAGTGGTGGTGATTTACTATCTAAGAAACTAGAAGATGATGTTAATAAGTTTTTAAAAGATCATAATTCTAAAGCTATCATTACTCAAGGTTATGGTTTATCTGAAGCTTTAGCGGCTGTTACTCTAGCTTGTGATAAAATTAATAAGAGTGGTTCCGTTGGTATTCCTTTAGCCGGTAATTACATCAAAATAATTGATCCAGCTACTCAAAAAGAACGTCCATATGGTAAAGTAGGGGAAATAGTCATTAATAGTAAAGCCTTAATGATGGGGTATTTAAATGATGAAAGTGAAACTAATACCGCTTTACAAGTTCATAAAGATGGCCATGTCTGGCTTCATACCGGTGACTTAGGTTATATGGATAGTGATGGCTTTATTTTCTACAAAGGTCGTCAAAAAAGAATGATTATAACTAGTGGTTATAATGTCTATCCATCCCATGTTGAAGAAGTAATAGAAGCGCACCCTGCCGTGTTGCAATGTACAGTCGTTGGTGTTCCTCATCCCTACAAACAAGAAGTAGGGCGAGCTTTCATCGTTCTAAATGAAGGCTATCATAAATTACTTGTAAAATCATCTATAAAAGAGCATTGTAAAAAGAACTTAGCTAAATACATGATTCCCCAAGATTTTGTCTTTCGAAAAAAACTACCTAAAACTAAATTAGGTAAAGTTGATTTTAAAAAATTACAAGAGGATTCAGGTGAAGATGATGAATAAGAAAGTTCCCTTTTTATACTACTTTGGTCGCGCAATATTAGGTCCTATTTTTAAATGGTATTATCATCCAACTATTATTGGTAAAGAAAACATTCCTAAAAGTGGTCCTATCCTCATAGTAGGTAATCACAAGCACTTATACGATCAATGTCTAACTATTGTCGCTACTAAAAGAGGTATTCACTATATGGCTAAAAGGGAATATTTTGATGATAAAAAAGTAGCCTGGTTCTTTAAAGGTACCGGCTGTATATCTGTTAATCGTTCCCATAAAGATGATAACGCTACTTCCCAAGCCTTAGCTGTTTTAAAAGATGCAGGAGCTGTTGGTCTCTTCCCTGAAGGAACTAGAAATAAAACGAAACAATTTTTACTACCTTTTAAATTTGGTGCTGTTTCTATGGCTAGTAAGACAGATGCTTACTTAGTTCCCTTTGGTATAACAGGTGATTATAAATTTCGTAGTAAAAATTTAACTATTAGATATGGTAAACCTTTTCAAGTAAAAAATATGTCCTTGGAAGAAGCTAATAATAAATTATATAATGAAGTTGAAAAACTAATGAAAGAAAATTTACAAGAAAATTAGGCTTTTGTCTAATTTCTTTTAATTTTCATAAAAAAAGTTTTCAAATAACGTCTTTTGTGCTATAATATGAAAAGTTACTTGAAGGAGGGGTACAATGTCAAATAAAAAGAATAAATATAAGCTACTAGTAGCTATTACAGAAAATGAAGAATATTTAAAATCTTTATTAGATGCTACGAAAATTCCTCATACTTATATTTCTAGTAATATAAAAGAAATAGAACTAAAAAAGTTAGCTACATATTGTCACAAAAGTCAAGTTCCTAAATATATTTTATGTAGTACTGATCAACTACTACTTGCTCATGCTCAATTATTAGGACTAGATACTTGCTTTATAAATAATGGTCTAAATGACAATATGAGTTATGATAGTAATTATGAAGTAAAAGTAGCTTCTCCCAAAAAGCTTTTAAAATAAATAATGTAGGCCTGAAAAAAGTCTACATTTTTTTATTCTCCCAAATTAATTTCATTCATTGACAATACCCCATAGGGGTGTTAAAATTGAGATGGTGATTAATTATGAATTCTAAAAATAATGAAGTAAAAACAACTAAACGTTCCACTTCAGAAAAAAAATATTTTCAAAAAAGATTAAAAATAATTGAAGGACAAGTAAGAGGCGTCATTGGTATGGTAGAAGATGATAGATATTGTAATGATATTCTAATTCAAATTTCTGCTATTAATAAGTCATTAAAAAGTCTTTCTAATGAAATGTTAAAAAGTCATTTGACTAATTGTGTCGCAACTGATATCAAAAATGATAATTTAGAAATCATTGATGAAGTTATGATGTTAATTAAAAATTTAAGTTAAAGGAGAAAAATATGGCAAAAATTATCTTAAATATAGGTGGTATGAGTTGTAGTGCTTGTTCTACCGGCTTAGAAAAATATTTAAATAAACAAGAAGGTATTATTAACGCTAATGTCAATTTAGTATTAGCTCAAGCTTCTATTGAATATGATTCTAAATTAACTGTAAGTGATTTAGAGCGTTTTGTTAAGGAAGCTGGCTTTGAAAGTTTAGGCATCTATTCTGAAAAAAATATCTCCCAAAAAACTGAGTCAAAAAAAGCTCTTGTCTTTTTTGGTATCCTTGCTTTTTTCATTTTATATATTTCTATGGCTCATATGAGTAATCTACCCAGTCTTCCATACCTTGATATGATGCATTATCCTCTTAATTATGCCCTTTGTCTTTTACTATTAGTTCTTCCTTTTTTTATTTATGGCTTTTCTATTTTTAAAAGTGGTCTTAAAAATGCCCTACATAAAACACCTAATATGGATACCTTAGTTTCTCTAGGTGTTATGGCTTCTTTTATTTATAGTCTTTATAGTTTATTTATGCTTCTAAAAGGACATTCTTCTTATGTTACTTCTTTATATTTTGAATCTTGTGCTTTAATAATTTATTTTTTGAAAGTAGGGCGCTTTATTGATTATAAATCAAAAGAAAAAACTAAAGAAGCTTTAAAAGAATTAGTCCAAATTACACCTAAAACAGCTCTTTTAAAAACCAAAGATTCTGAAAAAGAAGTAACTATCGATGAAGTTAAACCTCAAGATATTTTAATCTGTAAACCTGGTATGAAAGTTGCGGTTGATGGAACCATTACTAAAGGAACAGCTTACTTTGATGAGGCCTTTATTACTGGTGAATCAAAACCTAGTAAAAAAAGTGTTTCTAATAAAGTTATAGCCGGTAGTATTAATCTCGATGGCTATATTGAATATTCAGCTGAAAGAATAGGGAAGGATTCAACTATTTCCGAAATAGTTCATCTTGTTGTCGAAGCTACCAATACGAAAGCTCCTATCCAAAAATTAGCTGATAAAGTTAGTGGTTATTTTGTCCCAACTATTATTATCATCGCTTGTCTTACTTTTATAGGTTATGTACTATTTGGTTTTCAACTTAATGAAGCTCTAACTTCTTTTGTCACCGTCTTAGTAGTTGCCTGCCCATGTGCCTTAGGTCTTGCTACTCCACTAGCTATTGTTGTCAGCGAAGGTGTCTGTGCTAAAAATGGTATTTTAGTTAAAAATAGTTCCATTATCGAAGAAGCTACCAATATTTCTAATGTAGTTTTTGATAAGACAGGTACTCTTACTTATGGTAAACTTCAAATAGCTAAAATAATTAATTATTCTGATGAGAATGAAGAAGACTTACTAACTTTAATTGCTTCCTTAGAAGCTAAGTCAACTCATCCTATTGCAACAGCTTTTGCTAATTATACAAAAGAGCATAAATTATCCCTACAAGAAGTAACTAATTTTAAAAATATTCCAGGAATTGGTCTTCAAGGTACTATCAATAAGCAAAAAGTATATGCCGGTAGTTATAAATTTTGTGTTAAATTAAAAGTCTTTTTAGCCGATGATGATCAAGTCATTGCTGATGAATTAGAAAACTTAAATTATAGTTTAGTCTACTTAATAGTTGATAATAAAATAAAAGCTTTAGTTGGTATCAAAGATACTATTAGAGATAATGCCAAAAAAGCTATCAAAAAATTAGAAAATGAGCGAATTAAAGTTGGCTTACTAACAGGAGATAATGAAACCAATGCTAAATTAATTGGTCATAAATTAGGTATTACTATGGTTATTTCTGATGTTTTACCTCAAGAAAAAACCGAAGCTATTAAAGAACTTCTTGCCAAAAATAAAAAAGTTATGATGGTAGGGGATGGTATCAATGATGCACCTTCTCTTGCTACGGCTACTATTGGTGTCAGCTTTAATAGTGCTACAGATATAGCCGCTGATTCTTCTGATATTATTTTAATGAATGATAACTTAGAAAAAATACCCGACTTCCTTACTATCAGTAAGAAAACTTTAAAAATTATTAAACAAAATCTTTTTTGGGCTTTCTTCTATAATATTTGTATGTTACCACTAGCTATTGGTTTATTTAAACCTTTAGGTCTAAGTATGAATCCTATGTTTGGTAGTTTGGCCATGACATTTAGTAGTTTAACTGTTGTTTTAAATTCTCTAAGAATTAAAAAATGGCAACCTAGAAAGAAAAAGAGGCGACAATAATGGAAAAGTATCAAGAAATTGAAAGAAGTATTATTAAAAAATTTCGTAAAGATATTTGGGCTAAATTTATTAAAGCTCTTCAAGAATACGAATTAATTGCGGAAAATGATAATATAATGGTATGTATTAGTGGTGGCAAAGATTCTTTTCTTTTAGCTAAATTAATTCAAGAAGTTATTCGTCATGGCAAAATCAACTTTACGGCTCATTACGTTGTAATGGACCCTGGTTATACTGAAGAAAATCGTCATTTAATTGAAGAAAATGCTAAACTATTAAACATTCCTATCGAAATATTCGAAAGTGATATTTTTAATGTTGTTACTAATGTTTCTAGAAGTCCTTGTTATTTATGTGCTAGAATGCGTCGTGGCTGTTTATACAACAAGGCTCAAGAATTAGGTTGTAATAAAATTGCTTTAGGTCATCATTTTGATGATGTTATTGAAACAACTCTTTTATCATTATTCTATGGAGCAGAAATAAAAACCATGATGCCTAAACTTCATAGTGAAAATTTTGCTGGTTTAGAATTAATTCGTCCTCTTTATCTTATTAAAGAAGAAGATATCTTAGCTTGGCAAAAATTTAATAATTTAACTTTCTTAAATTGTGCTTGTAAATTTACGGAAAAAACTGCTACTGTGCAAGATGAAAGCAAAAGACTTATCATGAAAAATTTAATTAAAGATCTTCGTCACCAAAATAAAAATGTTGATTATAATATTTTTAAAGCTCTAGATAATATTAATTTAAATTGCGTTTTAGGAACCAAAGATAATAGAGAATATCATTCTTTTTTAGAAAATTATTCTAAAAAAACAGACAAACAATAACTTTTTGTAATCTACTATAATACATATAAAGGAAAAATATGGTTTTTTAGGCAATTTAATAGCCAAATTATAATAAATATAGTATAATGTAAGTAATAAAAATTTATAGGAGTGATTTTATGAAAACTTTGCCACTTAGTGGAAAAATTATTACAACTATAGTAGCAACTTCAACCATCATTGCGACACCTATTGTTGTAAATCAGACTGGTCTTTTAAAGACCAATAGCCCCCAAGAAAAAACTATCATAAGTAATAATCAAACTAAGAAGACAACTCAAAGTGATAAGACTGATTTAAAAGTCAAAGTAGCAACTATCGAAGAGGTCACTAATCAAGTAGCTACTAACACCAGTACTTATCAAACTACTAATCCTTCTGAACCTGTTTTAGAAAAGGAAGAAGCTAATTTAGAAGTTCAACCAGAACCAGCTACCGAAGATAAAAACCAAATTGTAGACGGAACTTCAGCTGATCAAATGGCTGTAACACCAAATCCTGAAAAAGAAACTTCTCCTAAACCAGAAATTAAAGAACCAGCACCTAGTAAGGAAAAAGAAGTTGTTCCAAACTTCCCACCAATTAAAGACTGGACTAGTGAGGATAAAGTAGTAGTTCCTCAATTTACACCTACACCTGAGGTATCAGAAGAAAAGACTAAACCTGAAGATTCAAAACAAGAAGTCGAAGAACCAAAAGAAAATGATAAAAATATACCGGAAAAAGAAGAAGTAAAAGAACCTGAAGAAAATGACAACGTTACCGACAAGAAAGACCAAATAGAAGATACAACAGAGCCTGAAGATACTCCAAAGGTTGAAGAAAAGGAAGAAGCAACTGAGCCCGAAACTAAAAAAGAGGAAGTTGAAGAATCAAAACCTGAAATTAAACCAGAACCAACTCCTGAAGATAAAAACCAAATTGTAGACGGAACTTCAGCTGACCAAATGACTGTAACACCAAATCCTGAAAAAGAAGCTTCTCCTAAACCAGAAATTAAAGAACCAGCACCTAGTAAGGAAAAAGAAGTTGTTCCAAACTTCCCACCAATTAAAGACTGGACTAGTGAGGATAAAGTAGTAGTTCCTCAATTTACACCTACACCTGAGGTATCAGAAGAAAAGACTAAACCTGAAGATTCAAAACAAGAAGTCGAAGAACCAAAAGAAAATGATAAAAATATACCGGAAAAAGAAGAAGTAAAAGAACCTGAAGAAAATGACAATGTTACCGACAAGAAAGACTCAATAGAAGATACAACAGAGCCTGAAGAAAAGAAAGAAGCAACAGAGCCTGAAACTAAAGATGAAGAAAAACAACCCGAAACTGAATTAGAACCAACTCTTCCTGAATTTCCAAATAATAAGGAAGAACAATCAGAAAGTCATCCTCAATTACCAACTTTACCTGAAGTAGCTGAAGGTGACCAAGAACTAACTCCACCAGAAGTAAATGAACAAGTTCAATCACAAACACCTCAAACTTCTGCCCCTCAAGTTGAAGAACCATCTCAAGAAGAACTTATTGCTTTAGTAAATGATGCTGTTAAGAAAACGCAAGCAAGTAGAAGTGTTTACTTTTCCGTTGTTAGAAAAGGTATATACCCTGGTAATTACTATATAAAATATAATAAAGATCAAAATAGAAGATATTACAAAGATAAAGACAGTGGTATTGAAGGATATCAAGAAGGTTATAGTGATCGTTATGTTGAAGGTCTAAAGATTCCATCTCGTTATTATTATCAAAATAGATGGTCACGTAAAGATGCATCAAGTGCTTGGGAAGAACAACCAGCTTTATATTCAACCTTTGGTTTAAGTGATTTAACTTTCCTTAAAAATATTACTAAAGTTACGAAGATAAAAAATACTTACTTTGACACTTACGAAGTAACAATTCCTCAAGAAACAGCTAATTTACAAGCTGAAAACAATCTTAATACACCTAATATGTTCAAGAGTGACATAACTATTGATATAAGTGTAAATAGAGATAATTATATTGTTTTATTCTTAGCTAATTGGAAAAAAGATGTCTTAAATACTGATAAACCTGAAACCTTTATTGAACTTCATTTAGGAGATTTCAATGCTACTAATGTTGAACGTCCAAAAGACTTAGATGTTGAACTACATGATTACCAACCACGTGATACATTTACCGAAACTAAGAAATTAGAAATTAAAAATCAAATTACAAAAGCTTATCAAAATACCATTGCTGCAAATAGTCTAACTTTTGAACAATATGGTGAAAAAGTAATGTATGATAAAGCCCATAATACAGCTTTATATGAAAATAGTAACAGTTACACTTACTATAAAGGAACTGACAATATGTACCTTGATTATGACTTTGTAACTCCAGCTTATCATCAAGAAAGTTGGACTAAAGATAAAGCAACTAATACTTGGACTAAAAATGTTACTAAGCATAAAACTTTTACTCCTCAAGAATTATTCTTCCTAAATGCTATATTTACTGTAAATAGTCAAGAACATAATAATGACTTACATACTTACAATATTACTATTCTTAAGTATTATGCTAATTTAGCTTATAGCCACGTTTATGGAGTAAGTGATAAATTTACTAATGACATTACCATGGATGTTACTATCGATGATAATGGCTATGTTCGAGCTTTAAAATCTGATTTTGGTGTAGACTTAGTTCTTACTAATATTGAAAATACTATAGTTAATAAACCTGAAGATTTAATTAGCTAATACAACTAAAAACTAGTATAAATTTGCTAATCCTTATAAGGACAACAAATTATATACTAGTTTTTTCTTGCACAAAAAAGGAAAATCTTAATATGATTTTCCCCACATTACCACATGTTTAGCTTTCTTACCACAGCAAACACATTTATCCGTAATTTTCTTTTCCTTCTCTAAAATACATCTTGAACCCATTCCTTTAGTTTTATCTTTAATTTCATCTTCACAATTGCTATCTCCACACCACATTGCTTTAATAAAACCAATTTTTTCTGCACTGATTTGTTGCATTTCTTCCAAATTTTTAGCTTCATAAATGTGTTCATCTAAAAATTGTTTAGCTGTAGCATACATATTTTTTTGAATATCTTCTAAAATCTCTGGTAACTTCTTAAGTATTTCATCTCTTTTAACCACCATCTTTTCGCCTGTATCACGTCTTACTACAACGACTTGACCTTTTTCAATATCTTTAGGTCCAATTTCAATTCTTGTAGGAATACCTAACATTTCTTGTTCTGCAAATTTAAAGCCTGGTGTTTTATCACTTTTATCTATTTCAACTCTTAGACCACTATCTTTTAAATCTCTAAATAACTTATCAGCTTCTTCTAAAACTCCTTCTTTGTAATCAGCAATTGGAATAATTCTTGCTTGTTTTGGAGCAATTCTTGGTGGTAAAACTAAACCATTATCATCACCGTGAACCATGATAATAGCTCCAATAATTCTCGTTGATAAGCCCCATGATGTTTCATAAGCACTATGCCAGTTATTTTCTTTATCCAAATACTTAATATCGAAAGCATCAGCAAAACCATGTCCAAAATAATGACTTGTTCCTGATTGTAAGGCCTTTCCATCATGCATCATTGCCTCAATCGTATAAGTATCTTCTGCTCCAGCAAATTTTTCACTTTCTGTCTTCTTGCCACATATTAAAGGTATTGCTAAATCTTCTGTTACAAAATCATAATAGACTTTAAACATCATTTCACAACGTTCACGAGCTTCTTCATCAGTAGCATGTAAAGTATGACCTTCTTGCCATAAAAATTCTCTGGAACGTAAAAAAGGTCTTGTTGTTTTCTCCCAACGTAATACAGAATTCCATTGATTCCAAACTAAAGGTAAATCTCTATATGATTTAACCATTTTTTGCCATAAATCACAAAATAAAGTTTCACTAGTTGGACGAATACAAAATCTTTCTTCTAATTCCTCTAAACCTCCATGAGTAACCCATGCTACTTCAGGAGCAAAACCTTCTATATGATCTTTTTCTTTTTGTAATAAACTCTCAGGTATTAAAACTGGTAAATATACATTTTCTACACCCGTTTCTTTAAACCTTTTATCTAAATCATTTTTTATATTCTCCCAAATTGCATATCCATTCGGCAAATAATTTAAACAGCCTTTAACATTAGAATAATCACAAAGTTTAGCTTCTCTTACAACATCCGTGTACCATTTCGCAAAGTCATCACTGCGAGCTGTAATTTTTTCCACTAATTTTTTCTCATTTGCCATAATAATCTCCTTTTTCTTTAAATATTTTAACTAATAGTATCATATTTTCCTTTTTAATTCAATCACTTCCACCATTTAAATATAAATAAAAAAAGCCCTTTAGAAAAAAGCATAATTTAACTAAATTACCTATAGAATTAAATAGGTGAGTTTATGCATAAAAGAAATATCTTATTTCC
Organism: uncultured Bacilli bacterium; assembly: GCA_947626565.1. Lineage (GTDB taxonomy): Bacteria > Bacillota_I > Bacilli_A > RF39 > UBA660 > CANRGD01. Next base: position 14,264 of record CANQSQ010000004.1, read on the forward strand.
AATTATTTTTGTTTTTATTCTAAATCTTCTTTTTTATCCAACCCATGTTAAGGCTTCAAGCAGTATTGTTATGGATTTAGACTCTAAACGTATTCTTTATTCTAAAGATATAAATTCTAAGCAATTAATTGCTTCTACCACTAAAATTATGACTGCTGTTATAGCTCTAGAAAATCTTTCTTTAACCCAAGAAATAACTATTGGTGAAGAAGTTATTAAAATGTATGGAACTAGTATTTATCTAGAAGTAGGGGAGAAAATGACTGTTAAAGATTTACTATATGGCCTTCTCTTACGAAGTGGTAATGATGCTGCCGTCGTTTTAGCTAAAGCTGTGGCGGGAAATGAAGAATCCTTTGCTCAGTTAATGAACAAAAAAGCTCAAGCTATAGGTATGAAAAATACGACTTTTTCTAATTCTCATGGTCTAGATGATGAAACTAAAAACTATTCTACAGCCTATGACATGGCTCTCTTATCAGCCTATGCCTACCAAAATCCTACTTATCGTGAAATAGTTAAAACCAAAAAATATCGTACTAAAACAAAAAATAAATCTTATTTATGGTATAATCGCAATAAACTTTTATCAAGTTACGAATATTGTACTGGAGGTAAAAATGGCTATACCCCAAGTGCTGGCAAAACCCTTGTTACCACAGCCTCTAAAGATAATCTCAATTTAACGATAGTAACTCTTGATGATCCTAATGAATATGACACTCATGAATACTTATATAATAAAGCCTTCAAGAATTTTAAAAATTATGAACTAATTAGTAAAGATAATTTTTCTATTGATAAAAATTTCTATGAAGGTGATTGTTACTTAAAAAATTCCTTTACTTATCCTTTAACTAAAAATGAATTAAAAAATATTAAAACTATTCTTACTATTGAAAATAAAAAATCACAAAATAAAATCATTGGTCAAATAAAAATATATTTAAAAGATACGCAAATTGGTGAATTAAACATTTATCGTCAACCCGAAAAAAAGAAGACCGATAGTCTTCTTACCAAATTTAAAAAATTATTTATTAGCTAAACGATAGAAATTAATACTAGGATGACAAAATAATCTTACGCCTACAATCTTCGTTCCTAAACCTCCAGATACATATAAAGTACTATCTCCAATTTTATAATAAGGATTACTATACTTTAAACTACCACTTGTTCTAATTATAGAACCTAAGTAAGGAAATCTAATTTCACCATTATGTGAGTGACCAGCTAAAAATAAATCACTTGCATGTTTTTCCAACAATTTCTCAACACCATCACCTTCATGGACTAAAGAAATTGTATAAATATTAGAATTATATGTTTCTTGATTAAAATAATTAAAAGTCTTTTCTATATCGTAATCACCTTTTAATATACTTGTAGTTCCAGTTAAAAGAATAGGTTCATTATTATCTTTATAAATTAAATCATAATCATTATTTAAAATGGTAAAATTACTTTGATTCATAATCGTCGTAAAGTTTTCTCCATCTTCTTCTCCCATAATGGCATATTTTCCTAACGTGGTATCAATCTTTTGGAGTATCTTTATTACTTTTTCTTGTTCCTTACTCGTTAACTTGTAATCTTCATCAATTAAATCACCTGTAAATAAAACAATATCTGGTTTTCTTTCATTAATCATCTTTACTGTTTTTTCTAACTCTGTACTTAAAAAAGTTGTTCCATAATGTAAATCACTAAAATGTACTATTTTAACTCCATTAAAAGTATCAGGAATCTTACTATTTACGATTCTTTTTTCATTAACAATTACTTGAGCCGTAGACACATATGTTGTATAGAAGAAAAAAATAGTCACTATAACAGCTAATATAAAGATAATTTTAATCGTCAAAATAATTATCTTTTTTCTTTTTTCTTTATTTTCTTCCCTAAAAATTTCATCTTGTTTCTTGTGATTCATTTCTTCTCTTGTCATAGTATCACCATCTTCATTTTAACAAAAAACCTAAAAACTTTCTACAATTTATAGTTAAAACCTTTTTATTTACATTTTAATTATGTTAAAATAAAGGAGGTGAAGATTTTTATGAAATATGATGTTGTCATTATTGGTGCTGGACCAGCTGGCCTTTTTAGTGCCTATGAATTGATTACTAAAAATGCAAAATTGAAAATAGCTATTCTTGATAAAGGAAGTCGTGTAAAAAATAGAGTATGTCCTATGAATAAATTAAAAGTACCTTGTCAAAATTGTAATCCTTGTGCCATTTTAGCTGGCTATGGTGGAGCCGGTACTTTCTCTGATGGTAAACTTAATTTTATACCTCGTTTAGGTAAAAGTGATTTAACAAAATATATGAGTGAAAGTGAAGCCTACGAATTAATTGATGAAACGGAAGCAATTTTTAATAAATTTAAGATGGACTCTAAAGTATATCCTTCTAATATGACTGAGGCTAATGAAATTCGTAAGAAAGTTGCGATTGCTGGTGCTAAACTTTTACTTATAAAACAAAAGCACTTAGGCAGTGATCATTTACCTGAATATATTGAAGGTATAAGTACTTTTCTTGAAGAAAAAGGCGTCACTCTCTATGAAAGAACCAATGTTACAGATATTAAAACTATAAAGGAAGATCATCATGAAATTACTTATCTACTAGGTTCTAAAGAAAACACCATAACGGCTAAAAATGTTATTGTTGCTCCTGGTAGAACGGGAGCTAAATGGATTCAAGAATTAGCTGATAAGTATAATATTCCTTATTTATCACAAAGTATTGAAATAGGCGTTCGTGTAGAAGTTAGAAAAGACATAATGGAAGATTTAACCAATGTTATTTATGATCCTACCATTTTTATTAAAACAAAAACTTATGGTGATGAAATAAGAACCTTTTGTACCAATCCTGGTGGCTTTGTGGCTAAAGAAAATTACTATGGTTATATCTGTGTAAATGGTCATGCTTTAAAAGATATAAAAAGTAATAATACCAATTTTGCTTTTATCTCCAAAGTAAATTTAACTCAACCAGTTACTAATACTCGTGAATATGGTGAATCAATTGCTAAAATAGCTAATGTTCTAGGTGATGGCAAACCTATTATTCAATCTTTAAAAGATTTACGCAGTGGTAGACGTAGTGAATGGCATCGTCTTAAAAAAGGCTTTATTGAACCTACCTTAAAAGATTGTGTAGCCGGTGATTTAGCCCTTGTCATGCCTCATCGTATTATTACTAATATTTTAGAAGGACTAGAAACTCTTGATAAGATAATTCCTGGTGTTGCTAATGATGACACACTACTATATGGACCAGAAATAAAGTTCTTTAGTAATGAAATTGAAACAGATAACAATTTTAAACTTCAAACCGCCAATATTTACTTTGTCGGTGATGGAGCTGGTAAAGCTGGTAATATTGTCACGGCTGCTGCTACAGGCTTAATTGCTGCTAGAAATATTTTAGAAAGGATGAAGTAAAATGCTAAAAAAATTTTTATTAATAATTTTAATATTACTAACACCTGTTCTTTTTACAGGTTGTAATGATAAGGAGAAAGAAATGAAAGAAGATTTATTAAATATTGATTATAATGTTGAAGGAAATACTGCTCAATTAAATGCTTATGAAACTGAAAATCCTGTTGCTGCTTTATACATAAAAAATTATGGTTCTGTTGTTATCGAATTATATCCTGATATAGCTCCTAATACTGTCAATAATTTTATTTCCTTAATTAAAGCTGGATTTTATGATAATAATACTTTTCATCGTTTAGTACCTGGTTTTGTTCTTCAAGGAGGAGATCCAACTGGTACTGGTACTGGTGGACCTGGTTATACTATTAAAGGAGAATTTAGTTCTAATGATTTTCCTAATAACTTAAAACATGAAGAAGGTATCGTTTCTATGGCTCGTAGTTCTGATCCTGATAGTGCTGGTAGTCAATTTTTTATCATGTTAGCTTCTGCTGAACATTTAGATGGCGAATATGCTGCTTTTGGTAAAGTTATTGCTGGTCTAAATACTATAAAAAAGATTGAAAGTACCGAAGAAGTTGCTAATCAACAAACAGGTCAATTAAAAAATAATTTAACCCTAAAAAAAGCCTTAATTGACTTAAAAGGCAAAGAATACCCTGAAGTAGAAAAAATTACTGAGTAAAGAAAAAATTATTTGCAACGCGCAAATAATTTTTTAGTCTATATACTTAATTACTTCATCAGGTTTTAATGATAAACGTAATACTTTTTGGGATTGTTTATTAAGTTGTCTATAAGTAACTCCACATATATCAAATATATGTTTAGAAGCCTTTGTTTCATCACTATCTGCATACTTATCTGATAAATAAATAACTTCCTTTATACCAGCTTGAACAATGTCTTTAGCACATTCATTACAAGGAAACAAATCTACATATATTTTAGCTCCTACTAAATCTTTTCGACTACCACGATAGTTACCAATAGCATTTCTTTCCGCATGACAAACATATAGATATTTAGTATTTAATGGATCTCCCTCACGATTCCAAGGAAACAAATCATCATCAAAATTGTTAGGAGCGCCATTATAACCAATTGATAAAATGCGATTATCATCACCTACAATACAAGCGCCAACTTGCGTATTAGGATCTTTACTTCTACCAGCTGACAATTTTGCAATACCCATAAAAAATTCGTCCCACTCTAAATAATCTTTTCTTTTTTTACCTAAAATTTCTTTCTTTAGTTCCATAAAAAACCTCCTAAAGACATTTTACCATAATTTTTTTAAATGTATATCTAATCTTGTCAAAATCTTCCTTTTATGCTATTATAAAAAACGTTTTTAAAAAAAGGGGAGAAAAGCTTATGGCAAACATTAACAATCTCTATTCTTATGACGGTCAAGAATTACTATGCACCTTATTACTACGTGAATATTTTGATAATCACAAAATAAAAAATTCTTTTTTTTCTTCTCATGAAATATATCAAGCTATTTTAACTTTATATAAATCAACTAACCAATCCCATCCTCTTAAAAATATATCTTATCACGACTTAAATAACTGGCTTAAAGACCAATATCGCTATCCACTTTTAACCGACTTAATTCAAAGTGAAATTAATAAATTACCTTACTTAGAACCCAATCCTCAAAATAGTTCCTTTATTATCCAAAAACTTCCTTCTTTTATTGATATCATTGTCCCCGAAATAACTACCAGCCTAAACAAAGTATCATCTAGTAATTACTCCCAACAAATAACTATTCCTAACTTAACTCCCGCTCAATATAATAATCTTTTAAAAAAATTTCTTAGTCAAATAGATCCATCTTTAGACTGGTTTAACTTTTATCAACAAGCTCTTAAAAATAACCAAATAATTTATGTTGCTAAAGATGATATCGCCACCAAAAAGCAACTTTATAATTTCTTTTCTTTTGCTGATTATAATCTTAAATTTACTGATTTACGTTGGAATTTTACTTTTTTTCATCACAATAAGCCTTATCTAATTATTGAAAAAAATCATACTATTCAAGATTTATGGACTTTTATTCATGAATTTACTCACTTTATTCAGTACTATACTTGTCTCAGTATTTCTAAAACCCTCGAAGAGTATTCAGCTACTACTTATGAACTTTTATGTCTAGATTTTTTGCAAAAACTAGGTTATGATGAACAAGCTCTTCAAAAAATAAGTAATTATCGTCACAATAATACTTATCAAACTGGTCTTACTATTCTCCAAATTTTTAACTATATGGATACTGTTCTTACTAAAGGTAAAATAGCCAAAGAAGAAGAAATAGCTAATGCTCAAAGAGTCATCAATTTCCATAAGCAAAATTTAGCTATAGAATATCAAAAAGAACTAACTCAAACATCTCCTTGGCTAAATGATGCTACTAAGTACAGTAATAAGATATGTGATGATTTAATTATTACATTAACTATTAATTCAACTTTAGTTAAAGAAAATTTACCATACATTATCGGTCACTTTCTAGCTAATATAACAATTACTCAATTGCAAAATAAAAAATTAACTTTATCTGATTTAAAACACTTAACTAGTAAATCTAATGATTTAAATTATATTTTTCATAAACTAGGAATTTTTTCTAAAGAACCTGATAGCAAAGAGCATAAGTAAAAAAATTATCTTCAAGAATTATTGAAAAAGACTCTTTCATTTGTTATACTACCATTGAATGTGATGAACAAGAGGAGTAAACTTTAGTTTATTTTTAGAGAGCAAATGCTAGGTGTAAATTTGTAATAACTAAAGTTGAAGGTAGCTTGGGAGCAAGATAAGTGAACTAATAGTAAGTTATCTCGGATAATTCCGTTAAAGATTCAAAGTATAATATAAGGTGGTACCACGAACACTTCGTCCTTAGGGATTGAAGTGTTTTTTTTAGGAGGAGTTATGGAAGAAGCTAAAAAGACCTTTTTACAATATACCAAACCCTATTTACCTTTAGGGGAAAATATAGATTTAAAAATTAAACATACTTTTCGGGTCGTCTCTTTATGTGAAGCAATAGCTAAAAAGAAAAATCTATCTAAAGAAGAAATAGAAATTGCTAAATTATGTGGTATATTACACGATATAGCTAGATTTGAACAATATAAAAGATATCAAACTTTTTCTGATTTAAATAGTATTGATCATGGTGACTTAGGAGTAAAAATCTTAAAAGAAAATAATTTTATTCGTAAATTTATAAAAGATGACTCTCTAGATACTTTAATATTTAAAACTATAAAGTATCATAATAAATATCAACTTCCCAAAAATTTAACGGCTCAAGAAAAATTATTTTGCAATATAGTACGTGATGCTGATAAAATTGATATTTTATATTTATATACCATTAAAGATATTAAAATAGACGTTGAAAATGATATCTTTTCTGCTGAAATTATAGACCAATTAAAAAATGAATCAGTAATAAATAGAGCAACTCTTAAAACTAAAGCTGATAGATTAGCTGTATCATTAGGTTTTCTTTTTGATATAGCCTTTAAAGAAAGTATGGCTATTTTAAAGGAAAAAGATTATCTTAATAAAGAAATAGATATTTATATGCAAGAAGATATTAATCCTAAATTAAAAGAACAACTAGAAGAAATAAGGACTATTATCAAAAATTATATAGATAGGAGCTTATAATATGTTAGATAAAAAATATAATCATTTAGAAGTAGAAAAAGACAAATATGAGTATTGGAAAAGTAAAAATTATTTTGCTTCTGATACTAAAAGTAATAAGCAACCGTTTTGTATTGTTATTCCACCACCAAATGTTACTGGTAAACTTCATTTAGGTCATGCTTGGGATGTAACTTTACAAGACATTATTATTCGTTATAAAAGAATGCAAGGCTATGACTGTTTATGGTTACCGGGTATGGATCATGCCGGCATTGCTACCCAAGCTAAGGTTGATAAACGTTTAAAAGACCAAGGCCTTAAACCTCGTGAAATGAAAAGGAAAGATTGGCTTCAAAAAGCTTGGGCTTGGAAAGAAGAATATGCTAATACTATTCATGAACAATGGGCTAAAATGGGAATTTCTGTTGATTATGATAAAGAAAGATTTACTCTTGATGAAGGTCTAAATAGAGCTGTTAATGAAGTATTTATTAGACTCTATGAAAAAGGTTTAATTTATCGTGGTGAAAAAATAATTAATTGGGATCCTGAACAAATGACAGCTCTTTCTAATGAAGAAGTTATTTATAAAGAAGATAAAGGTGCTTTTTATCACTTAAAATATTTTATTGAAGGAACTACTGATTATCTAGAAGTCGCAACAACTCGTCCTGAAACTTTATTTGGTGATACTGCCGTAGCTGTTAATCCTAAAGATAAACGTTATAAACATTTAATTGGTAAAAATGTTATCTTGCCTATAGTAAATAAATTAATTCCCATCATTGGTGATGAACATGCTGATCCTGAATTTGGTACCGGTGTCGTTAAAATAACTCCTGCTCATGATCCTAATGACTTTGAAGTAGGTAATCGTCATAATTTAGAAAGAATCGTAGTTATGAATCTTGATGCTACTATGAATGAAAAAGCTGGTATCTATCAAGATATGACTCGTGAAGAGTGTCGTCAAGCTTTAGTAAAAGATTTAAAAGAACAAGGTTTATTAATAAAAATAAAAGAAATGACTCACTCAGTTGGTCATAGTGAACGTAGTGATGCCGTTGTAGAACCTTATCTATCTAAACAATGGTTTGTTAAAATGCGTCCTCTAGCTGACCGTGTTCTTAAAAATCAAAAAAATAAAGACACCAAAGTAAATTTTGTTCCTCCTCGTTATGAAAAAACAATGAACCACTGGATGGAAATAACATATGACTGGTGTATTTCCCGTCAACTATGGTGGGGACATCGTATTCCTGCTTGGTATAAAGACGATGAAGTAAAGGTTCAAATAACTTCTCCAGGTAAAGGTTGGAAACAAGATGAAGATGTTCTAGATACTTGGTTTTCCTCAGCCTTATGGCCATTTTCTACTTTAGGTTGGCCCGATAATACCGAACTTTTACAAAGATATTATCCTAATGACGTTTTAGTAACAGGTTATGATATCATTCCTTTTTGGGTTAATAGAATGACCTTTCAAGGTTTAGAATTTACTGGTAAAAGACCCTTCAAAGACTGCTTAATTCATGGCCTTATTCGTGATAAAGAGGGACGTAAAATGTCTAAATCCTTAGGTAATGGTGTTGATCCTATGGATGTTATAGATACTTATGGAGCTGATTCTCTTCGTTATTTCTTAACCACCAATTCCGCTCCTGGAATGGACTTACGTTATGATGATGATAAAGTTAAATCTTCTTGGAATTTTATTAATAAATTATGGAATGCTTCTCGTTATGTTTTAATGAATATTGAAGATTTACAAGAACGAAAAATAGTCAAAAAAGAATTAACCCTTTATGATAAATGGATTATGACTAAAAAGAATAATCTAATTAAAAATACTATTAAAAATATGGATAAATATAATTTTCATAATGTTGGTAATGAACTTTATACCTTTATCTGGGAAGATTTCTGTGACTGGTATATTGAACTAACTAAAGCCAATATGACTATAACTACTAAAACCATTTTACTAGACACATTAACAACTATCTTGCAATTACTTCATCCTTTCATGCCTTACGTTACAGAAGAAATATATCAAAAACTTCCTATTAAAGAAACTGAATCTATTATGATTTCTACTTATCCAACATATAATAAGAAAGAAGTTTATAAAGAAGAAGCTCTTGAATTAGAAAAAGTTTTAGAAGATATTGTTGCTATACGTAATTTAAAAGCTACCAACAAAATTACTAAGAAAGCTTTAGTAAATTTTGAATGTAGTGATCCTTCTTTAATTAATATCTATGCTTCTCAATTAAAAATAACCGAAGCTAATTTAACTAGTGATGATCCTGATAATATGATTAGTACTAATTATAAATCAGCTAATATTAATATTACTTATTTCTTTGAAAGAGAAATAATTGACCTAAAAGCTCAAGAAGAAGAAATCACTAAATTAAAAGCTTCTATTAGTAGACGTCAAAAACTATTAGCTAATGAAAATTATATAAATAAAGCTCCCGCTAACATAGTGGAACAAGATCGTCAAAAATTACAAGAAGAACAAGAAAAATTAGCTAACTTACTATCTAAATAAATATTAAAAAGTATATTTGTATTATCTTGCAAATATACTTTTTTCATGTTCTTTTATAAATCGACATTTTTTATGAAAAAAAATTGGTACGCTAACAATGGTGATAATATGAAAAGAACAATAACTATAGGTTTTCTCTTTACTTTAATTGGTTGCATAATTGGTACTAAAATATATAAATATAATTATACTAGTCTTAACGAAGTTTTTGCGACTAATGATAATTTTTATTTTCTTCAAGAAGGTGTCTATGCTAATGAAGAAAATCTAACTAACGTCACCAAAAAAATAAATCCCAAAGTAGTTGATTATAATGACCATAAGTATTATGTTTATGTAGGCATTACCAAAGATGAACAAATAGCTGACCAATTAATAGAAATATATAAAGAAAAAGGTTTAAATCTTTATAAAAAAGTTAAACCTATAAATAATGAAGAGTTTTTAAATAATGTAGAACAATTTGATTTATTAATTAAAAACTCCAAAACAACAGATGAAATTCTTACAATCGAAGAAGTAATACTAGCTAATTATGAAGAAATAATAAAAAAATAAGGAAAATGGTTTTTACACCGAATAATATAAATAGAGGTGTCTATGAGTAACTACAAAATAAAAGATCTTCCCTTATTAGAAAGACCAAGAGAAAGATTAAAAGAAGTAGGGGTTAATAACTTAAGTGATAAAGAATTATTATCGATAGTTTTAAAAACAGGTACTAAAAATAAAAATGTAACTGATTTAGCTTTAGATATTTTAACTAACTATGATTTAATTGCGATGAAAGATTTAACGATTAATAACTTAACTGCTATTAAAGGAATAGGGGAGGTAAAGGCTACTGAATTACTAGCTGCTATAGAATTAGGTAAAAGAATATATACCGCTAAAAAGGATTATTTAGTAACTTATCAAACTCCACAAGAGATTTGGCTTACTTTTAAAAGCCTCTTTTATAATCAAAAACAAGAACTATTTTATTGCCTTTACCTAGATAACAAACAAAGACTAATCAGTAAAAAACTTCTTTTTATGGGTACCATTAATGGTAGTATTACTCATCCTAGAGAAATATTTAAAGAAGCTTATAAAGTAAGTGCTTCCAATATTATTTGTCTTCATAATCATCCATCTAATGATATTACTCCCTCTAAAGAAGATATTGCCTTTACTCAAACTTTAATAAAAACAGGTAAAATTCAAGGTATACCTATAATAGATCATATTATAATTGGGGAAGATAATTTTTATAGTTTTTATGAACATAGTGATATTTTAAATCTTTGATTGTCGGAAAGAAAAAATTATATTATAATATAAAAATGAAATGGTGATATTATGTATAAAAGAAAAAAGAAAATAAATAATCGTTTAGTTATCACAATAACTTCTCTTGTTATTATAGGTTTAGTTATTATATCTGTTATGTTACAACGTACTTTTACTCCTGTAGAAGCTTTTTTTAAAGATATAGCTATTACTTGTAATAAGATAATTATGTATCCTTTTACCTGTCTAAATGCTGACAAAGATGAGAATCAAAATGAAAGTTATCTTATCCAAAAAAATGTCAATGCTTCTTTAGAAAAAGAAATAGCTGAACTAAAAGCTGCCTTAGAGTTAAATTCAACTTTAACAGAGTATGATATTGAAAATGCCACTATTTTATCTCGTAATAAGAGTTATTGGTTTAATACTATTACCCTTGATAAAGGTTCATCATCAGGTATAAAAAAAGATATGGCCGTTATAACTAAAAATGGTCTTCTAGGTAAAATTAGTAAAGTCTCAAAAACCTCTAGTGAACTAAAACTAATTACTTCGGATGATATTAATTTTAAAGTAAGTGTCGCTATTAAAACTAATGATACTGATAATTATGCTATTTTAAATGGTTATGATAAACAAACCGGTTTAATTAAAGTTACTGGAATTGATAAAACAACCAATGTTAATAAAAATGATGTTGTAGTAACTAGTGGGTTAGGAGGACTTTTCCCTGGTGGTATATACATCGGTACAGTTGAAAAAATAGAAAGTGATAAATACAATCTTAGTAAAACCCTTTATATTAAGACTATGCAAGACTTTAATAATATCCATTATGTCACTATCCTAAAGGAGAAGAAATAATATGTTAGCTCTTATTTTATTAATTGTTTCCTTTATACTTGATGGTCTTCTTACCAATTTTTTGCCTTTCATGGTCGGGGACTTATCTCTTTTTACACCCTTACTAACTTTAACCACTATCTTACTTATTTATCCTCTATATCGTAAAAAAGAGTCTAAATATTTTATTACCTTAATTATTACTGGTCTATTATATGATTTATTTTATACTAACCTTTTATTTTTAAATGCTATTTTATTTTGTTTATGTGGTTTAATAATTAAATACTTATACAAAAACTTTGACTTTGATTTTTTTAAAATCCTTCTTTTTACCATCCTCATAATTACTATCTACGAGACCACGACTGCCTTAATAATTATTTTATTTAATTTAGTACCTATGACCTTAACCAAATTACTTTATAAAATAGCTCACTCACTTCTTTTAAATGTTATATATGCTGAAATAATTTTCTTTATCATCAAGATTTTACCTTCTAAATATAAACATATTTCTATTAATTAGTCTTTTTTTTCTTTTTCTGCATATCCTTTAGTAAAGGAGAAATTATGATGCAGAGAAAAACACTAAAGAAAAAACTAGTTTTAAAGAAAAATGTTCGTAACTTTATTAGTCGCGTTTTACTAACTATTATTATTTTTTTGGTTGGTCTTATAACTATTAAACAATACCCTCATATCAAAACCACAATTATTAATAACGTCTATGAAAAAAGTTTTAAATTTACCAAAATTAAGAATTTTTATCAAAAATATTTTGGTAATATTTTATCTGTTAATTCCCTAACTCCTGAAGAACAACCTGTTTTTAATGAAAAAATAACTTATACTAAAATAACTCCTTTTAAGGATGGGGTAGAATTAACGGTTACTAAAAATTATATGGTTCCCATCTTAGAAAGTGGAATAGTAATATACATTGGTGAAAAAGAATCGTATGGTTCCACTATTATTATTGAACAAATTGATGGTATTGATGTGTCATATTCTAATGTAAATGTTTCTAATTACAAATTATATGACTATGTTGAAAAGGGAAAGCTATTAGGGGAAACAAAATCTGATAAACTTTATTTAATTTTTCAAAAAAATGGAGAATATTTAGATTATAAAAAATATCTTTAACTATTTTGAAGTAAACATTTTTGTTTACTTTTTTGCTTTAATAGCTATCTTTACGGCTTCCTTTATCCCTTTTTTTATTATTAGTTTTTTAATAATTATTCATGAAACAGGTCACTTCTTTATTGCTAAACTTTTTCATGTCGAAGTATATAAAATCTATCTATATCCCTTAGGAGGAATTTCTAAGTTCAATATGAATCAAAATATTCCTCTTCCTCAAGAATTTCTTATTTTAATAGCGGGACCTATATTTCAATACCTAGCTTATTTTCTGTTACAATGCTTTTTAAGTAACTATATAGACATGATTAAAGTCTATCATTACAGTATTTTATTTTTTAATCTTTTACCCATTTATCCTTTGGATGGCGGAAAATTAATTAATCTCTTTTTTTCCACTTTTTTAACTTTTAAATTAAGTTTTTATATGAGTATTTTCGTAAGTATTAGTGTCTTAATAATATTAATTATTTTAACGCCTCATTATAATTTAAATTTTCTTTTTGTTATTATATTCTTACTTATAAAAATAATTAAAGAATATCGTCTTTTAGATTATCAATATCAAAAATTTCTTCTCGAAAGATATCTTCATCCGTCTCTTTATAAAAAAACGAAATTAATAAATAATGTTAATAATTTTTATCGAGATAAAAAACATTTAGTAAAAATTGCTGATAATTATATGTGGGAAGAAGATTTTTTAAATAAAATGTACAAAAAATGTTGACTTTAAAAATATTGCTATGCTATAATCTTATTACTGGCTGGTTGAAACAGTTAGTTATGGGGCATTAGCTCAGCTGGGAGAGCGCCACGTTTGCACCGTGGAGGTCAGCGGTTCGATCCCGCTATGCTCCACCATATAGTAATTAACGTTGAAAAATCAACGTTTTTATTTTCTTAGGACAACTTTAGGACAACTTTTTAACTCCTTTCTTACTTTTCATTATAAATTATAAGTTGTCTAGTAAATCAACAACTTCATCCTGAATAGTAGGGAATAAGTGCATATATAATTGTTTAATGCTTTCTACATAATTATTTAAAATATCTTCTTTTTCTTTTTCCTCTATAATAAAATCACTCTATTTATTTTTATTGAGTGCTTTGTTTATAATTTATTTAAAGTAGATTGGATATATTCAGCATTTTTATATGAAGTAAGTAGTAAAAAAAATTCATAAAATTATTTACTTTTTTTTTAAATATGATATATTAATATTAGAATGATGTTAAAGCAATAGTTTCATTTCATTCTTGACATTTTAAAAAAAATGTATATAATAAACGTACATTAAAAAAATGTATTTATTTTATGAATTATCATAAAATAAAAAAGAGATATATCTATTTTCTTTGGTAGATACTTCTCTGTTCAATTAATTGTTTAATTGTTGCGAAAAGTACCAATCGTTAGCTAATAGGTACTTTTCTTTTAGTTCTTTTGTTTTATCACAATGATTGTTAATAAAACTATAAAAGCAAATGCTGTTAATAGTTCCATTATGGCTCCTTATGTAATAATTCGTTGAACATCACCTCCATTCTCTTTAATATTGAAAAAATCTTTATTAAATTGAACAGAGGAAAGTACCTACAATAGAATATATCTCGCTTTTAACAGTAACATATATATAAAATAAATTCAATTAGTTTAAATAATTTCTTCCAAAAACTTCTCTAAATTCTTCTTTAGTTTAGTTGTAATATTTCATAAAGGTAGTTTGAGCTATCTTTTTTTATTTTGTTTATTTTACCTTTCTAAATATAACTAAAATTATTTGACTGTCAAATATTTTTAATTACTAAAAAATAATACTATGATAAATTAACTTATGATATACTTCAATCATAGTAGGAGGGTACCTATGATTTATTTAATAACATTACTGTTTATCGCTATTTTACCTGTAGCTGTCATTTGTCGATACGCATATAATAAAGATAAAAACAAAGAACCACTTTCAATGTTAATTAAATTATTAATTTATGGAGTAGTTTCTTGTTTCTTAGTATTAATTATTTCTGCCATCCTGGGAGAAATTTTTCCACTCTTTAATAGAGAACTAAGATTTATGAGTTTAGCGGAAAAAGTATTATATGCCTTTATTTACGTTGCTTTAGTAGAAGAGTTTTGTAAATGGATATTTGTTTACACTAAAGGTTATAAAAGTGAACATTTTGATCAATTATACGATATAATTGTTTATTCAATTTTTGTCTCCTTAGGTTTTGCTGTTTTTGAAAATATTTTGTATGTCGTACTTCAAGGAAATATTACCGTAGGTATAATAAGAGCTATTTCAGCTGTTCCTGGACATGCTTGTGATGCTATTTTCATGGGTTATTATTTATCTTTAGCTAAGTTATATTCTAGGCAAAATAATAAAACTTTAGAAAATAGAAATATAGCTTTTAGTATCTTTGTTCCAACTATATTACATGGTGTCTATGACTTTTGTATAATGGCTGATGCCGGCATCTTTGTTCTTGCTTTCCTTTTATTTATTATTTTCCTATATAATATTTCTATAAAGAAATTAAAACTAGTTGCGGAAAATTCCATTGACCTTAATCCAGTTAATGTCTTTTGTCCTCAATGTGGTCATCAGATGATAAATAATCACTGTCCTAATTGTAATTATCAATTAAATGGACCTATGCCTGTCAATAATCAAGCACCAAGTCCTAATAACTATCCAATGAATAATTACAATCAAGCACCAATTCCTAATAACTATCCAATGAATAATTATAATCAAGCACCTAATCCTAATAACTATCCAATGAATAATTATAATCAAGCACCTAATCCTAATAACTATCCAATGAATAATTATAATCAAGCACCTAATCCTAATAATTATTCAATGAATACTTATAACCAAGAACCTAATCCTAACAACTATCCAATGAACAACTATAATCAAGCACCAAATCCTAATAACTATCCAATGAATAATTATAACCAAACACCAGATGCTAATAACTATAATCAAAATTAGTCTAAAAAAAACGCTTTGAAAATTTTCAAAACGTTTTTTATTTATACTTATAAACTCTATTTTTCTCAACCGAAATATTTAATAAAATTCCTACCAGTAACATATATGAAAGTAAACTAGAGCCCCCATACGAAACAAAGGGTAGGGTAATACCTGTAATTGGAAGTAAACCAACTGTCATGCCAATATTTTGAATTTGTTGAAATATTAACATTCCTAAAATTCCTGCCAAAATATACTTATCCGTATCCCTAATTTTTCTTCTAGCTAATAAAATAATATTTATATCTAAAAAAATAATAATTCCCAATAATAAACCAACTCCCACTAAACCAAAGTTAGAAGCATAAACCGCAAATATAAAATCAGTAGAAGCTTCGGGAAAGTAAATAGGCGTTTTATTAAAACCATGGCCAAATAAACCAGCTGATCCAATAGCTGCCATCGAATTTTCTAACTGTAGTCCCGAACCATTTTGCCAATCAAAAATTCTATCAAGTCTATAATATATCGAATCACCAAAAATTTTAATAAATAAATTTTCCTTACAAAAATAAAGCCACAAAAATCCTCCAATTAAAAGTACACCAATAATGCAAGCCCCTCCAAACCACCTAAGTCTTATTCCTGAAACAAACATCATACAAGCATAAATTAAAAAATAAATTAATACAGCTCCTGTATCTGGCTGTAAGAAAGTCAAAATAGCCGGAATTAAAACAATTAGAAAAGACTTTACTAAAAATATAAATTCCTCTTTTATAGTAGGATTTTCATAATCACTTCTAAAATTATGAATCATCGTTGCTAAAGTCAGCATAATAAAAATCTTCATAAATTCACTAGGTTGAATACTACCAATACCAGGTATACTAAACCAACACCTACTATTATTAATAGGAGTAGCAAATAATAAAAGTCCTACTAAAGAAATATTACCAATAACATATAAAATCCAAGTATGCCTATAAAGATATTCATTTTTTAACTTTACCAACATAAACACTAGTAAAAAACCAACGGCATACCAAATTGTTTGTTTAACAGTTAAATTTCCTAAACTTCTCGAAGTATAAGCAGCCGCACTATAAATTGTCAAAATACTAATTATAGCTAACATAATAATAGGAACTAATATTTTTAAATTAATTTTAAATTTTGTCATAAAACCTCCTTCCTTATTATTATATCAAAAAACCGCAAGTTTTATTTCTCTAATTCATAAAATATATTAAGGAGCGTGTTTTATGAAAAAATTACCTAAAATTTATCAAAATGAAATAACCAAAAATTTTAAAAATAATAAAACTTCTTATCGTTTTAAAAATATTGATAATGCCACCTCAACTACAGAAGATAATGCCCTTACTATCGAAAAAAACCTAACAACTATTTTTGACGGAATTGGTTATTCATATAATATACCTGTTACTATTACCACAGCAACTCATACTTATCACACAACATTAATTGCTAAAACTTCAAATAATGTTGTAACAATTGATAATGAAATTATTCCTATAAAAGACATTACTTCCTTAAACATAGTAAAATAAAAACATAGTTCACAACATTTGAACTATGTTTTTATTTTACTAACTCTTAGCATAAATCAATAAAAGTATCTTGTAAACATTTTATTGCTCCACAACAATTCAAATCAATTGTTGCAAACTCATTAGTTCCGACATATTGATTAGATGTTGGATCTAAATATAATAGTCTACAAGTACAACAACATTCATCTAAAGCTTCTATTCTAAATACTGAAGTCTCCGTAGTAACATTATTTATAGTATAAGGGAAACTCCATGCATTACCAGTACAACAATTATAAAGTTGAATAGGTCTAGTATTATAGCAAACACTAGTACATACAGGTCCTAGATAAGGTTTATCACAACCTGAATAACTCTCATTATCAAAATCTTGTTTTTGTAATAATAAAATTTTCTTTAGAATGTCATAAATACATCCACAATCTTTCTTTTCTTTTTCATTTTCATTACAACAATTCATTTTTTACCTCCTCTCACACAAATTGTCTATAGCCACATCTTCTAAACACCTAATTGCACAGATACAACCAATATTAAGAGTGATAAACTGTCCTGTAGAAAGGTAATTAGTACCATCATTAGTTAAAATAAGTAATGTAACACAATCATCATTAACACTATTAACTCTAAATAATGAACTAGTATTTAAAACACCATTTGAGTCCTCATAGGTAGCTTCAAAAATTTCTCCATTACGTTTATATAAAGTAATAACTCTTGTATTATAACAAATATTATTAATAACAGGTCCTAAAAAAGGCTTAGTACATCCTTCATCTAAGCTACAGGTATTTAGAGAATTCTTCTGCAATAAACAAATAAGTTTTAATAAATTTTTAATACAACTATTACTACTCATAATCTCCACCTCTTTATCTATATCTACTATAAAATATTCTAAAAGTATAAATATGTGTTTATAAATACCTAAATTAGTTTATGTAAAATACAATTTTATAATGTCAAAAAACTTGCCTTATTATTAAAAAAAATATAAAATGAACGTATAAGAATATACAGTTGATTACTAAAATTACAAATAAGTATTATAAAAAAATAAGGTTCTAATAAAATTGGTAATAGTATTAAAAAATTAACAAATGAAATTATTTACTGAAAAGAGGAGATAGAATGAATTTACTTCAACCTTATCAAGGAAAATACAAATCAGCCGAATCAGCAGCTTCCTATATCGATATAGTAGCTATTAATAAAGGCTGTGATATGATTGATGCTGCTGCTACTGACTTTATAACAGTAGGAAAAACAGTTGCTGCAGCAAGTGAAGATTGTGGGACTGATACTCTATCTATTGATGGTAAAAATATTTTAAGTACTATTGAGAATTGTGCTAATAAGATAGCTAATACTGAAAAAGAAATATTTAAAATAACTTCACAAATAAGAGAGCAAGCCATAAATCAATATAATAATAAGCAACAAGAACTAAATAATGAAGCTCAATCAATTGAAAATGATATGCGAAGAAATGAAGAAAATCAGGGAAAGTAAGGCGTTAATATGGGTGAATTTATATATAATCAAGAAAAAATATCTAATGTTTTAAATACACTAACTGAAGCCAGTAAGAAGTTTAATTCTTTAAATACCAATGAACAATTGTTAAATGGGGTTAAACAAGTAGAAAAGGCAAATGGCTATCAGGATTGCATTGGTAATATAAATATTTCTGCAATTACCTCAAAAGTAGGAGAAAGTGAAGCTACTATAAAAAATTTAATTTCATTTATTGATACTTCTATTTCTGAAATGAAAAAATTTGCTAATGATAAAAATAATTCTGACAATGATATCTATATTGATAATAATAGTTCAGAAAATAATACCCTATATGTTGATAAAAATGGTGATGAAAATAATAGTCTCTATATAGATAATAATGGTCAAGAAAGAATGGCTAATATTGAAAACAATTCGACCAAAACGTTGCCTATTTCCTACAAAAATCCTTCTCTTAATTCCAATAAAACTGAAAAATCAAATGTAGGAGGATATAGTGCTTCAACAGGCTTTATTGGTGATTATAAAAATCAACAATCTCTAACCAAAGAAAATCCCCTTGATGAAATAGTGGCTCGAGAATCACAAGTTGCTTCAGCGACACCTAAAGATTCCGTAATTCAAACGAATATAGCTCCAATATTAGCTGGAATTGGAGCAGCAACAATAGCTAGTATTACTGCTAAAAAAGTTTTAGACAATCAAGATGCTGATAAAAAACAAGAGGCCGATGAAATAAAAACTGAAAACTGGGAAGAAGTTTCATCAACAGTAAATACTCAACCATCTCAAGATAAAAAGAAAGTTAAAGATATTTACGATGAAGAAGATGATAAATATGATATGCCAACCTTTAATAAACCCCAAGAAAAATATACAGCAAGAAGTAGTGAAGAACTAAAAGATTTACGATAAAAAAAGATTGGCGAAATTAATAATTGCTAAAAGTCATAAAAAAATGACTTTTTATTTTTATAAATATTAAATGTAAAATAAACAAAAGAATAGAAAAAAGTCTTGCCTTATTATTAAAAAAAATATAAAATGGATTTATAAGGATATGGGTTTGGTTGATGAAATTAGACTATATTCTTAAGAAACAAAATAGGAGGTGAAAAAGAATATGAATAATAAAACAATCCATGTAGAAGAAGAAGGTTTGAAAGATTTAGGAGCTGCTTTATCTGAAGCAGGAGAATCTTATAAACAAAATGTAGCAAGATTATCAAACTTAATAGACGAAATAACAAGTGGAGATATTAAAGGTAACCCTGCTGATGATTTATTACAAAAATACCAAGCAAAAGCAGAAATGTTTAAAAATATTGCAAATTCAATTGATGACGCTGAAGATGCTATGGGATTAAAAACAACAAGCTTTGGCAATATGCTTAGCGAATTAAAGAGTGGAATGAAATAATAGAAAGGAAGGAAAAAAGATGGGAGATTACGTAACAATTACTCCAGGAGCAGCAACAGATGATGCTGTTCAAATCGATAAAATTATTGCTGACATAAGTGCGGAAATGGAAACATTAAATACTGCTATTAAATCAAATATTCCAGATCGCGTAGCCACTGATTGGTCAGAAACATTACTAAATAATTGGGAACAATATTATGGTGCTGATGTACCAGAAGCAATGGCAGCTATGGGTGAATCAGCAACAAACTTAAAGTTAGCTGTAGAAAAAGCATTAGGTTACAGTAACGAAAATTAAAAAATACATTGCAAAAATGCAATGTATAGTAAAGGGAAAAATTCTTTTTTCTTTTTACTATGCATTGCATAAAAAAGGGAGATGAAATTTATGGCGGGCGTACTAGTAAATCCTAGATCATATAGTAATTCATATTATAATATTTATGTTACGGCTGAAAGTGCTGCAAACTATATTGATTATAATGGCATTGTAAGTGCTGCTGATAATGTATTAAACGTAGCTAGAGAAGCCGTCAATGATATAGCAAAAAAATTACGAAATGTTCAAATTGGTCAAGAAGCCTTAACAGTAGGCGATAAAACCATGGAACCAGTTATTGAAGAAGTTTCGCAAATTATTTCTACGCTAGCAGATGGTTTGGAACCTACGCTTGAAAATATAAAAGACACTGCTTTACAAAAGTATAACGAAAAACAAAATGAATTAAACAATATAGCATATGAAAATTATAAGAACAAACTAGACAATGCAGAAGAGGCAGAAAAAGCGCGAAAAAACTCATAATAAAAAGGAGGAGATAAAATGTCTTTTTGGAATGATGCCAAAACATTTATAACTGGCAGAAATGGTATTTATGAAGATGAAAAAGCTGTTAACCAAGCAAAAGAAGATTTAAAAAGAATTATTAACAATGATGTTGAAGACGCAAAAGAACAAATAAGACAGAGCATCGTATCTATTACTAATTGTCAAGGTTTTAGTGAATATGTAGGTTCATTTGAACAGACATCATTTTATGATGAAACAATTGATTGCGCATCAATTATGATTAATGATATTATCGGACAAATTGAAGCTAAAGCTGCTAACATCAAAGAATATAATGAATCTAGTTTAACTGACAAGATACTTGGTAGTGGTGGTATGGTACTTGCCAAATTTGGTGAAGGTGTTCTATCAGTTGGTGAAGGTATTGCTGATACTGCAGCAACAGTATTACTTGGTGGTGGTACTTATATCTGGGGACTTACTAGTGGAGATATGTCTGCATACGAAGGAGTTGGCAAAATTGTTAAGAAAGATTTGTCTCATGATGCATTTAATTTTTATTATAAAAGTGACCTAGCTAAAGCCAGTGCTTTTACTGAGGATAGTGCAATAGCATCTCTTGCAGAAGGTATTGGAGTTACTACCGGTTATCTTGCTCTTGGTGGATTTGTATCTGGATTCTCCAAAACAGCTGCTTTAAAGTCAACAACAAATGCTACTACAGCAGTAACATTTTTAAGTAGTTGGGGTAATAACACTGAAAGTGGTTTACAAGCAGGAAAATCCTTTGGAAGTGCTACTAAACAAGGTCTTGTAGCGGCAACAGCCGAAGCTGCTATGGCTTACATTGGTGGTAAAGCTGGAGAAAAAGCTCAGAAAGCGAAAGCCATCGATAATGCAACTGAAAAATTAGAAACAGCTACTAAAGCTCGTGAAGAAGCCGCTAAATTAGTACAACAAGGCGTAGATGCGCCTGAGTCTATGAGTGATGGTATGTTTGAACAGGCTAAAAATGCATTTGACGATGCTATGGAAGCCCAAATTGATGCTCAAAAAGCATTAGAAAAAGTCAAGGCTTCAAAACTAAGTTCATATCAAGGTTATAATGATCCTTTAACAAAATTTACACGAGCTAAAGGAGAAGCTGCTCGTACAGCTCTTGCTCAAACTGCCACTAAAAGAGAAGCAGTTGGACTTATTTTTAATAAAGGTAGGGAAGCTATAGGTAATACTATTACTAAAGGTGGAGAGACTGCTGGTAAGGCTATTGCTAAAAGTGGTGAGACTGTTGGTAATATCATTACTAACCCTAAAGCTACTGGTATAGACCTTATTAATAGTGCCAAACAAAGTCTTCCTAAAATTAAAGAAGGCGTGAAAACAGGAATGAAAGCTTTAGGTGAGACGTATGTTCAACCTATAACAGCTGGAGCACTAGCAGGACCAACAGTAGGAAAAGTTGTATCAGATCAAGTATTTAAATCAAAAAGTACTAATATTCAACCACCAGATGTAAAACCTCAATCTGGCTTTAGTGCAACACCTAGTGGTACTTCTAATGGTGGAGGCAGTACCGGTGGTGAAACTGGTGGTACCGATAATACTACTGAAAATCAACAATCAACTAGCAATGAAAATGGAAACGGAAATGGAAATAGTAACAGAACTTATAGCGGTGGAGGCAGTAGTTATACACCATCTGGCTCAACGTATTCTGGAGGTAATGCATCAACCCAATTTACTAACAGTCAACCAACAACGCAAAACAACCAGACTACCACAACTGATACATCAAAAACTCCAACCGTACCTAATAATAAGACTGAAGATGTTTTAAAACCATCAACAGATACTCCAAAGCAACCTAACACTCCAAATACTACTCCTTCGGGATCAACTAATAATCCAACAACATCTAATCCTAATCCAAATCCAAATTCATCACCTTCTAATCCTAACCATAATACCAATACTAATACCAATCCAAGCCCTAGTCCTAGCAATCCATCGCCATCTAATAATCCAACTTCAAACGGCAGTGGTAATGCTCATACTGGTGGTGGTTATTCAGGCTCTGGTGGCTATCAAGAAGATACAACTTCAAATGGTATCTTAGATAGTGATAAGAATGAGATTGATGCAGCTCTAGAAAAAGGTAAAGCATCAATTGATGATGTTATCAAAGGTAATATAACCAAGATTCCATCATCAACTACTCCAATTAAAACCACACCTACAACAAAGAATGGTAATAATGGAAGTTATGTTATTCCAACCGTTGCTGGTTTAAGTGCAGCCGCAGCTGCTGGAATTGGAACTAAAGCATACTTGGATAATAAGTCTAATAATTATAATGGTGAAGATTCTGATGAAATTGAAACAGAAGAGTGGGCTGGAGAAAATGATGTTGAAATAGAATACGATGATAATGCTGAGAAAGAAGCTTATCTAGATGAAGACGACGAATTTGGTTATACAGATACTGACACAGCTACCGAAGAAACGGAAAAATATGATGCTAGAAACAATACTGAACTAGCAGATTTACAATAGAAAGGAAATGGGAATATGAAAGATAAATTTTTACCAATAGGTTCTGTTGTCCTACTAAAAGGTGGCAAAAAAGAACTAATGATTACTGGTTATTGTATTATCGCTAATGGTCAAGATCCAATAGATGAAGTTAATCACAGGGTTAATATGCATGAATATTCAGCTTGTACCTATCCCGAAGGAGTAATTAATAGTGATGTAGCTTATGTATTTAATCATGACCAAATTGACAAAGTTTGTTTCTTAGGTTATGAAACTGAACAGTCAAAAGAAGTTTCCAAAACAATTAACGATAATATCGAAGACATAAAGCAAGCAATCCTAAATCAAGCAAATAGTTAAAAGTCATTTAAAAAATGACTTTTTTTTTCTTTCAAAATAAGATATAATATATTATATAGGATGTGATAATAATGAAAGAAAAATTTTTACCTATTGGTTCAGTTGTTTTACTAAAAGGTGGCAAAAAAGAACTAATGATTACTGGTTATTGTATCATCGCTAACGGAGAAGAAATAATTGATAAAACAAATCAAAAAATTAATATGCACGATTATTCAGCTTGTACTTATCCTGAGGGAGTAATTAATAGTGATGTGGCCTATGTATTTAATCATGACCAAATTGAAACTATTTGTTTTCTAGGCTATGAAACTGAAAAATCAAAAGAGGTTTCTAAAACTATTAACGATAATATCGAAGATATAAAACAAACTATTTTAAATCAAATTAAATAAGGAGAATTTATGCAATACAAAGATTTGAGTTTTACCGTTAACAAAGGTGGTGTAGAAATAATTTGTGATATTTTATCAGTTATTCCCAATGAAGAAAATTCTAATGAACCTTATGTTGTTTTTACTGATTATATGTTAGACGAAAATGATGAATTTGTCCTACAATATGGCAAAGTAGTTGAACCAGAACCAGAAGAGTATATTTTACAAAACATTGAAGATGAAAGTATTATATCTAAAATAAAAGAAGCTTTAAATGATGATATTGTTAATTATGTAAATACTGAGATTCAAAATAATATCCATGACTAAAGAAGAAATTAAAAATAAATTATCAACTTTATCAGATGATAATTATCAAGAAAAGCTTAATTTAAGAGGAAAATTAATCAACCTTTTAAAAGAAGAAATTGCTACTACAACCGATAAAGAAACACAAGAATCTTTAAAAGAAGAATTATCCTCACAAATTAATTTACATAAAGAGCAAATCAAAAATAACCGAGCTAAATTTACCAAAATCCCATCTAATGTAGGTCAAAAAGTCAAAGAAATAGCTTCAGCTATTAAATCATTTAAAGATAATCCTAATCTTCTAAAAATATTAAAAGATTCTCTTAAAAATACGGCTCTAAGTGGGGCTGTAGTATCAGCTATTACTTTAATATTGGCTGCTACTTCTGGTACTATATCCCTTGCTGTTTTATCATCTCTTGTACCAACAATAAGTTATATAGGATTATCAAATATCATTAGAAACTTTTATAAAGATAAATTGGCTAAAGATAATCCATCGTTTGAGCTAAACAAAGAAAATTTAACTGCATTGAAGAATTACTTAGTTGATGACGAGCACTTAAGAGATTTAATTAATCAAAAAAATACCCCTTTAGATAATGAACAAGCTATTTTACTTAATGAAGAATTAATTAAAGAATATCAAACTATTAAAGAAAAGTTCCCTAATCAAGACTTATCTCACATAATATCACAACCTCTTATAAAGACCATGGAGGACTTAAAAAATTGCTATGAACAGAAAAAATATGATTATGTAAAGGATAAAAATAATATGACTCCTCAAGATTTTGCTGTTTTAGAAAAAAAAGCTCTTCAATTAGATATTGATCTTTTCAAAGAAGAAAATTATCTTAAAGAAGCCGGTGAAAATGCTTTCAAAAATATCAAAATAAGTACTGTTACTATGTATTTAGCTCGTCTTTTACTACAAGGAATTTTCCCATCTTTATCTTTTAAAAATATTAATGACCTAGTAACACCTTTTTTCTTAGTAGTTATTAATAATGTTGTTAATATGGCTAACTATAAAGATAAAATAAAATTACGTCCTTCAAAATATCATAATTCACCAATTAAATTTAATGATCCTTCTTTTTTAAGAACTTTAAAAAATGAAAATAGTATTCAATACGGATAGGAGATAAAAAATGGATAGTTTTTATAAAAAAAATGCCTTAGGAGTCAATATTCAATATGACATCATTGGCTACTTTACTGGTGATGATGGAGAATATCGCATTTATACTGATTATACAACTGCTGATACTCCTCTAGGTATTAATCTTTTTGTAGATATCAAAAAAGATACCGGCTATGAAGCAATTTCTTCTTCCAAGCAAGAGATTGTTCTTGCCCAATTTAATAGTGAAATTTTAAATCAATTATTGGGGTGATTAATTTGTTAACTGAATTACAGGAAAAATTAGCCAAAGCTAAAGAAATAGGGGATGTTAAAGAAATAACCGTTCTTCGGGGTCGTCTTATTAACGCTATAAAAAAAGAGATTGCTAAAATAAGTGCAACTATTTCCGAGTATCCTGAAGAAGAACAAAATCTAAAAAACTTATCTACTTTATTGGAAAATGAAATTCAAAATCATAAGATGCAATTATCTGGTCGTTATAAAAAAGAATTTTTAGATGAAAAAGCTACCGTCAAAGCTATTTTTACGGTTTTACCTCATGGAATAAAGTTATCAATTGATAAAGTAGTTGCGTGTATCAACCAATTAAAAGAATCTAAAACGAATAAAGAAAAAATATTTAATTCTTTAGAAACCGCTAAATCCTTAGGCTTAAGTGTTGCTACTCCTGCAATTTTTACTGCTAAGTTTGTAGCTCGTCATTGGTATTTAATTTTATTATTATTAGCTCTTTTAAAACTTAAACTTCCAAGTTTTGGCTTATTTAAAAATAATGGTAAAGGTAATGAAGAATTTACTCCTAAAGAAGAGCCAAGCTATGCCACCAATCCTGCTACTGAAACCAATCCTGCTAAAAGTGCAGCCATGGAACCAAATTCAGCTACTGATTTAAATCCTGCCATTGAGCCAAATCTTAATCCTAATACCCAAAATGAACTAAATAATGGCTTATTAAATGCTAAAGATGCTGACCCCGCTTCTTCTCTTAGTGATCCTCATTTAGGACCGGATACAACAGCAACTAATCTTTCTGATATGTTAAAAGAAAATGATCCTAATAAAGTATTTGCCTCTCAAGAAGAATTATTTTCTATGTTAAAAAAATTAGCTGAGCTTCAAAATAAAGATAATATGATTTTTGACACTTATGAAGATGCTATTAAATACTTTATGGAAAATGCCGGTATGTCAAAAGAAGATGCCATTAACTGTTTAAATGGTAGTTTAACCGGTAATATTCCAAGTGTTAGATGGCTAATTGGACCAAAAGGTATGTATAGTGACGAACAAATTAATGAATTAAGTAATTTAACTACCGATGAAATGAATGAATTTCTTAATTCTAAACAAGAAATCATTGCTAATCTTCTCGACCAACAACAAGTAGGGGACTTTTCTGATTTAAAAAATTTAAAATTAGATTTTGATACTATACTTGGTACTTTAGGTGTTGCTGGTACTTTAATGTTACTATTAAAACTAGGTCTAGCTTATGAAACAGGAGGAATGAGTTTAGCCTTCTAAACTTATTCTTTTCTTTTTCTAAAAATTATTATATAATAATATTGGTGATAAAATGGATTTCTTAAAATATGTAGTAATTGTCATAGTTCTCATTATAATTTTATTAGCAATTTTAAAAGCTACAAAAAAAGATGCTGGACTTGATTTTAATAAGTTAGTTGAATTTTTAGGTGGTAAAGAAAATATCATCTCTACAGAAATCAATGTTTCTAGGTTTAAAGTAACCTTAAAAGATGTTTCTAAAGCTAATAAAGAGGGTATACAAAAACTAGGTGCTAAAGGAATTGTTGAAATAGATAATCAACTAAAAATAATTTTAGGACCTGAATCCAAACAATTAAAAAAATATATTGACGAAATAAAATGACAAATTTATGTCATTTTTTCTTTTTCGACAAGAAGCGACAAAAATCTACATAATTATATAAGAAAATTTACTTGGTGAGACAAATATGTTAAAAATAACTAATTTTTTTCTTATTGGCATTTATCTTTTTTTTCCTATTTTAAGTTACATAACTTCTATTACTAATACTACTAATTATTCAAAAGAAAAGGACCATTTCTATTTATCTATTGCCCTTACTTTGTGTGAAGTCCTATTATTAGTTTTATCTCCACCTATATATGCATACTCCCTCCTTTTTTTTACTATCCCGCTATTAATAGCTTATATTACAAAAAATAAAGCTTCAATTATAAATTGTAATATCATTTTAATCATTTATTTTCTTCTTGATAAAATATATCATCCACTCTTAATTATTCTTATTCTTCTAAGTTACTATCTATTTTATCTTCTTTTTTCTAAGAAAGATCAGTTTTCTAAATTATTAATCAATTACTATTTCCTTATCAATGCTCTTATCCTATGTATTTATTTTTATCTTTTTTCTAAAAAAATAATTAATTTCTGTTTTATCTTTATAGCTCTTTTTATAACTATTATTTATCTTTATCTATTAATTATTATTTTAAAGAAAAATGAAATATTTATTAATCTTAATAATAAATTAAAAGAACTTGAAAAAGAACGTCGCCTCAAAACTTCTATGTTTAAATTAACACATGAGTTAAAAAATCCTTTAGCGGTATGTAATGGCTATCTAGAAATGATTGATTTTCAAAATGAAAATAAGACTCGTCGTTATTTTGATATTTTAAAAGATGAAATAAAACGTAGTTTAACTATTATTAATGATTTTTCTTCTTTTGGTAAAATAAAAGAGTTAGACAAAGAAGAATTAGATATTAATTATCTTTTAGAAGAAATAAAAGATACTCTTCGAGCTCTCTATATCAAAAATAATGCTGAAATATGTATTGAAAATGATGAAGAAATATACTTTATAGGTGACTACAGTCGTTTAAAACAAGTTTTTATAAATCTTTTAAAAAATGCCTTAGAAGCTAAAAATAAAGCTTATCTCCTAGTTAATATTAAAGTAAAAGAATTAAAAGAAAAAATCAAAATAATTATCAAAGATAATGGTTGTGGTATGACTAAAGAGCAATTAGCCCATATTGGTGAAATCTTTTATACTACTAAAAGTACAGGTACGGGTTTAGGTCTTTCTTATTGCCAAGAAATTATTGATTTACACGGCGGCCAAATTATGTTTAAATCACAACCTGATATAGGTACGACTATTACTATTTATTTACCCAAATAAAAAAAGTCCTAAGACTTTTAATAATAATAGTTATTACTAAAACTAGTAGGACCAATCGGATAGGGTGGATAAACTGGATATATAGGACCATATACTGGTGGTCGATAATTACTATTATTTAATTGATTATTATTCGCAATGCCATATCCTAATGCCGTTCCAGCTAAGCCACCTACTAAAAATGGGGCAAAGAAAAATCTTTCCTCTTCAGGGCCCATTGGTCCATTCTGCATTTTAGGCATATAAGTGGTAGGCATATTTCTATACATTATTTTACTACTAGGTATATATCTACCTGGATACATTTCATTCACTCCTTTATTAGTAGTTTATGACTAAAAAAAGATTTTGCTAAAAAATTCCTTAGTCCTAAAAGTTATAGCTATTTTCTAAATTATATGGTATAATACCTACCTAATCGAGGGGATAGTATTACTTTGTTTGAAAAAAATAAGAGTTTAATACCAAAATAGTGTACAATAGAGTAGAGGTGAACATTATGGAACGTTTACAAAAAGTTATTGCTAATTCAGGTCTTACTTCTCGTCGTAAAGCTGAAGAATTAATTACCCAAGGATTAGTCAAAGTAAATAATGAAGTTATACGTGAATTAGGAACGAAAGTATCTAGTCAAGATACTATTGAAGTTAATGGTACAATTTTAGTTTCGGAAGATAAAGAATATTACTTACTTAATAAACCACGCGGTGTAATTACTTCTACTAGTGATGAGCATCATCGTAAAATAGTTACTGATTTAATTCCCACAACAGCTAGAATTTATCCTGTTGGCAGACTTGATTATGATACTACAGGGGTTCTTTTATTAACTAATGATGGTACATTTGCTAATATTCTTATGCATCCTAGCCACGAAATCGCTAAAGTTTATGTTGCTAAACTAAAAGGTATCATTACTGTTGATGAAATTAATAGCTTAAAAAATGGAGTTATGATTGATAATGAATTAGTTAAAGCTTCCCGTGTTAAATTGAAAAAAAAGGATACTAAATCTAATACCTGTATGGTTCAAATTACTATTCATGAAGGCAAAAATCATCAAGTCAAAAAAATGTTTGCTGCCGTTGGCTACGAAGTCCTTAAATTAAAAAGAGAAAAAGTAGCTTTCTTCGATTTAAAAGACCTAGCTTCCGGTGAATATCGTAAATTAACTCCTAAAGAAGTTGCTAAAGTCTATAGTTACAAATAGTCATAATTATGACTATTTTTTTTCAAAAAAAATACCTATCTAAGTAATAGGTATTAAGTACATTATTTTTCTTCTGAAATTGCTCCTGTAGGACAAGATTCAATGGCATCTTTACATGCTTGTTGATTTTCTTCTTTAACTTCATCTACTTTTGTCTTTGATAATCCCGTAGCGTCATCTATTTCAAAAACATCTTCACAAATTTGTGTACATGCACCACAGCCAATACATGCCTCTTGGTTAACTTTAACTTTCATAATTTTACCTTCCTTTCATTACTATTATACCTAAAATAATTTTTTACGTAAAGATTAATTTATCATCTTTTGTTTTTCTATATTGTATGTTAGAATTATACTAAGAAGGTGATTAGTGTGAGACGCATGGATCGTTATAAAGATGAAGACGAACTAGACATACCTACTAGAGCTTCCAAAAATCAAGATCTTTATCAAAATATCGGTAATAATACTAGGTACACTAATTTTGAAGATATAACCTCAGATATTAATAGTACTAATGCTTATGATTTAGAAGCTGTTCAAAAAAACTATAATACTAGAGAAGGTTATCACAGAATTAAGGAATATCAAGATGTTGTCACTACACCTAAAGTAAAAAAAGAGTTAGATGAATTTAACTATTTTTATAAAAATAAAGAAAATCGTATTTATGATATTAATAGTGTCTTAGAAGAAGCTCGTAAAAATCGCCTTGAAAAAGAAGAACAATTAGAAGAAAAAAGAAAATTAAAAAATAATGATTATAATATTCTTAGTAGTGTCAACAAGGAAGAATTAGAAAAATATCGTCGTGAAAAAGTTGAGCGTCCTCAAAAAAATCAAGATGGTGAATTACGTGACTTACTTGACACTATTACTTCTAAAACCTTAGCTGGTGAAATTGATAAAGAAACAACTGTTGATTTGCTAAGTGACTTGATGGCTACTAATGTTTTTGATCGTATTGAAAAACCGGAACCTTCGGAAAAAGAATCTAAAGAAAAGACCGAAGAAACACCTGAAAGTGAAAGTGAAAATACTGAAGAAAAATTGAAAACAGCTGATATAGCCAAAAAGTTAGAAGAAGAGGAAGAAGAAAAGCAAAATAATACTGAAGAACTAAAAGGTCTAAAAGGAGCTGACACTGACTTTTACACTAGAAGTATGGATTTATCAGAAAAAGATTTTAATTTTTATGATGAAAATACTAAAAAAATGCCCCTTATCCTTAAAATATTCCTTGCTTTAATTATCATAGCTGTTATAGCTGCTGCCGCTTATTATATTTATCAAATTATCTAAAAAAAATTAAAAAAGTTGTATTCTTATTTTCAACTTTTTTTCTTTGTGATATTATATAAATATACATAACTAGGATGTGGTTGTAATGAATGCAAAATTTATGATAAATGACTATGCTCTAATTTGGTCCCTTTTATTTCAAGCTTCAATTTCTGAATCAATTCACAGCATGAAACAAAAAATATGGTCAAACTATAAAGATGAGTATAATAAAATATATAAAGACAAAGAAGCAATATTAAAAGATCCTAAAAATTTTATTCCTAACAATGATACTATCTATAATATTGTTCTAGAAAGTAAAGAATATGAAAAACTAAAAAAACAAGCTGAAAAATATCGTCTTGAAGTTATGCAAATTTGGGATTCTATAAAAAAAGAAGTTAATGATTTTCTTAAAAAGATTCTAAAACGTGATTTAGGAACTTACAATATCTTAATAGCTAACAAAGAATTAAATATTATTGACTATACTAAAAATAGTACTACTACTGACAAAAATAACTCTATTATTTTAGCTTTACCAATTGATAAAAAAGAACCAACAAAGATAATTTTAAATATTTTAACAACTATTTTAAGTAATGAAATTAAAAATTATCCTTTAAATGTTGAAATTTTTAAAGATGCTATTATAGAATTAGCTATTTTGAATGAGTTTGCTACTATCATTACTAAAAGAAGCTGTTATTTATCAGGAAATCCAACTTCTAACGAATTAAAAAGGCAACTTTATCCATATTGGTTAATGTTTTTATGTGTTCCAAAAGAAAAATTTTCTAAATATATGATGCGTGATGGTATTGTCTTTGATATAGATAAATACGCTTATGAAAAAGAATTTCGTAAATTGGATTTGGAAGGTTTCATTGATTTTTGTATTCGTAATAAAAGATATATTATTAGACCTTTAGTTACCGAAATAATTTAGTTTAGCAGTAAGGGGGAAAATAAGATGGAAGAAAAAATTAAATTATTATTAGATAAAATAAATATTGATAAAGAAACTTATCAATATTTTTCTGACGCCAAATTAACCAAAATTAAAATTAACTCTAAAACTAATACTTGGCACGTTTTCATTGAAAAAGATACGTTATTACCACTAGAAATTCTTAAAGAATTAGAAGCTAAAAAAAATCTTATTGATGAAAATGCTTCTGCTATTGAGTTCTTTTTTGATATTAAGAATCCTGATTATTCTCTTTATCTAGAGTATTTTCCTTATCTCTTAGAAAACTTAAAAGAAGACCTTAAAATAATTGAAATATATGAAAATTCTTTAATTTTAAATGATAATTACTTAACATTATCTGTAACTAATGATTATGAAAAAGAAAAATTAACTCCTTTCCTAGATAAAATAACTTGTTTCTATCGTCGTCAAGGCTATAAGTATGATATTGACATATTAGTAAATCATGATACTGATGTTTTAGAAGAAATTCACCAAGAATTAGATAGTGTAGTTATTGAAGAAGTAACTAAACCTCAACCAAGTACAGAAAAATCTTCTGCTCCTAAAAAAGATAAACCATTTCGTCGTGAAGCCAAAGATCCAAATGCTATTATCGGACGTAGTATAAGTGAAGAAGCTATTAAAATCAAAAATATAATTGGAGAAGATAATAATATTGTTGTCGAAGGATTTGTTTTTGGTATTGAACTTTTTGAATCAGCTGTGAAAGAATTTAGTATCATTACTTTAAAAATTACTGACTATACTGATAGTATCTACTGTAAAATATTTGTACGTGATAAAGAAGAATATAAAACCATCTGTTCCAAACTTTCTGAAGGAAAGTGGTATAAAATTAGAGGTTATACTAAAAATGACCAATATGCTAAGGAATTAGTATTAAATGCTCGTGATATAATTCCTATTGATAAGAAAGCTGATGTCATTAATGACCTAGCAACTGAAAAAAGAGTAGAACTTCATACTCATACTAAAATGAGTCAAATGGATGGTGTTGCCGATGAAGTTGATTTAGTTAAACAAGCTATTGCTTGGGGACACAAAGCTATTGCGATAACTGATCACAATGGAGCTCAAGGTTTTCCTCATGTCTTTAACTATGTTACTAGTTATAATAAGGGGCTAGAAGAAGGTCAAACGCCATTTAAAGCCATTTATGGTACTGAATTAACGATGATTGATGATTCGGTAAATATAGTTATTCGTCCTAATGATGAGATTATGTTAAATCAAACCTTTGTCGTTTTTGACTTTGAAACAACAGGTTTTAATGCTGGTGGAGCTGACTCCATCATCGAAATAGGAGCCGTTAAAATAAAAGATGGTATTATCCTTGAAAAATATGATGAATTAATTAATCCCGGCTGTCCTTTACCAGATAAAATCACTGAAGTAACTAATATCACTGATAGTATGTTAGCTGACAAAGATAACGAAGAAAATGCTGTTAAACGGTTTATTGCTTGGTTCGGTGACTGTCCTATGGTAGCTCACAATGCTAAATTTGATGTTTCTTTTCTCGAAATGGCCTACAAAAAATATAACTTAGGTACCTTTACCAATCCCGTTATTGATACTTTAGAGCTATCAAGAACTATGGATAATACCTATGCTAGACATTCTCTTTCAGCCTTAGTTAAAAGATATGAAGTACCTTGGGATGAAAGTGCTCACCATCGTGGAGACTATGACGCTGAAGGAACTGCCTTAGTTTTCCATAAAATGCTTAATAAATTATCTAATCTTAATATTGAAAAAATGACTGATTTAGATAAATTAGTTAGTAAAGAAGAAATCCATAAATATGGTCGTGCTCATCACGTCAACATTTTAGTTAGAAATAAAACTGGTTTAAAAAACTTATTCCAATTAATTTCTCTAGCTAATACTACATACTTATATAAAACACCTCGTATATTACGTAGTGAAATTGAACGTCATCGTGAAGGTCTCCTTATAGGTAGTGGTTGCTACGAAAGTGAAGTTTTCACTGAAGCTCGTAGTAAAAGTGATGATGAATTATCAAACATTATTCGCTTTTATGATTATGTCGAAGTTCAACCCTTAGAGTGTTATGATCATTTAATTCAAATGGGGGACTTTGGCACTAAAGTAGAATTAGCCGCTCATCTCGAAAAAATAATTCGTGTTACCGAGGAAGCCGGTAAAATAATAGTCGCAACTGGTGATGTTCATCATATTAAACGTAGTGATAAAATATATCGAGAAATTATTGTCAATCAAAAAGTGCCAGGTGGTGGTCGTCATCCTCTTGCTAAAAGTGGTATAAAAGAAATTCCTTCTAACCATTTTCGTACAACTGATGAAATGCTAAAAGATTTTGACTTTTTAGATAGTGAATTAGCTTATCGTATTGTCGTTGAAAATACTAATAAAATAGCTGATTTAGTAGACATTGTTGAAGTTATTATTGATACTGGTGGTATTCCTTTTTCCCCACGTGTCAAATCCGATGATGGTACCAGTTATCTAGATTGTCCACGTGTTGTTACTGACTTAGTTTATACTAGAGCTAAAGACTGGTATGGTGAGCCTTTACCACATTATATTGAAGAACGTATTGCTACTGAGTTATATGGTGATATTGTTTTAAAAACCATCAAAGAACAATTATCTAGCGAAAATCTAACTCCCGAAGCCCTAGAAGATGAAGCTCATTCTAGACTACACAATATTATTCTTGAAGGTTTTGATTCGGTCAAAGACTTAATTGGACAACATCTTCAAAATACTAGTGAAGAAGAAATTACCCCAGAAGATTTACCTAAAAAAATAAAGAAGGTTCTAGGAGGAATTATTGGTGGAGGCTTTGATCCTATATATTTAATTGCTCAACGTCTTGTTAAGCACTCTAATGATGAAGGCTATTTAGTTGGTTCCCGTGGTTCTGTTGGTTCTAGTTTTGTAGCAACCATGATGGGAATAACTGAGGTTAATCCTCTTCCTGCTCATTATCGTTGTCTTAAGTGTAAAACCTCTATCTTCAATGATGATGACGGTAATTCTCTAGGAGCTACTTATTCATCAGGTTTTGATTTACCAGATAAAGAATGTCCTAACTGCCATATTCCTTTGTATAAGGATGGCCAAGATATGCCTTTTGCAACTTTCTTAGGCTTCAATGCTGATAAAGTACCTGATATTGATCTTAACTTTTCTGATTTAAATCAAGCCAGTGCTCACGCTTATACGAAAGTTTTATTCGGTGCCGACAATGTTTATCGAGCTGGTACAATTGGTACTGTTGCCGATAAAACAGCCTTTGGTTTTGTAAAAGGTTATTGTGAGGAAAAACAATTAGGTAATATGCGTAATGCTGAAGTTGAGCGTTTAGCAATTGGTTGCACAGGCGTCAAAAGAACAACTGGTCAACATCCTGGTGGAATTGTTGTTGTACCAGATTATATGGAAGTTTCTGATTTTACTCCATATCAATATCCAGCTGAGGACGCTACAGCTGAATGGCGAACCACTCACTTTGATTACCATTCTATCGACCAATGTTTATTAAAACTTGATATTTTGGGTCATTCTGATCCAACCCAACTTCGCCTTATTCAACTTCAATCTAATACGGATATTATGAAAGTACCTCTAGATGATAAAGACACCATGAGCATCTTTACTTCAACCGAAGCTTTAGGGGTTACCAAAGAACAAATTATGTGTAATACCGGTACCTTAGGTATTCCTGAATTTGGAACTCCTTTTACCATTAAATTAGTTGAAGATACCAAACCAACTACTTTTGGTGAGTTAGTTAAAATATCTGGTCTATCGCATGGTACAGATGTCTGGTTAGGTAATGCTCAAGAATTAATTCAAAAAAATATTGTTCCATTTAAAGAAACAATAGGCTGTCGTGATGATATTATGGTCTATCTAATGTATCACGGCCTAGAACCAATAAAGGCTTTTAAAATAATGGAATTTGTTCGTAAAGGTCGTGCTAGTAAACCCAAAGACCATGATCAATGGGTAGAATATGAAAATCTTATGAAACAAGCTAATATTCCTGATTGGTTCATTGGTTCTTGTGCGAAAATTAAATACATGTTCCCTAAGGCTCATGCCTGTGCTTACGTTATGAGTGCCTTTAGAATTGCTTGGTACAAAGTTCATATGCCAGTATATTTCTATGCTTCTTGGTATTCTTCTAAAGCCACTGACGTTGATATTGTTTCCATGATTAATGGTTATGACGCTATCAAACATAAAATAGAAGATATTCAGACTAAAGGTTTTGAAGCTTCTAATAAAGAAAATGGTCAAGCTGAAAGTTTAAAGATTGCCTTAGAAGCTACAGCTCGTAACATTAAATTTTTGAATATTGATTTATATAAAAGTGATGCTACCGTTTGGGTTGTTAAAAGCGATACTGAAATATATCCTCCTTTTAATGCCATCGACGGACTAGGTGATACTGTTGCTAAAAACATTGTCAAAGAACGTGAAATAAAACCTTTCTTAAGTATTGAAGATGTTCAAAGACGAGGCAAAGTTTCCCAAACTTTAATTGATAAAATGGTTGAAATGGATATATTAAAGGATTTACCTGATTCTAACCAACTAACTCTATTTTAAGGAGAAAAATATGGAATATATAAGAAAAGATAATAGTAAAGTAACTTTTACCACTATTTTAGAAGATACTAATAATGCTACTACTTTTAAGCATTTTAAAGGTAAACTTTATAAAATTATAACTATTGCTAAAGACTCAGAAGATCTAAATGATATAGTTATTTATCAAGGACAATATGATGATAAACCATGTTGGTGCCGAAAAGTAGAGGAGTTTTTCTCAGAAGTAGATCATTCTAAATATCCTCATGTTGACCAAAAATATCGTTTTGAAAAAAATATATAAAAACCAAAACTTCTTTCGAATAATAAGTTGAAAGGAGTTTTTACATGAAATTTTATACGGCTAAATATGATCGCGTTTTTAAAACTATCTTTTGTAATGAAGATAATCCCCATCTAATGAAAGAACTTTTAGAAAGACTTTTACATCTTAAAATTACTGAATTATCTTTTCTTTCCAATGAATTAACCCTAGAAAGTATTAATGAACGTTCTAAAACAGTTGATGTCTTAGTAAAAACAGATAATAAATATATTCACATTGAAATAAATTCTTCTAATCCTAACTATTTACACCAACGTAACTTTATCTATTTTTCCTCTATTTTTTCTAAGAAGACTAAAAAGGACACAGATTTTGACTTAGAAACAGAGTTTATTCATATTGATTTTACTTATGGACTAAGTAAAAAATATCCTACAGAAGGAATTTATTATCTCATGAATAAAGAGGGCCTAATGTATATCGAAAAGTTTAAAATCATCGAGTATAATATGGACAAAATTATGCAGTATTGGTATACTCTAGATAAAGAAAACATTACTAAATATAAGCATTTAATAATGCTAGATTTAGATAAAGAAAACTTAAAAACTTTATCCAAAGGAGATGCCTTTATAATGAATTATGAAAAAGATGTCACCACTTTAAACGAAAAAGAAACATTCCAAAGTGCCATGACCTATGAAGAAGATCAATTACTAATTATGAATACTGAGAAAAAAATATCGTATCAAGAAGGTCTAATTCAAGGCCAAAAAGAGGGACAAAAAGAAGGCTTACAACAAGGTCTAAAAACTGCTAAAACAGATTTAGCAAAAATTATGCTCCAAAATAATGAACCAGTTGAAAAAATAGTCAAATACACTGGTCTATCTATAGAAGAAATAAAAAACATAAAGGATTGATATTATTATGACTAACACACTTCTAATAAATAAAGATCATAAAATTAAAAATTCTTATTTTAACAAGGTAAAATTACAAAAAATAAAAAATTATAAAGATGAAGAAATTCTCATTGAAGAAAATACTTATCAAGCCTTTTTAAAACTTCAAGCTTTTTTAAAAACAAAAAAAATAACTATTGCTATTGATAGTGCATATCGTTCTTTAGAAGACCAAGAAAAATTATATTATGACTATACTAAATATTATGGTGAAGATTATGCTACCAAAATAGTTGCTCCTGTTGGTTACAGTGAACATCATACTGGACTAGCTATAGATATTGTCGTTTTAATAAATAATCACTTTCCAAAAGATAACACTGAAGTCCTAAATCATATAGAAGAGTATCAAAGATTAGTTCCTTATTTATCTAAATTTGGCTTTATCATTCGTTATCCGGAAGGTAAAGAAAATATTACTGGGTATCCTTATGAACCATGGCACATTCGCTATGTTGGTTCTTTTGTAGCTTCTATAATTGCTCCTAAAAATTGGACCTTAGAAGAGTATCATCAAAATTTTAGTGGTTTAATTGCTATCAATAAAGAAAAAAATATGACTTCTTTTGATGTTGTTCATGAAATTTCAAAACTATTTGGTCTTAAAAAAGTAGGTCATACTGGTACTCTTGACCCCTTAGCAGAAGGGGTTTTAATTGTCGCTATAGGGAAGGCTACCAAAATAGTTGAACTAGTAACAGCTGAATATAAAGAATATATTGCTAGTGTTAATCTTGGCTATGAAACAGATACTCTTGATATTACTGGCAAAGTAACCATTAAAAAAACTCTTCCTAAAGACTTAGCCATAAAAGAGGTTATAAAATCTTTTCAAAAAACCTATTATCAAGAAGTACCTCTTTATTCAGCTATCAAAGTTCATGGCAAGAAACTATATGAATATGCCCGTAATAATATAGATATTACTCCTCCACAAAAAGAAGTAACTATAAAAGAAATAGAACTACTAAACCAAACACCTACTAGCTTTACTTTTAAAGCCCTAGTATCCAAAGGTTGTTACATAAGAAGTTTAATCCGTGATATTGCCCATGCTTTAAATACATATGGTACTATGAGTTCCTTAATAAGAACTAAGCAGGGTAATGTTACTTTAGAAAAGACTTCAACCCTACAACAAGTAAAAGAGAACCATTATCACTTACTGGCCATAACCGATGTTTTAAATTATCCAGTAATTACGGTTACTGATCAATTAAAAGCTAAAATAATTCATGGTTGTAAAATAAAAAACACTTTTTCCATAACAAACAAAGTCATTTTTCAAGATAAAGATAATAACTTACTTGGTATTTATGAAGTTCAAGATGATAATTTAATAGTTTGGAAGAACTTTATTTAACAACTTTTTCTTTACAAATCATCTATTTTATGGTATAATAGGCTAGGTCTTTCAAAAAGGGGGAATTGGTTATGGATACCAAAGAATTTAAAGACTATTATAAAATATTAGATATTAATAGCAATGCTACTGCTGAAGAAATAAAAAAAGCTTATCGTACTAAAGCTCACAAATATCATCCTGATAATTATGCTAATGC
This sequence comes from uncultured Bacilli bacterium, assembly GCA_947626565.1. Classification (GTDB taxonomy): domain Bacteria; phylum Bacillota_I; class Bacilli_A; order RF39; family UBA660; genus CANRGD01. The sequence goes on from CANQSQ010000004.1 coordinate 54,351, forward strand.
AAGTGATGAAGTAAAAAAAGAATATGAAAATCTTTTAAAGGAAGTTACTGAAGCTTATAGTACTTTAAAAGATACTGTTAAAAAATATGACTATGATAAAAAATATCAAGCTTATTATGGTAAAAATAATGCAAACCAATCAGCTGATAAAAATACATCAAACAATAATCAATCAGCTAACAAAAATACATCAAATAATTACCAACAATCAGCTAACAAAAATACATCAAGTAACTATCAACAATCAGCTAACAAAAATACATCAAATAATTACCAACAATCAGCTTATAAAAATACATCAAGTAACTATCAACAATCAGCTAACAAAAATACATCAAGCAACTACCAACAATCAGCTAACAAAAATACATCAAGTAACTATCAACAATCAGCTAACAAGAATACATCAAGTAACTACCAACAATCAGCTAACAAGAATACATCAAGCAACTATCAACAATCAGCTAACAAAAATACATCACGTAATTACCAACAACAAACTAGCACAAATGATTTTACTAAACAAGCATATTATCAACATCATAATAATGCCTATAAAAATGCTGGCCCAAAAAGAAGACAACATTCTGTTTTTGAAAGTTTAGTCAATGATTATAAAGCTGTTAGAAGAGAAGAAAGAAGATTTAATTTTGCTAAAAGACATAGATATTTTACTAGAAAAATTCATGATAGAGTAGATAGAGATGATCAATTTTATAAATTAAAAAATGGTATGCTACATGTTTATTATGAAAGTTTATATCAATTCTATAATTTAACAAGTATAAAACTTGATACTCTACCAAGATATATTCTTAGAAATAGAAAATTTATTGGAACGGTACTTCTTTCATCATTTATCTTATTAAACGTTTCCAATCAAAAAGATATTGATATTGATGGCTATCAAGCTCCATATACAACAACCCAAACAACTACTGATGATAAAAATTATATCAATATTACTCGTCACTATGAAATTAGAGGCGGTGATACCTTAACATCTATTTCTAAAGAATCTCAAACTCCAATTGCTACTATAGCTGAAATTAACTCTTTCTATAGTGATTTAATTTATGTTGGCGATGTTATCACAGTACCTTACAAAATTGCTCTTGAAGATTTAGAGTATTATACAACTACTGTAAAATATGATAAATCAAAATCACTTGATGATTATGCTAAAATGTATGAAACAACTAAAGAAGATATCATTGCTTTAAATAAAGATGCTATTACTAACATAGATGGTCAAGATGTAATTATGAGTGACTATATCTTAGTACCTAATTTCATTTCACGACAAAATTTAAAAGAATTAAAAAGTAATGTAAATAGTGCTCAAAAATAGCTTAAAATACCAAAAACGCTAAAAAAAGCTTGGTAAAAAATAATAATTGTGTTATAATGTTAAACAGAAAGGAGTGGGAAGAAAAAAATTCCCACTTCTTATTATTTAGGAGGCTAAAGATGAAAGAAGAAGTAGGAAACTTAGTTAATGCTGCCATCAAAGATTTAAATGTATATGTCGATGATGCCTATATTTCTGAAGAAGAAGGAAAGAAAATCTTTAATATTGTTCTTGATAGTTCTGAAATAATAGACTTAAATAAAGTCACAGAAGCCTCAAGAATAATTAATAACATCATGGATCAAAATAATGAATTACTAGAAGATATCGCTGAATTAGATATTTTTTCTAAAGAAAAAGGAGATGGTAATAATGAACGGTAAAGAATTTAAAAAAGCTTTAGACAATATCGTTAAAGAAAAAGATATTGACCCTGAAGTAGTATATAGTGCTATGGAATTAGCTCTAACATCAGCTTATAAGAAAAATTTTAATTCTAAGACTAATGTTAAAGTATTATTTGACCGTGTAACTGGAGAAATAAAAGTTTATTCATACTTAACTGTTGTTAGTGATGACAAGATGACTAAGGAAGAATATGATGATTATATCTTTGAAAGTTATGCTGATGATGATGAAAAAGATACTAAGAAAGAAGAAACAACTACAGAAACTGAAGAAGAAACTCCTAAAGAAAAAACAATCTCATTCTTTAATCCAGAAATTGAGATTAAATTAAGTGATGCTAAAAAAATTGATAAAACCTTAGAAATAGGAGATACTATTGATACTGAAGTTACTCCAAAAGATTTTGGTCGTGTAGCAACTTCAACTGCTAAACAAGTTGTTATTCAAAAAATAAGAGAAGCTGAAAGAAATAGTATCATGGAAGAATTTGGTGACAAACAAGATGAATTACTAATTGGTACAGTTGCTTTAGAAGATACCGATAACTATTTCATTGATTTAGGTAGAACTAATGGTATTTTACCTAAAAAAGATATTATTCCTGGTGAAAAAATTGAAATGGGTTCTCAAATTAAAGTTTATGTATCTAAAGTAGATAATTCCGGTAAAAATTTACTTATTCTTTTAAGCAGAACTCATTATGGTTTTGTTAAAAGATTATTTGAATTAGAAATACCAGAATTATCTGATGGAACAGTTATGCTTTACAGTGTTGCTAGAGACCCTGGAAATAGAAGTAAAGTAGCTGTATATTCTGAAAATCCTAACATTGATCCAATTGGAGCTTGTATTGGTGAAAAAGGAACTAGAATTGCTCGTATAATTGAAGAATTACACGGTGAAAAATTAGATGTTGTTAGATATGATAGTGATCCAGCTGTTTTCATTGAAAACGCTTTATCACCAGCTAAAGAATTAACAGTAGCTATTACTGATCCTAAAAAACAAGAAGCCATGGTTATTGCTGATGGTGACAACTTTTCTTTAGCCATTGGTAAAAAAGGTCAAAATGCTCGTTTAGCCTCTAAATTAACTCATTATAAAATTGATATTAAGTCAACTGATCAAGCTCGTGAAGCTGGTATTAATTTCCGTTAAGAGGTTTTATGAAAGTACGAAAAATTCCATTAAGGACATGTGTAGTAACTAAAGAAAATCTTCCTAAACAAGAACTTTTACGAATTGTTAAAAATAAAGAAGGCGAAGTAAAAGTTGATGAAACAGGAAAGTTAAACGGGCGAGGAGCATATATTAAAAAAGATATGGCTGTTCTAGAACAAGCTATAAAAACAAAAATATTAGACAAAAAATTAGAATGTGAAATAGGGGATAATATCTATGAAGAATTAAAGAAAATAATAGAAAAGTGAGGTGGGTCTTTATGATGACAATAGAAGATTATGCATTAGACGTTGGAAAAACAGTCGACGAAATAATTGCCCTATGTGAAAAAATTGGTATTGCTTGCCAAGATGAGACTACTACTTTAGATGAAGAAAGTATTATTTTACTTGATAATGAATTACAAGATCAAGAAGACTATGTTACAGGAAATATAGAAGATTTAGAAGAAAGAAGACTTGATGAAGAAGTAACTGATAAAGCTGAAGAATTAGCTATGAATACTAAGTTTGATTTAGATAATGAAACATCATTTACGAAAGTTAAGTCTAAAAACAATAAAAAAGTTGAAAATACTACTAAAAAAGAATTTTTAAAAGAACGTAAAAAAATCTATAAACATCGTGAAAAATTACAAAGTAATGAAACTCCTCAAGATGTAAATGTTATCTTATATCATGAAGGAATGAGTGTTGCTGATTTAGCTTCAGCTCTTGATGCCAATGCCGTTGAAATAGTAAAAAAATTAATGACTTTAGGTATTATGGCTAATATCAATCAAACTATTGATTATGATTCTGCTGAAGTTATTGCTTCAGAATATGGGAAGGTTTTGAAAAAAGAAGAAACAGCCGATATTTCTAATTTTGAAAATTATGAAATAGAAGATAAAGAAGAGGATTTAGTGCCTCGCCCTCCGGTTGTTACAATTATGGGACACGTTGATCATGGTAAAACAACTTTACTAGATACCATCAGAAAAACAAGTGTTGCCCAAGGCGAAGCTGGAGGAATTACTCAAGCTATTGGTGCTTACTCTGTTAAATGTAATGATAAATTAATTACTTTTATTGATACTCCAGGTCATGCTGCTTTCACCGAAATGCGTGCTAGAGGTGCTTCTATCACAGATATCGTTATAATTATCGTCGCAGCTGATGATGGTGTTATGCCTCAAACTAAAGAAGCTATTGACCATGCTAAAGCTGCTAATGTTCCTATTATAGTAGCTATTAATAAAATTGATAAACCAGAAGCTAATATTGATAAAACAATGAGTGGTTTAGTTGAAAATGGTCTAACTCCTGAAGAGTGGGGTGGCGATATCATTGTTAATAAGATTTCGGCTGCTACCGGAGAAGGTGTTAATGAATTACTAGAAAACATATTATTAGTTGCTGAAATGCAAGAATACAAAGCTAATCCTTCTCGTTACGCTACCGGTGCTGTTATTGAATCTAAAAAAGATAACAAAGTAGGTTCAGTTGCTACATTGTTAATTCAAAATGGTACATTACGTTTAGGAGATCCTATTGTTATTGGTAATTTTGCTGGTAAAGTTCGTACTCTAAAAGATGATAAAGGACGTAATATTGTTGAAGCTGGTCCTTCAACTCCTGTTGAAGTAACAGGTATTTCTGAAGTACCAAGTGCTGGAGACAAATTTATGGCTTTTGAATCAGAAAAACAAGCTAAAGAAATAGCTGCTTCTCGTCAACTACGCTCTAAAGAACAAGATACTAACTTTAGCGGTATGTCTTTAGAAGATTTATTTGGTCGTATTAAAGAAGGTATTAAAGAAATTAATGTTGTCTTAAAAGCTGATGTTAATGGAAGCCTAGAAGCTGTTAAAAATGCCTTAGAAAAAATAAATGTTGAAGGAGTTAAAGTAAATGTCATTAGAGCTGCTGTAGGAGCCATTACTGAAAGTGATGTTGTTTTAGCTAGTGCTTCTCATGCTATTATTATTGGCTTCAATGTTCGTGGTAATACCGCTACGATAGATACAGCTAAACAATATAACATTGAAATTAAAACTTATGACATAATCTACAAAGTAGTAGAAGATATGGAAAGTGCCATGAAAGGTATGCTTGATCCCGAATTTGAAGAAAAAGTTATTGCTACTCTTGAAGTTCGTCAAATCTTTAAATTCTCTAAAGTTGGTCTAATTGCTGGTTGTCATGTTACAAGTGGTACTGTTAAGAACAATGCTAAAGCTCGTATTATTAGAGATAACGTAGTAGTTTATAATGGTGCTGTCAAGACACTTCAACATGAAAAAGACCAAGTAAAAGAAGTTCAAAAAGATATGGACTGTGGTATTACCTTAGAAAATTGCCAAGATTATAAAGAAAATGACATTATTGAAATTTACGAACTTGTTGAAATAAAAAGATAAATTAACTTAAGATTACTTAAGTTTTTTTTTATCTTTCCAAGATATCATAGTAATATAAACAAATCTTTGTTATAATTAACAAAAGAAAGGAATGATATTATGGCCAATATAAAAATAGAACGTTTAAATCATACATTTCAAGAAGAAATTAGTATGATTTTAATGACTGAAATAAAAGATGAAGATATCAAATTTGTTACTATAACTGGAGTCGATATAACTAACGATTTAAGTTTTGCTAAAGTTTATTTTACTGTTTTAGATGACACTAAAAAAGATATAATATTAAATGCTCTAACTAAAGCTGCTCCTTTTATTAGAACTAAATTAGCTGAAAGAATAGAAATAAGACATACTCCTGAATTAAAATTTATTTTTGATACTTCTATAGAATATGGTAATCATATTGAACAAATTATTAATGATATAAATAATAAAAAATAACTTAAATTTACTATTTTTATTACCACCAAGTTTTCTTTTTAATATCCTTTTTTAAGTAAAATTTAAAGAGAAACCTAATAAGTAAATTACAGTAAAGGAAATCTTCCTTTATTTACAAATTTATTTTATCCGAGTATAATTATAAGTGAAGATAGAGGTGTAAAAATATGGCAAAAAGAAAAAAGAAAAAAGCTGCTCCTAAAAAGACAGATTCTGAATTTATCATCCAACTTTATGGTGTAGTTTTAATAATTATGGCCATCCTTGGAATTGGTAAATATGGTCCTGTTGGTCGCTTAATTGCTTCCTTTGGTCTTTTTTTAGTAGGTTCAATTTACATGCTCTTTTTATTAACCTTCTTTATTGTCGGAGCTTATCTATTAGTAAAACGGGCTTGGCCCAATTTCTTTTCGACAAAGTTATTAGGTATTTATATATTTTTAATTGGTTTTTTAGTAATTATGCATCGTGAATTTGTTATTCAAAATAATAGTAATGCTACTTTAATATTTAAAGAGACTATTGATCAATTATTAATAGGTTTCAATAGTATTATGCATACTGGTTCTCTAGAAGATTGGTTTGCTGTCGGTGGTGGTTTAATAGGTGGGGTTTTTGCTATTATCTTTGTTAAATTATTCTCTTACATGGGTATGCAACTTATTTCTTGTGTCTTAATAATTGGTGGTATATCAATGTTTACAGGCTTCTCTATTATTGACTTTATCAAAGATAAATATGAAGAAAGTAAAGCTAAACGTCAAGAATTATCTGAAGAAGATGATGCTGAAAAAGTTGAAGATACCGATAATGATAATCAAGAACTAAAACCTGTTATTATAAGTGATGGTAATGAAGAGGAAGAAGACAATAAACACGTTAAAATTAGTAGTATTGAAGAATTAACTAAAGTACCTGTTAAAGATAAAGAAAATCCATCTCCTGAAGAAACTAAACCATCTCAACCAGCTAATAAAGATTATCAATTACCTCCAATCACTATTTTAACACCACCTAAGAAGAAGAACAAAGGAACAGATAATTCTGCTATTGAAAAAAATATTGAAAGTCTAGAAAAAGTTCTTCGTGATTTTAAGATAAATGGTAAAGTAGTTGAAGTTCATATTGGACCAACTGTTGCGCAATATGAATTGGAAATAGCTAGTGGAACTAGAGTTAGTAAAATTATTTCTCTAAATAGAGAAATTGCTTTAGCTTTATCTAAAAAAGATGTTCGTATTGAAGCTCCTATTCCTGGTAAAAGTACCGTTGGAATTGAATTTGCTAACGATTCACCAACGCCTGTTAGTTTCTATGAAATTATGAACAGTAATGTTATGCAAAAAGCCCAAGAAAAAATTTTAATGGTTCCTTTAGGCAAGAGTATCATGGGCGATATAGGTGTTTGTGAAATTAATAAGATGCCTCATTTATTAATTGCTGGAACTACTGGTTCTGGAAAATCAGTTTGCGTTAATGGTATTATTTGTTCCATTTTAATGCGCGCTAAACCAACTGAAGTAAAATTAGTTATGGTTGACCCTAAAGTCGTTGAATTATCTGTTTATAATGGTATTCCTCACTTACTATGTCCAGTTGTAACAGATCCTAAGAAAGCTTCTATTGCTTTAGCAAAAATGGTAGCTGAAATGGAAAAACGTTATCAAATTTTCAGTGAAACAAAAACTAAAAATATTGAATCATATAATGAATATATCGAAAAATGTAATAAAGAAAACAATTCTGAATACGAACAAGAAAAAATGCCTTATATTGTTGTTATTATCGATGAGTTAGCTGACTTAATGATGGTTGCTGCTAAAGAAGTTGAAGATTCTATTCTTCGTATAACTCAAAAAGCTCGTGCCGCTGGTATTCATTTAATTGTTGCTACCCAAAGACCATCAACCGAAGTAATTACTGGTTTAATTAAAGCTAATATTCCTTCTCGTATTTCCTTTGCTGTAGGTTCCGGAATCGATTCAAGAACCGTTCTTGATCAAATAGGAGCTGAAAAACTTTTAGGGAAAGGTGATATGCTTTTCTTACCAATTGGTGTTAATTCTCCAATTAGAATTCAAGGCTCTTTTATCACCGATGATGAAATAAAAAAATTAATTGATTTTACCGTTGCTCAACAACAAGCTCAATATGATGATTCTCTTATGAATTTAGAAGCTCCTGAATCTTCTAGTACCAGTAGTAGTGATGCGACCGGTACCGATGATGCTTCAGATGTTGATGATCCTCTTTATAAAGAAATCGTTCAATTTGTTGTTTCTACTCAAAAAGCCAGTGCTTCTTTAATTCAAAGAAAATTCAAACTAGGTTATAATAGAGCTGCTAGAATAATTGATCTTTTAGAAGAACGAGGTATAATTGGACCAGTTAATGGATCTAAACCTCGCGAAGTCTTAGTTCAATTAGATGCCTCATCTCCTAGTGAAGAATCAATTGAAGAAGGTTAATAAATATATTTGTTAATTACTTCACTAAATAGTCAATGATATTGACTATTTTTTGCCCTTAAAAACGCCTTTTCTCGCTAATTTTAATTGACATTTAGCTATATATATGCTACAATCAACTTGTTTGACGCCTCAAGCTCAAACCGCATTGAAAAGGTAAAAACAATTTATTTGTACCTTAAGAGCGAGTCTTAAGTTTTTATAAAGGAGGTATTTAAATGAATGCTGTAATTAAAGTTGGTGGAAAGCAATACTATGTTTCTGAAGGTAGCGAAATTTATGTTGAAAAATTAGCTGCTCAAACAGGTGATGTAGTTAAATTCGATCAAGTATTAATGTGCAACAGTAAAATAGGAAGCCCTTATCTTACTAATGTTACCGTTGAAGGTGAAGTAGTTAAAAATGGAAAACAAAGAAAAATAACTGTTTTTAAGTACAAAAGTAAAGATAGATCTAACCGTAAGAAACAAGGACACAGACAACCTTATACTAAAATTAAAATTACTAAAATTAATGCTTAATTATGATTAATGTTAAAGTAATAAAACAACAAGATAAATATCATGAAATAACTATTCTAGGCCATGCCATGTATGCTGATTATGGTAAAGATATTGTTTGCAGTGCTGTTAGTAGCATCGTAACAACATCAATTAATGGTATGTTATCTCTTAATAAGGAAAGTCTAAAGTATGAAGTTAATGACACTGGGTTGACTATTAGTAATATTTCTAATGATGACGCTACTCAGAAATTAACAAATAATATGGTTAGTCTTTTAAAAGAATTAGAAAAAAAATATAAAAAAAACATTACAGTAAAGTAAGGAGGAGAATTATGAAATTTTTAAAATTAGATATTCAATTATTTGCTCACCACAAAGGGCAAGGATCAACATCTAATGGTCGTGATTCTGCAGGACGTAGACTAGGAGCTAAAGCTGCTGATGGTGAATTTATCACAGCAGGTTCAATTATATATCGTCAACGTGGAACTAAAGTATTCCCAGGCAACAATGTTCGCCGTGGTAATGATGATACTTTATATACTACAATTGACGGAATTTTAAAATTCGAACGTTTAGGAAGAGACAAAAAACAAGCTTCAGTATACCCAGTAGGAGAATAATATAGAGCCATTTAGGCTCTTTTTTATATAAATTATAATAAATAAAGAAAAGGAAATCATATGACAACAGAATTTAATAAAGAAGATTTAGTCTTTCCCTTTGATACTCTTCAAGACAAAATGAAAGACATCGAAAAAATATATTTAGAAGATTATGGCTCAAAATATAAAAATAGTATTAAATTGCGCCAAAAAAACACTATTTATCTTTTAAATTCAACACCTGATTTTGAATATGATTATCTAACTAAATATAATTTATTACCCAAAATTGATGAAGAAGCATTCATGACAGAGTACGAAGATTTTATGACTCTAAAGCAAAAAATAACCACCCAAAAAAATAATTTAATATATTTAACACTTTGTAAAGCCTTTAATATTGACCCTAAACAGTACCAAGATAAATTAGAAGAAATTATTTCCCTTCCTATTGCCTTATACGGGTCTAATGCTACTTATTATAGTAACAATGCTGATATTAAAGTCTTAGCTTTAGAAAATTTATCTGCTAAAAAAGAAGCTTATTTAGCTAAGTGCCAAGAATTAAAAATTAAGCCTCTTACCAATCCCGATATTATTGATAAACTTCAGCAACAAATAAATTCTTATGAACTTCAAGCTTATAATGACCTTCTTCTTAATAGTAAATATATAGCTGATATTCAAGAATATATTAATAATACTTTAGAAATAAATTATAATATTCAATCACTAGTTCAAATACACACGTATCCAGCTAGTTGTAGTTATTTTTATACACCTGGTCCCAACATAATGCGCCTTGTGTATGTTCCTTTAATTAAAATATTTGAGGAAGGTTACTCTGTTGATGCTTTCTTTTTACATGAAAATAGACATTGTATTGAAACGGGTTTAAAAGGCATAGGTCTTGAAAAATTAGATACTTCTTTTCCCTATCATATTTTAAATGAAATAAGAACGGAAAAGCATGCTTTAGAAGACTTAAATCGTCTACCAACAATTTTTAAAAAAGCCGGTAAAAGTTCTGGTTATAAAAATTATATTACTCTTATTAATGAACTAATAGATGCTAATTCTTTATTATTTGATGATTCAGCTTTTAATAATTGTCCTGAATTATTAGAACTCTTTTTTACCAAGCCATCTTTAGAAGAATTAGAAACTTCTCTTAGTAACTTATATAATGATGTTAATAGTTTTAAAAATCCTCATCTAATACCCCATTTAAAAATTGATAAAACTAGTTTAGACATCAAGTGTCAAATTCTACAGAAGCAGGCTCTTGAACATAGTGTAAAAAGATTTCAAAAAATTTTAAAAAAAGTTAATTCGAAAGAAGAATAATATAATCGTAATTTTTTATCAACTATCTCAAAATGAAAGGGGATGAGACTATGTTTGTTGATGAAGTGGAAATAAAAGTTGAAGCCGGTAACGGTGGTGATGGCTGTACTGCTTTTCGTCGTGAGAAATATGTTCCTATGGGAGGACCATATGGTGGCAATGGTGGTAATGGTGCTGATATTATTTTTAAAGTAGATGAAGGTCTTCATACCTTACTTGATTTACGTTACCAAAAAACCTTAAAAGGTGCCAAAGGAGAAAATGGTCGTGGTAAAAATCAACATGGTGCTAAAGCTGCTAATCTTATTGTAAAAGTTCCTCTTGGTACAGTTGTCACAGATTTAGATACTGGACTAATTATCGCCGATCTTTCTCATAAAGATCAAAGTGAAGTAATTGCTAAAGGTGGCCGTGGTGGTCGTGGTAATACCGCTTTTAAAACCCAAACTAATACCGCTCCTGATTACTCTGAAAAGGGTGAAGAAGGCGAAAAAAAGACTTTAAAAGTTGAAGTTAAAATGTTAGCCGATGTTGGTCTTGTCGGTTTACCAAGCGTTGGCAAAAGTACCATTATTTCCTGTGTTTCTAAATCAAAACCTAAAATTGCTGCTTATCACTTTACGACTTTAAATCCCAATTTAGGAGTCGTTAAAGCTAGCAATAATCAAAGTTTTGTTATGGCTGATTTACCCGGTTTAATAGAAGGTGCCTCTCAAGGAGAAGGACTAGGAGACAAATTCCTTCGTCACATTGAAAGAACTAAAGTTATTGCCCATGTCATCGATATGAGTGCTAGTGAAGGAAGAGACCCTTATGAAGATTATCAATTAATAAACAAAGAATTAGAAAAGTTTAATCCCAAATTATTAAAAAAACCACAAATTATTATTGCCAATAAAATGGATTTACCTGGAGCTCAGGAGCAACTTGCTAAGTTTAAAGAAAAAGTTACTACCGAAATATTTGAAGTTAGTGCTGCTACTAATAAAGGACTTCAACCTGTCATTGACAAATTAGCTAGTATGGTTGCTGCTATACCTTCTAATCCTTTATATGATGATAGTCAAATAGAAAGCCACGTCCTTTATAAATTTAAAAAAGAAGAACCTTTTACTATCTCCAAAGATGATGATGGAGTATGGGTTATTTCTGGTAAAGAAGTTGAACGTATCTTTAAAATGACTAAATTCAATAGTGAAGAAGCTATTTATCGTTTTGCTAAAAAATTACGTCGTATGGGTATTGATGACCAACTTCAAAAACTAGGAGCCAAAGAAGATGATCAAATAAGAATCCTTGATTTCTATTTTGATTATAAAGATTAAGGAAGGATAAAATGCTTGCAATAGAAGAAAAGAAGAAAAGAAAATACTATATTAAACGTTTTTTACAACAACATCGCCAAATATATGACAAAATAGAATTACAATATTTACATACTTGTCATAATATTGATGACCAAATGATTAATTTACCCGATATTTTTCGTCAATTACTAGATGAATTAAACTTAGTTACACCTGATAAAAACGTCTACACAATCTTTTGTAAATTTCTTGAAGAACTATATGGTCTTGATAGAGATATTATTGAAGTAGGGGGAGGTGTTATTCCTAGTCTTGGTAAAAAGATTGCCTTAAAACAACAAAAAGGTTCTATCACTGTTTATGATCCTAGACTTATGAATATTCAAACACCTCCCAATTTAGTGCTAAAAAGAGAACAATTTACTAGTAAAACAAATCTATCTAAGACTAATTTATTAATTGGGTTTACTCCTAAAGAAGCTACTGAGACAATTATAAATGAAGCTTGCAAAAACAATATTGATTTCATAATAGTTCTATGTTGCCTAGGAATTCCTTCAGAAGATGAATATTATGAGTATATTGATGAATTAATAAACGCCATCATCCGCGATACCACTAAAAAATTACAATCAACGGAATTAGGAGAACTTCACTATACTACTGAACTCTTTGGAAGTGACTATCCCGTTATATATACAAAAAAAGGTAATCTTATAAATTAGGTTGCCTTTTTTTCTTAAAATATGCTATAATTCTTATAGTTATAATAAAGAAGGTGCGAATGTGAAATCAATTGAATTTTTAAAAGCTCATGACATTAATGTTGATAAAAGTCTAGAATTATTTGGTGATATTGAAACTTATAATGATACTATTGGCGAATTCCTATTAAGTATTGAAGACAAAATTAATAAACTAGCTACCTACATGCAAAATAAAGATTTAAATAATTATGCCATCTATGTTCATTCTTTAAAAAGCGATGCATTCAACTTTGGTTTTGAAAAATTAGGTTCTCTTGCTCTTGAACATGAAAATCATAGTAAAGTAGGTGATATATATTATATTAATGAGAACTTTACTGCTTTAACTACTGAAGTTAATAATGCTAAAAAAATTGTCAAAGAATACTTATCTGATAATGAAAATATTGCTACTACTTCTAATTCTAATGTAGTTGAATATGAAAATAAAACCATCCTAGTCGTTGATGATTCTAATATTATTAGAAGTTTTGTCAAAAGAATTTTTCATAATGATTATGATATAGGTACTGCTGAGAATGGTGAAGAAGCTATCAATATTATTAATAAAAATAAAGATAATGCTAATATCAAAGCTATTCTTTTAGATTTAAATATGCCTAAAGTAGATGGTTTTGCTGTTTTAGATTATATGAAAAGTCATAATTTATTTGACCAAATTCCAGTATCTATTATTTCTGGTGATTCCTCTAAAGAAACTATCGACAAAGCTTTTACATATCCTATTATCGATATGTTAAGTAAACCTTTTAATGATTCGGATGTTAAAAGAGTCATAGAAAAAACCATTCTTTACCAACAAATGAAATAAAAAAATAGTTGTTAAACTATTTTTTTATTGGTAATTTTTGTCCTAATTCTAAATATTTAACTGTATTTAGAGGTAAATAATAAATATTTTTAGCTTTTCTTTTTAGTTGCTTTTTTTCTGATGCAATAGCTTCTTGTAAAAATATAATTTTATCATCTTTATCTGTTACACAAACATCAACTCGTTGACAAAAAAGATAAGTATTTATCCATTTCTTATTAGGAATTTTTATTCCATAATCAATTTTTTCTAAAATAAATTTCAAACTTTTAAAACGTTCCCAAAAAGAAGTTAATTCTCTTATTTCAATTGTTTTCTTCTTTATTTTTAATTCCATATCTTCCACCACTAACTGCTATCATTATAACTAAAATGTAAAAAAAAATAAAGTGCTTTATTATCTTTGAAAAGTATGATATTATATAGAAGGAAAAGAGGAGGTTATAGTATGAGTGGACATTCAAAATGGGCAACTATCCATCGTAAGAAAGGATTATTAGATGCTGCTCGAGGTAAAGTATTTCAAAAATTAGCTAAAGAAATTATGGTAGCAGCTAAAACTGGTAGCCCTGATCCTAACCAAAATGCAGCCTTAAGACTAGCTGTAGATAAAGCTAAAGCTCAAAATATGCCTAAAGATAATATTCAAAAAGCTATTGATAAAGCCAGTGGTACCAGTGATGGTGCTAATTATGAGACAGTACGTTATGAGGGCTATGGTCACGGTGGAGTAGCCTTTATGGTTGATTGTTTAACTGATAATAGAAATAGAACCGCATCTCAAGTACGAAGTGCCTTTACAAAAGCTGGGGGTAATCTAGGAACTGATGGTTCTGTAAGTTATATGTTTGAAAGACGTGGTTCCATTGTTATTCCTGCTGACTATGATGAAGAAACAATAATGATGAGTGTCTTAGATGCTGGAGCTCTTGATTTTGAGAAAGTAGAAGATTCATACATAATTACTACGACCCAAGATACTTTCGTTGCGGTAAGAGAAGCTTTAGAACAAGAAAACGTCAAAGAATTCCAAGAATGTGAATTAACTTATGTTCCTAACATGGAGATTACTCTTGATGATGAAGGAATAGAAAAAGTTCACAAATTAGTTGATGCTTTAGAAGATTTAGATGATGTTCAAGACGTATATTATAATTTAAAAGAAGATTAAAAACTAATTTTCTTTTTTTATCGTATTATAGTCGAAAATACGTTTGCTTTTACTGCTACTTTAGTTTATAATTAGTACTAGGTGATTTTATATGTATGACTACATAATAGGTAAAATAACAAATATAAAAAATAATGCCATTGTCTTAGATAATAATAATATTGGCTATATAGTATATGTTTCTAATCCTTATTCCTTTGAATTAAATAAAGAATATAAAGTCTATATTTATCAACAAATAAAAGAAGATGAAAATTGTTTATATGGCTTTAAAACAGCTGAAGAAAAAAATCTCTTTTTAAAACTAATCAGTGTTAAAGGATTAGGTTGTAAAATGGCTTTGCCTATTTTAGCTGTTGGTTCCATAGAAGGTATTATGGATGCTATCGAAAGAGAAAATATCCTTTATCTTAAAAAATTCCCTAAGATAGGTGACAAACTAGCTAAACAAATTGTTCTTGATTTAAAAGGCAAACTTGAATTTATTGGTTTAGGTATTTCTGATGATGAAGTTGATACAGCTGAAGAATTAAAAGAAGTTCTAATAGGTTTAGGTTACAAAGAAAAAGAGCTAAAGCCTATACTTGCTAGAGTTGATACTTCTTTATCTATTGAAGATCAAGTAAAAGATGCTTTAAAATTATTGTTACGCTAATGTCTAAAATAATTAATCTTGATAGTATTCGCCTAGAAAATACTTATCAGCAAATTAGTGCTCTTTTTAGTCAAATTACTACTGAAATAGAAATAACTTTTTCACCTAAACAACTCAAATTTTTATTAACTGAACTCTTCAAATTATATAAAGCAAAAAATCTACTTTCTGAATTTAATAATGATATGTATACATATTTTTATGAAACTATTGCCTTAGCTTTTGACCAAGAAGAAACCTATATCAATTTTGATTTTGTACTTAATAGTCTAAGTTTTTTTCAAAGTATTATGAGTTATGTTGAAATAAGTCCTGAAGATATGTCTAAAACTTTAATGAAATGTTATCACAAAATAGGAGATGAAAATCATGGAAAATGAAAGTGTTGTAAAAAATTATAATCTTTTTGATGATGGAACTATTGATAATACTATTCGTCCTGAAACCATTGAAGAATATATTGGTCAAACAGACGTCAAAGAAAATATTAAAGTTTTTGTTGAAGCTGCTAAGATGCGTAACGAACCCCTTGACCATGTTTTATTATATGGCCCTCCAGGTCTAGGTAAAACAACCTTAGCTTTTATCATTGCTCATGAACTTGGTACTAAAGTAAAGACTGCCAGTGGTCCTAGTATTGAAAAAAGTGGTGATTTAGCAGCTATTTTATCTACCCTTGACCCAGGTGATGTTCTTTTTATCGATGAAATTCATCGTATGCCTCGTTATATTGAAGAAATTCTTTATCCAGCTATGGAAGATTTTTCTTTAGATATAATTATTGGTAATGAAGGTAACTCTCGTAATATAAAAATTGATTTACCACCTTTCACTTTAGTCGGTGCCACAACTAGAGCTGGTGATTTATCATCACCATTACGTGATCGTTTTGGTATTATTTCCAAACTTCAGTACTATTCTATTGAAGAATTAACGCAAATTATTAAAAGAACAGCTCGTGTCTTACAATCACAAATTAATGATGATGCGGCTCTTGAATTAGCCAAACGTAGTAGGGGAACTCCTCGTATTGCTAACCGCCTTTTCAAAAGAGTCCGTGACTTTGCTATGGTTAAGAAAAAGGATTATATTGATTTAGCAACCACCGAAGAAGCTTTAAATAGACTAAAAATAGATAATTTTGGTCTTGATAATACCGACCATGAATTATTACTTGCTATTATAAATAAATTTAATGGTGGACCAGTTGGTATTGAAGCTATTAGTAGTTCCATAGGAGAAGAGGTAACAACTATTGAAGACGTATATGAACCCTATCTACTTCAAATGGGCTTATTAAAAAGAACTGCTAGAGGTCGTATGGTTACCGATAAAGCCTATGAGGTTTTAGGAATACAACGTCCGCAAAAATAAATATGTCCGAAGATAAATTAATATTCTCTAGCATTCAAACTAAAGAAGATTTTTTCTTTCTCTTAAATGAGTCAATCAATACTACTTACCTAAATGAAGAAACCTATCCTCTAGCTTTATACTCTCTAAAAAATCTGTCTAAATCTCCTGAAAAAAGATTTATTTCTTTTCTTCACTATTTAGATAAACATTTTAATTATGCTAGGCAAACGCAAAAAAATAAATATCATAAAATTCCTATTGCTCTTTCAGCAGCTATTTATCTTTATAATTCTTATGACCAAATAAAAGACTATAAAAATCAAGAATTATTTTTATTAGCCAAATATTCAATTTTTGAAGAACTATCATTTTATGAATTAGCTCCTAAGCTTATTCCTCAAGAATTATTAAATTTAATTATTTCTAAAAGCCCTAATTATTTTGTTCAAGAAGAAATTCTTTACTTAGTCAACCAAAAATTATTAAATCAGACTAATTTATCAGCTATTATGAATTACCTTACTATAACCCCAACTACTGACCTCCTAAAAGAGGCCGTTAATTATGACAAACAAAGTATAGAGGAGTGTGACAACGATGCAAGTCGAAGATTTTAATTATGATTTACCAGAGGAGTTAATTGCTCAAACCCCTTTGAAGCAAAGAGATACTTCCCGGTTATTAGTCCTTGATAAAACAACTCAAGCCATAACCCATGAAAAGTTTCATAATATAATTGATTATCTAGAACCAGGCGATACGCTTGTTTTAAATAACACTAAAGTATTACCCGCTCGTTTAATAGGCGAAAAAGTCGATACCAAAGCCGTTATTGAAATCTTACTTTTAAAAAATATTGTTGACGATACTTGGGAATGTTTAGTAAAACCCGCTCGTCGAATAAAAAAGGGTACTGTTGTTTCTTTTGGTAACAATAAATTAACTGCTACCTGTCAAGAAGTTAAGGATGATGGTATTAGAATTTTTACCTTTTCTTATCAAGGTATCTTTTTAGAAATCTTAGAAGAATTAGGTACCATGCCATTACCACCTTACATTCATGAAAAATTAGAAGATCAAAATCGTTATCAAACGGTATACGCTAAAGAGGTTGGTAGTGCTGCTGCTCCTACAGCTGGCTTACATTTTACTAAAGAACTTTTGCACCAAATTGCTGCCAAAGGCGTAAATATTGCTTACATCACCCTTCATGTTGGTCTCGGCACTTTTCGTCCTGTTAGTGTCGAAAAAATAGAAGACCATGAGATGCACAGCGAATATTATCAAATGTCTCAAGAAGTAGCGAACCTTCTAACTGCTACCAAAAAAAATCATAGACGCATTATCGCTGTAGGAACTACTTCTACTAGAACCCTAGAAACTATAATGAGTCTTTATCATGAATTTAAAGAGTGTAGTGGGTGGACCAATATTTTTATCTATCCTGGTTATACTTTTAAAGCTATTGATGGTTTAATTACTAATTTTCATTTACCTAAATCGACGTTAGTAATGCTAGTATCGGCTTTTGCTGGTAAAGATAACATTTTAAATGCCTATAAAATTGCCGTTCAAGAGAAATATCGCTTTTTCTCCTTTGGCGATGCTATGTTTATAAAATAATTCACTTTAGTGAATTTTTTCTTTTATTTTGACAAGTGTCAGTAATAACACATATAATTAAAGTGTACAAGATGACACATTACATATATAAGGGAGGTTAATAGTTTGAAAAAAATAAAAATCGTTTTGACCGGAGGACCAAGTGGCGGTAAAACCACTTCATTGCAGCATATTGAACAAGAATTTCAAGAAAAAGGTTATGATGTAATCATCGTACCAGAAGCCGCTACTATTTTAATTAATAGTGGTATTAAACCCTTTGGACCCAATGCTATAAGTTCTTATGACTTTCAAGAATACGTTATGAGTTTACAATTATATTTAGAATCTTTAGCTGAAAAATATGCTCTTGCTAAAGATAAAGAAGTACTTATCGTTTGTGACCGAGGACTTTTAGATGACAGAGCCTATGTTTCAGCACCAGAATTTTCTTCCCTTCTAAAAAAGTTTAACTTAAGTCTTTTTTCTCTCATGAATCGTTATGATTTAGTACTTCATCTAAAAACCATAGCCTATGGTAAAGAAGACTTATATTCGAATGCCAATAATAAAGCCCGTAGTGAATCAAAAGAAGAAGCTCGTCGTCTTGATGATAAAACTTTAAGTGCTTGGCTTGGTCATGATAATTTAATCATTTTAAATAATGATGTAACCTTTACCGAAAAAATTAATCAAGGTATCAAAGAAATATATAAATTACTAGATAAACCATATCCTCTTCAACATCAAAAAAAATACCTTGTCTCAGCTATTGACTTTTCCACTCTAAATACTTTACCTCACGAAGAATTTCTTCTCGAGCAATATTATTTATTTGCCGACAATCAAGAAATTTGTCTTCGTAAAACAACCCATAATGACGAAACGAAATATTCAGAAATAATAAAAATGGATACTTCCAATGACTTTGAACGTCTAGTTAAAAAAAGAAATATTTCTGAAAAAGAATATCTTAGTCGTATCCCAACATCCCAAATGCCTATAATTAAAAAAAGATATTGTTTTGCCTATGAAAATACTTATTACAAATTAGATGTTTTTACCGATGGACTTAAAATCTTAGAAGCTGAAGAAACTAATAAAACTAAAAAACATATTATCCCTCATTTTCTTAGTCTTGCTGACTATATAACCGACAATTACTATCGTAATAGTAATCTATATAAAATCTTAAATTCAGCCCCTAAAATCTATCAAAAGTAGTGTACACTACTTTTTTTAATCTTTTCTAATTTGAGTTCCGGTGAAAAAAAGAAAGAAAAGAAAAAATGAATTTGTTTTATCCACAGATTCATTTTTTTGATAAAA